>NZ_PYHU01000025.1:0-63102 GCF_003989595.1 Alteromonas sp. KS69 | reverse complement strand
AAAGAATGATGAATATCATGGGCGTTAGCGGTCTCATATCTGCAATGAAGACATGAGAGTTGTGGCGACACTTATCCAAAAATGTTAGTGCCCTCAGAATTACTATATCGTTCTATTTGAAGCAGCAATCATAAATATGAGTTTTCACACGGCCTGCGTACGCTTCGGCCTTTCAACGAGTTGCGAACGGCATCAGCAGACATAAAGCGCCTTATTATAAATCAACAAACCCAATGCTAAATTCTTCACTTGAGACCTTTGCTTGTTTAACCGAAATGTGAGCATACTTATCTCGTACGAGTGATAGCAAATTGTCTTTAACACTATTTTCCATACATGCACCCAAGATAACTTCCTTGACCGCAGATTCTGGAAATTTAAAAAGGTGTATTGGATAGGGTTTACTATCAATGGTCTTATCACAGTCCTCTAGTACCGAACACATTCGCCACTCTTTTTCATACTCCCAATCGATAGATTTGGTTAAAAACATATTTACGGCATTTAATTGGCTTATCAATTTATTAGGCCTGGCTTTATCATATTTAACCTCTCTGAGATGATAAAACTCATCGACATCACTTCTTTTTCTATTAAAAAAATCTGAATTAGTATCGAACCCTACACAGAAGCCTTTGTGTGAGCGTGCATAGTGAGACCACATTAAAATATTGTTGTTGCTTTCTGTAAGAGATAGAACACCGATTAAGGTATTCGCCTTGTCGATGAAAATCCTAGATGCCTCGCTTCCCATTTTTTTAAATTGTTCTTTTAGATATGGCCAATGGTCTTTATAAAGCTGACGTGTTATCGATTCCAACTGAGAAGGAGTAATTTGGCTCCGTATTACAGCGGGAATATTTTGGATTTTCTCCTGCACCATTTTCTCTAATTCACGCTCAATTGCTGCATCCATTTCATCTTTCGATATTGCAGATGAAATCACAGGCCGAAATTCAAATGGATCATTAAAATCAGCCGGTTGTGTGAAACGAATATGGCTTGAAGAAAGAACGTCTATTCTTTCCGGATCTAGATACTTATAAAGCAAGCGAATATTTCCTCGAGTTATAACACCCACATAAGAGCAGTAACACGTAGGATAAAGTCCGAGCAAAGCGACAGAGCCCACGTATTACTGTCCCTGGGAGCTTGCGACCGACTTAATGTGATTATTAGAGCTATAGCGTTTTGAATTTCTTTAATAGTTTCTCAGCCAATACCACATTATTCTTGTTCCCAAGCGATTCAGCAGCCTTTTTCAATGCTTTGGCGTCACTTATAAGGATGTTTCTATCCTTGTCAAAATAATCTGATGGAAGTTTTCTTTTCTGCTGCCCCCCCCAATAGAGCAGCATTGTTTTTATCATTTCCTCATCTAATCTAATCATATTTAACACTCTAGATTCGACATCTTCAAACTTATTAGCTTTTAACTCGTCTCTATTGTGTTTTCGCCATATTTTAAATAATTCTTTGTAATGACCTTTGTAGATTGATGACGGGTTAGTTGACTTCAAAAGTAACGTTTCAGCTTCACGAAACTTTCCCTCTTTCTTAAGTACCATCGCTTTTTGAAAGCCTTGAAAAAGGGCGGCCCCTTCTGGGTCTACGTCCGCAAATGTAAGCGTATCTTTCTTTCCATCAATAAAGTCTTGAGCACCAGGCGCTATCGGATGCTTTGGTTTCGATGTATTTGACCCAATTAGTCGTTTTAAGACGCTCATTTTATCCTTAATAGCTCTAACAGCTTATTACTGAGACTTCATACTAACACCCGTTTCCCCTGAAAAACCACATTCTGTGTTTTCATAGGAAAAAATAGGAAATGTCCATATCACGTACAAGACAGCCATCCAGTGTCGCTAACACTATAAATTTTTATTGCTCTTCTATTACGTGCAACTGTAGCATTTTAATGTCAACTTTTATCAACCATTCATGGGCTTTGCTGTTTCGGTTTTGATCAGTAGTAACATGGAGTTTATCAGCTGGTGGAGTTTTCTCGCTTGCGTTTAATACCATTTGCTGCTGATTTGTTTTTACCCTCTTTGGTTACTGGGCCTGTACTGGCCCCACCATGAAACTTACAGCGCCCGTTACTATAACTTGTACCGTCATTCTTGCACGGGTGGCCGCTGCGAGTTTTAGCGCCACACTTCATCCCCCGACATATTTCAGGAAACGGCGGCGTATTTGGTTGCGGGTATTGATAGCCAGTGTCGGCCCACTGCTGATAGCTATCAAAACAGGCTTTGTAATGCGCTTTAAGGGCGTTAACCTGGCGCTTACGGAAAACTGCCGGATCGATTTCTGTATTCATAACCCTGCCCTCTTTTAGCTGTTTTGTATTAGTTCCTTGATGATTGTTCTATTAATTTTTTAACGTATACCCGTATTTGGGTAACTGTTCAGTAGTCAGATTCGACTGGTTTTTTAGTCGGATTCGACTTTTTAACATACCTCGGTGGCATAGAACTTTAGAAGCTTTTTGAAACCCTTAAGCACAAAGCGCCTATGGCAGATATATGAGAAGGTAGGGCTGAGAGCCTGTTTAAAAATCATAATTTTGCCTCATGAACGGGGCTAAGAGCCCCCTTCAAAGCTAAAATACAATGTTTTTTGCCGCTTCAATCGGGCTTAGAGCCTGTTTAAATTCAATTTCGAACGGGCTATATGTCCCCCTTAAAATCGAAGAGACTTCTTTGGTTCGTTCAATGCTTCTCTGTAAAGATTTTCACTACAATCATCTACAGGAAGCCAGGAAAGCGCATACAGGTACATATACTTGTAGTTATTCAATTCCTTATGGCCTGTCACCCGAATCAACTTGCTATCGATTAGCGCTTTTTTGTTCCTTCTTACTGTCTTCTCATCCCATCCCAAGGGTTCCATTAAACTAGGCGCTAACGATAAGTTACCGTTATTCTTCATGTTATATTGACTACATAAATCAATAAGCAAAGCTCTCTGAGTCTTATTTAAGCCTAAATAACCAGAGCACTTGAATAATTCTTTCGGCAATCTAAAAAAATAGTCCTGAGATTTAGCAGTCCTACCATTTGGTAGCATGTTTTTACTGTTTGATTTTTTCGCCATAATCCCCCCAAAACAAAGTAGCCCCCGAAGGGCTATGCTGCCTTTTCACTTGATTCATGCCAGGCGGGAAAATTGGCTTTCTCCAAACCTCTCTTGGTGCGGTAGTAATTGAGTAAATTAATTGCTTTTATCCTGTCCTTATCAGTCGCCAGCCAATAGCGGTGAAATGGCTTTTGGTATTGATGGACTATCGTTGCAAGGTCTGGCTTTGAAATACAATAAATACCCTTTTCGTGCTTCAAAGAACTGATCGTTGTATGCAGCGCTGACTCTCGGTAAAGCGTGTGTGCTTCTGGCTGTACCAGGCCCCTAGCGCCTTTGGTAAGCAACCAATAAAGGGATAGTTCTATCTTGCGCGGCTGCATTGTTGCTGTATTATCGGGAGTGTCTGATTTGGTGTTGCTGCCCGTTTGGGTGGCTTCATCTTTCATCTGATTAGCCCCCCATTGCCACAAGCTCTTGAAGTAGCTTTGAAGCTGATTCTTTTCGCTTCTCCACCAACTTAATAACGAGCTCTTTTACTTTCGTATCATCCATGCCTACAGCATGTGCGGCTATAATCGCGTCAACTTCGTGCTTGATAAAGCCAGAAGAACGTCCACCTAGTTTGATTGGGGGTACAAATAGCCCTGCTTTGATGTGCTGCCAAAGTGTTGATCGTTTACTACCGGATTTAATCAGCACGTCCGGTAATCGTAGAATAGTAATGTCTGTCATGATCTGCTCTCATCTGTGTTGGTCTGAGGGCAAGTATCAATGCTTTTAAAATCAAAATAACGGACACTTAAAACGATTAATTGTCCGCGTCAAATATCTAAGATTGCTCTTCACTGCTTTTTCTCCATCGTCTCCAACTTCTCAAGAAGCTCTCCGGGTCAGTATCATCAGCCCCTCTATGATTCAAGAACTCCTGGGCAATTTCGAGTTGAGACAGATGTGGCCTAATCTGAAGTAAAAATTGATATTGAAAAGTAAAACCCTTCATTAGATTTTCTTTGGAACGCCTAGCTGACTCATTGCCGACTCCCACCGTCTCTCTTCCAAAGAAGATATGCTCTAAAGATACCTTGCCCCTGGCATTTAAATAATATTTAAAGCATGCTGCAATTGTTCTCATAATTTCAGGTGGCGGGTACAACCCGTTACTGACAGAGTCCAAAAAATCGCCTAGCGGCGTAATGCCAGACTCAATTTTTTCATCGGTATCAGCTCTTTCCAATTCTACAGAAGAATATAAGCTAGACTCGGTTTGAACGCTCGATTCAAAAGAGTGACCAAGTTTGATTAAATGTTGCCAAGCACCTTCAAAACGTTTTGCGTTTTCAATATCAAGAAAATCATCGAGTCGAACTTCGCCAGAGTTCTCTATTACTTCTAGCTCTTGTGCCGATAGTTTATAAGCAAACTGATAAACTTCGAGAAAGTGACTAATGTTTTCCCATTTATTAACAAGATGCGGAGACTTACCCTCGGCTTTCACTTTCTTTCCCATTCGATTCTCCTATATCAAAAAGGCAGCAGTCTTTTGTTGCTTACTATGAAACAAAAAATGAGGTTCCGGCTTTACAAGAGCTACCCTGGGCTTATTACGCGCTTTACGCATTTTTCATTTCTAGTATATTACTGGCGGCTTCCGTAGCTTTTCCAGCTAACGCATTCTCTATATGAGTAGACCACCAGTTCATCATCACTTTGCGCCGTTCAAGGTACTGGGCCCGGTTATAGGCTGACCTCACTTGGTTTTCATCTACGTGTGCAAGTGCCGCTTCAATTACATCATGATCAAAAGCCTGTTCGTTTAATGTGGTACTAGCCAATGATCGTAGACCGTGCGCGGTTTGTTGGCCGGTAAAGCCCATATCCCGCAACGCCTTATTAGCGGTTTGCCGATTGGCTGGCTTTTTAGGATCGATGTTTGATGGAAAAACAAATTTGCGATGAGCGCTTAGCGGCTTCATTGTTTCCAGTATGTCGAGCACTTGCGGGGTTAATGGCACAATGTGCTCCCGCTCCATCTTCATTCGTGTGGCCGGTATGGTCCATACGCCTTTTTCTTCGTCAATCTCTGACCATTCCGCTTCGGAGGCTTCACCAGGGCGAACCATTGTGTGAAGCTGGAATTCAATCAGGCAACGTGTAGCAATTTTGGCGGATGAAAAACGAATTGCTTTCATGAGCGTTGGTAAGTGCTCAGGTGGTAAAGAAGGTTGGTGTTTTACACGTGTAGAAGGTATCAACTCCCGAATTCCTGCTAACGGATTGTGATGAACAATACCGGCATTGACCGCAAAGGTCATAACGCTGTTCATTCTCCTGGCGACTTTACGCGCTATCTCATGACTGTTACGCCCCACAATTTTATTGATAACTTTAATAGCTTTGGGCGCAGTGAGTTGTTCAATAGGCAGCTTACCCACCAGCGGGAAAACGTCCTTCTCAAAATAACGGGTAATATTAGCAAGTGTTCCAGCTGATACCTTGGTGGCGTGTATTCCCATCCATTGCCGCGCAACCAATTCAAATGTGTTGTTTATTGCTTCGGACTTCTTCTGGTGTGTTTCTTCCCTGTGCTCATGTGGATCAATACCCTGGGCAAGCAATGCTCGATACTCTTCCCTTAACTCCCTGGCCCTTGCCAGCGAAACATCAGGGTATGAGCCCACAGTGAGATTAGAGCGCTTTTTAGTAAATGGCTTAGGGTAGTTGAATACCCACTTTTTAACGCCATTAGGCTTGATTCTGAGAAGCAGGCCGCGACCATCTGCAAGACTATATTCCTTGTCTTTTGGCTTTGCTTTTTCGACCTGAGTAGAATTAAGTGATGTGGTAGTTCTAGCCATTTAATGTAACACGCTCCATGCGTATTTATGCCCGTGTTACATTCAGTGTTACTAAAATTTTTGGATATAGCAAGACGTGCTCAGACCGAAACAGACTAAGAACTGGGATAAGCGATTGATTTTTGGCTTATTTTTGAGTGAGAATTTATTTATTTGGATGTCGAAAGACAAAAAAATGGTGCCCGGGGCCGGACTTGAACCGGCACGTCATTACTGACGAGGGATTTTAAATCCCTTGTGTCTACCAATTTCACCACCCGGGCATCGGGGTAACCTTTCGGTTGGGGTGTCAGGCGTAGAAACCTGTTGTAGCATTAAAGCATTATGGAGGCGGAACCCGGAGTCGAACCGAGATCCACGGATTTGCAATCCGCTGCATAGCCATTCTGCCATTCCGCCGTAATACTAGACTTTGGAGCGGGAAACGAGATTCGAACTCGCGACCCCGACCTTGGCAAGGTCGTGCTCTACCAACTGAGCTATTCCCGCATTTAAAGTCTTACATTTCGTTTCGTTGTTGCCGTCTCGAAATGTGCGGTGAATTCTACCTGTAACGCTGAAAGTGTCAATACGAAAAACAAGGAAATATGCAATTTTGTGATCGTTTGCTACATTTTTATTCACATTGTTCAATAGACGATCAAATCTTATCTTTTAAACCCGCACTAAGGTGTGGCCACGCAGCACGAGAGTAAATAATCATTGACCAAATTGACAGCACTGCAGCGATATAAAGTAAAATATGTCCTAGGGTTACCCAATAAAGTGGAATGCCCATAAACGATTCAAGGCCAGATAATAATCCAATAATGGCTAACATTTGCGCAGTCGTTTTTGCTTTGCCAATAAATGACACTTTTACCGCTTCCCTCACACCATTTTGTCCCATCCACTCTCTTAGCGCAGAAACATAAATTTCTCGCACTAATAGTGCAATGGCTGGAATAGTGATCCATAAACTACCGTAACTGTGGGTAATCATTAATAATGCAGCCCCCACAATAAGCTTATCGGCAACAGGATCGAGGAAAGCACCAAAAGGCGTAGATTGTTCAAGTTTTCGAGCTAAGTAGCCATCGAACCAATCGGTAATCGCCGCAAGCCAGAAAATAACTGCGCCAGCTTCGTGGGCCCAACGCCAATCTAGAAAATAAACACCAACAAACACAGGAATAAGGATTACTCTGAATAGAGTAATTAAATTTGGAACCGTCCACATAAATACATCTCAAAATTTTCGCCTAATATAGGCAGGTTTAGCGCAGCTTTTTTTAAGCCTTCAATTTTTAACAGATTACCGCAATTTACGTATTAATGCGCGTATTGGATGAGATTAAAGATGAAGATGATCGTATATGGTGTCAGCTAACTCTTTGCTAATACCTGGTACGCTGGCAATTTCATCTTTACTGGCCTTTTTAAGCCCTTGCAGCCCGCCCATGTATTTCAACAATGTTTGGCGACGTTTAGCCCCTACTCCAGGTATGGTTTCTAAACTTGATGTGGTTTTCACCTTTTGACGGCGGTTTCTGTGCCCAGTGATAGCAAAGCGGTGAGATTCATCTCTTATATGCTGAATAAGATGCAAGGCGGGTGAGTGGCTGTCCATAGGCACGGTGTCGTGGCTATCGGCCAATATAATAGTTTCTAACCCCGGCTTACGGGTTGTGCCTTTCGCTACACCTAATAACATAGGCTTTTTATCATGCGGCCAATCTTCAAAGAAAGTTTCAGCTTGCGACAACTGCCCTTTACCGCCATCAATAAGCAGTAAATCAGGGATCTTTTGTACTTCTTTAACCGATTTATAGCGACGTTTAAGGGCTTGTGCCATAGCGGCGTAATCATCACCGGGCGTAATGCCCTCAATATTATAGCGGCGGTAATCGCTTTTAAGCGGGCCTTCACGATTAAACACCACGCAAGATGCTACGGTTTGCTCGCCGGAGGTGTGGCTTATGTCGAAACATTCCATACGCTGTAATGGCGCATCTAATTCAAGCGCCGTTTCTAAATCGAGATATCGGGCAAATACCGACTTTTGTTCACCGTACTGGGCCTCTAGTGCGGTTTCAGCATTGGCCTGTGCTAGCTCTAAGTAACGGCGTTTCTCTTCACGTGCACCTTTAAAGAAATTTACACGGTATCCGGCTTCACTGCTAAGTAAATCGGCTATCGCGTCTTCATCAGACAACGCACTGGCAAATACCATTTGCTTAGGTATAAGTTTGTTGCCCGCTAAGTAGAACTGCAATAAGAAGGATTCGAATATTTCTTGTTCATCGGCCGTGTTCGGCACTTTTGGGAAAAACGCCTTGCTGCCTAAAAGTTGGCTGTCACGAATAAACATCACCTGAATACACGCCATATTGCCTTTTACCGCAAAACCAAATACGTCCATTTCATCTTGGGTACCGGCTACCCATTGGCGCTCTTGTACTTTGCGAAGCGTGTTGATTTGATCGCGATAACGTGCGGCAGCTTCAAAGTTTAGTGCTTCGCTGGCCTTTTCCATTTTATCTACCAAGGTACCAATGACTTGTTGGTTTTTACCTTTTAGGAATAGCCTAGCGAGGTCTATCTGCTCGTTATACTCTTCGTCGCTAACGTAACCTTCAACACAAGGTGCACTGCATCGTTGCATTTGATATTGCAAACAAGGGCGACTTCTAGCGCGGTAGTAACTGTCTTCACATTGGCGTACTGGAAAAATACGCTGCATAGAACGCAGACTTTCACGAACGGCCCCCGCACTAGGATAAGGACCAAAATATTCGCCCTTTTTCTTTTGCGGGCCACGGTGAAACGATAAACGTGGATGCTGGTGATCAGATAGGAATATAAAAGGGTAGGATTTATCATCACGCATGACCACGTTATAACGTGGCTTGTACTTCTTGATGAAGTTATTTTCTAGCAAAAATGCTTCTGTTTCGCTATTTACAACGGTGACATCCATATTGGCAATTTGCATTACCAATGAGCGTGTTTTTGCATTATCGACATTCATTCGAAAATAGCTAGAAACACGCTTTTTAAGGTTTTTTGCTTTACCCACATAAATGACTTCTTCCTGGGCGTTATACATTCTGTATACGCCAGGTTGAGAAGTTAAATTTTTGAGAAAGGCTGCGGAATCAAATGCAGACATACTGGGCTAAAGCAAATTCGAATCGATGAGTTTGTGGCGAAGCGCTAAGTGGGTTAATTCCACATCAGTGGTTACGCCTAACTTTTCAAACATACGATAACGGTATGTATTGACGGTTTTTGCGTTAATGCTTAGTTCAGTAGCAATATCAGGTACACGCTTGCCCTTGGTGAGGCGAAGCGCAATACTTAACTCTCTATCTGATAAGTCATTGAACGGATTGTCTGAATTTGGGGAAAGCTTATCGATGGCGATGCTGTTCGCAACTTCACTATCGATATACTTTTGCCCACCAACTACTTTATGAATGGCACGAATAACTTCTTCAGGTTCGGCATCCTTCGTTAAGAAGCCGAACGCGCCAGCATTCATTACCTGCATAGGTATGGGGTTTTCTTTATGCATAGACAAACAAATTACGCGGGTGTTCTCTGACATCCGCACAATGCGTTTGGTTGCTTCTAGCCCGCCAATACCGGGCATATTTACGTCCATGAGCACCACATCTGGAGCGTTTTTTCGACATAGCTGTACGGCATCTTCGCCATTTTTAGCTTCAGCTATGATTGAAAAATCTACGACATCTTCCAGAATTCGGCGGATCCCTCTTCTGACCAAATCATGGTCATCTGCTAGGATTATTTTTATCACATGTATCTCACTGACTACGGTTTGCTTTCAAACAAAAAAGATCCGTAACCGAGGTGGATTCCACCAGTTACTTACCAATCATGTGTTCGTATCATACCACGACTACCGACTAGGTAAACTTTTCAGTGTCAATTTGTAGTAAGGAAATTTGTAAAAACAAGCATTAACAGAACAAGCTGGTTAATAAAGATACTACACCGACTTATCAGCCTACAGGAGGCAAATCAAACCAAAGCGCAAGTGCTTCTTCATTGGCCAAAACCACTACCTTTTGCCCCAAGCCTAACCCTATTGCATCGCCTTTTGTTAAGGTAGTCATCTTGTCTGACTTAACGTCGTTAACGGTTAATTCACCTTTCACAATATGCAAATAGCCAGCCCCCAAGGTTGGCGAAGATTCAACGGCCAAGTCGAAACTTTCCCCTCGGCTAAGGGCCAGTTTACTAATACGTGCATCTTGATTAATTTTTAACGAGCCGTCTTGCCCCGATTCACTGACAAGAAGCTCTAATCCGTTTTTATCACTAACCGATTTCTGTAAGTAGGCCGGCTGAACACCCGTTACGTTAGGCTCAATCCAAATTTGAATAAAATTAACTTCCTCCTTATCAGACGCATTCATTTCAGAATGCCGAATGCCCTTCCCTGCACTCATCACTTGGATATCACCAGCAGGTATAACGTAGTCGTTACCCGTACTGTCTTTGTGTTTTAACGCACCGCTTACCACAAAAGAAATGATTTCCATGTCCCGGTGCCCATGGGTTTCAAAGCCTCTGCCCGGCTGTACGATATCGTCGTTAAATACCCTAAGTGCAGAAAATCCCATATGATTGGCATCATAATACTGGCCAAATGAAAAGCTATGTTTGCTGTTAAGCCAACCAAGATTAACGTTACCTCGTTCGCTACCTTTTCGAATGTATTGCATAATTATATCCTTTCATCGAGGCGCTTTTTAAGAACCATTAATGCGCCTGTTTTCGATAATTAACTTTCAATACACCATATTGTAGTTACTAAGCAGCGGGATAAAATTAGCGAAATTAGCACCGTTCATTCGCTTTTTGAGAATGAATTAATTAGATATGAGTTTACGCTGGCGGTAATGTGATTTAAGGCAAAGGCGACAATAACGATAGGGCTAGAAAAACGATAGAGCCAGAATAATGAAAGGCGATAACTTAATCGGAGAATAATCTTAGTAACGCGGTTTTTATCGCGCTAGGGTGACATGCCAAATTAAGGCGTAAATAACCGGGGGCGTTAAAACTTGCCCCATCAACACCAATAACACCACGCCGGCAGGCTTCAAGGAACGTGTTTTGCAAAAAGCGTTCATTCAGATTCAACCATAAAAAGTAACCTGCATCGCCCAAAGTAAAAGATGTGGTTGGGCTCAGTACGTTCATAAGCGCTTTGGCGTATTGCCTATTGAACGCAATGGCCTTTAGCACTAACGCTAACCAATCATCTGCTTGTTCATACGCCGCCATCAGCGCAACTTTTGCTACGGGTGACGCCTCAAGATGGCAACTGTCTATTTCCTTCGCAAATTTAGCCTGTAATGCATCATTCGCGATAATGGCATATGAGGCAGCGGGTATAGCCGATAAATTATATGCCTTACCGGCGCTGTTTATTCGAATAATCATATCTTGCGCAAATGGGATATTTATCGCAAAAGGTCTTATAGCACACGCTTTATTGGTATTGGTGTTGTACGAAGCATCAACAGTAGCATCGGCATCAATAAAACCAAATTCACTGTGCACTTCATCAAGAATAAGGGTGATATTATGAGCATCACAAAAACGGGCAATATCATGTTGGTGTGTTTCGCTTAGCACTGTGCCAGTGGGGTTATTCGGGTGGCAAAGCACAAAAGCACTACAATCTGCATCTAATAACGCGGTTATCTTTTTTTCTGAACCGGTTTCTGTAAAACTAATATCCTCAATGCTGATATCAACGAGGTTTAGACCCTGCGCCGCAATTCTTTCTCGAAGGGGGCCGTAGGTAGGTGAAAGCACCATGACTTTATCACCTTTGGTGGTGCACACCTTCAACGCAGTATCTACTGCAGCCATCACACTTGCCGTACTCACTACCGAATTGGCGGCAATGACTGCACCTTGTTTAGCGTAACGGGCTGCCACAACATCACCAATATCACATGACTGATACCCATAATGCGAAGATACAAATGCCGAAATAGCATGGGCAATGTGCTTAGATGGCGCAGTGTCCATGTCGGCTATCCACATACTTACTGCGTGTTCTGGTGCATGCGGGAACCGAGTAGAAAGCGACGAAAACTTTAAGCGGCTTCTTGCGTTAGTTTCGCCATCGCCATCATTAACATTAGTATTGACCTCAATATCACCGCAACCCAAAGGTGTATACCACAGTGATGAGAATTGACTAAGTTGCGCAGAAAACAGGTTGTCAATATCGGCAACCTGTTGTTTCAACGCTGCGTTTATATCTACGCTGCTGTCTGCGAGTTTATCAGCGCCTGCTAGCGCGCTTGGCCTCACAGATTTATCGCCTTGCGAAGCTTTAGCGCCAGGCTTTGCCGCTTTAGCGCGAGGCTTAGCTGCTTTAGCACTAGGTTTAGCTGCTTTCATTCATGACCTTCTTGGCAAAGAACACAACGCTTAAACACGCTATACACAATACTATCGCTTTCTAAACACGTTAAATTCAGACAGTGTATGCTGATATTTACGCTTAGTTTCACGAATAACAAAAGGAATTTCAGTTGGTGCCCCTACTCGCTCAAAACTTTCTTTAAGCGTGGCTTCCAGCGCTTCTGTCGACGTTAACGTTTCACCATTCTCGTCTTTATAACCACCTAACCATTCGCTACGTTCTGTGTATTCTTCCAACCACGTAAACGGTGAGGCTATTACCAGTATGCCGCCAGCATTAAGCCTTGCTGTCACGTCGTTCAGTACTTTCTTAGGGCTGTACACTCTATCAAGCAAGTTCCCCATAAAGATTAAGTCGTAGCCTGTAAATTGCGGCTTCAAATTACACGCGTCACCTTGAGCAAAGTGCACTTTATCGGCACATTCCGCTAAGCCCAAGTTGCTTAACTTTCTGGCTTTAAATGAAGTTAGTTCGCCTTCTTCAATAAGGTTATAGCGGATTTCACCTCGTTCTTGCATAGCAACGGCGGTTTTAATAAACCGTGCAGAAAAATCGATACCATCAACATGATCAAAATAGGTAGCTAATTCAAACGATGAACGGCCTACTGCGCACCCTAAGTCTAACGCCTTGCCGCCTTTATTTTCAGGCATGTGGCTTAAACAAAAATGAGCACTCGCTTTAGCGAAGTTTTCAACATTAAAGTAAGTGTCACCGTAATGGAACTCACTGTATTGTGATACCTGTGTATCGCTTTCGTAATCCAAATCATTTACCTGTATGGGTAGCGCAGCTTCTACATAGCGAAAGCCTGCGTGTTGAAAGAAGTGACGGCGAAGCTTTGTGCCATTGCCTCATTCCCCGTAGATATCCAGCTTCCGCCTTTTATAAGGTTATGTTTGTTGTCAAAGGTAGGCGTGGTGAAATCGTCGTACAGCGGGTGCACTTTAAACCCATCAAAGGGGTAAATTGGCGTTTCCGTCCACTGCCATACGTTGCCCACTACATCGTAAAAATCACCGGCTTGGTTAATATCAACCGGCTCACTAGACGCATACTTGTTCAGCGCAATGTTATAGCCGTCTGAATAGGTGTTTTCGGTAATGCCCGCAAACTCACGTAAACGTAACCACTCATCTTCAGTAGGTAGTCGAATTAACGTGCCGGATTGTTCACTTTTATAATTACAGAAGGCTTTGGCTTCGTGGTAATTCACATCTACGGGCCAGCTCAGTGGTAACGGAAATGCTTCTAGCATACTGCGGTACAAATAACCGTTGTCAGTCTTTACCCAGAAAGTCGGATGCGATGCTTTTGTGTATTCGCGCCATTTAATACCTTCTTCTTCCCAGTAATCTGAGTTCTCATATCCGCCTGCTTCTACAAACGTTAAAAACTCACCATTACTCACAACGAATTGACTGGCTTTAAATTCTGCTACGCTAGCTTGATGGTGGCCATATTCGTTATCCCACCCATACAAGGCATCGTTCCATTGCTTGTTGCATATAACATCGCCACTTGGCACCTCGATTAATATATTGATAGGGGCGCTAGAGAAAACGTTACAACTAGGCCAATTTTCATTATCGGTCTTAACCTGGCTAATAGGAAGTTGACGGATAAGTACTGAGGACGTTTCTAAATGAATGCGTTCATGTTCAATACACATCACCAGCGGCCACATTGGGCTTTCCCAATTGATAGGCATACTAAAATCGAGGGTTTCAATTACCGATAACACGAGATCGCGCACTTGGCGGCGATACTGACGTACTTCATCAACAGACGGCCATGCATAGTTCTCGTCGTTAAGATCATCCCAACTCATTTCGTCTACACCGATAGCAAATAACGACTCGAATCTCGGGTTGATACGCTCAGAAATGATTTTAGCCAAAATAAGCTTATTGATAAAAAAAGTCGTGGTATGGCCAAAATAAAAGATAAGTGGATGGCGAAGCTTTTCAGCACGCTGGAAATAGGCTTCATCGCTTGCTAGGCAAGTGAATAGGCTTTCATAGGTATCAAACGAATCCGTAAAATACGCTTTGATTTCCTGACGTTTTTGCTCAACACTGCCCTGACTCAAATTGAGCGTACTCATAGCCTGCATATCAATCCTCTATATTTATTCTTTTTCGTCAGTGGGTGTAACGAGTTGTCGTTGCGTTTCACTTACACTTTCGTTTTAAGCATTAGCACTGTAATGAGTAATAACCTCTATATCACTTACTATACACCTTAATTGCAATTGGACATTAGAGTGAAGCACTAACCACACATCTGCGAATTAGCGTCTTTCAACAAGTGTACCTATGTACAATAGCGATAGTATACAAAGCTTATGATTAATCGTTTTTAGCAAAAAATTATGACCAACATGCGATTGACGCGTGAGCCTTAGTTTAGTCTCTCACTCATTTTTATTAACGCCGCGTAGTCGAACACATTAGTTATAATGAATGTAATCATTTTATAAGTGCTTATTACAAATTATAGACAGAGGAAGATCAGAAAAACTTTCAATGAGTTGCAGTACTTTTTCACCGCTATCTTACGTGTGTTTGTACGTTTATCAATGCGGCATTGCTACTTAGTGGCTAGAACATCTTCTAACCTTAATTAAAGTTTTAGCATTGTGAATTTTATTTAATGAAACCTGCACGAAAATATACGCTGCTTATTCCAGCTTGCTGTGGTGCTAATACATTTTATTTCGAGCATAAAAAAACCCGCAACAGTGTGCGGGTTTCTAGAACTTGGCGGAGAGGGAGGGATTCGAACCCCCGGAAGGTTTGACCCTTCGCCTGATTTCAAGTCAGGTGCATTAAACCGAGCTCTGCCACCTCTCCAAGTGCTGCGTATCTTAATGATTTCGCTGAAAGTGTAAAGCACTAACTTAAACTTTTATGTTCAACCGATTAATTGATAAACAAAGTGTCTGTATTTTGGTTAATTTGTTTAAGTTAAGTGCATGTCCGTGGATGTTTCGCTTAGTTTTGCCAAACAAACATACTTGCTGGCTTCGTCAGTAACGTTAATGATATTGCTTTGTCTACCATCCTTTCGTTTGCGCCGTAACAAACATGAAGAGGTAGTAAATGTTCTTCTCTAGGGTGAGCAAATATTCCGTGGGGTGAACTTTTCCACTCAATGAGTTTTTGACTCCTTTCTAATTCACTCATTGGTTCAAACTTCATTGTTTCTTGTAGCCATTGATTGAATTCTTGTGCTTTTTTATTTGCCGGCGCTGAACTATCAAAAAAGCCACGCATGTTATGAAAAGACGAACCCGAGCCCAACAATAAAACATGCTTGTCGTTACAATTAGCCTGTAAAATGTGTCTCAATGCCCTTCCTAACGCAATATGCTTTGCCGCATCCAAGTCTGATGTTAAGGATACTTGAATACATGGAATGTCTGCCTCTGGGTACATGATAGTGAGAGGAACAAACATCCCGTGATCAAACCCGCGATTAGGGTTAGCCGTTGCGTCAATACCCTGTGCTTGCAAACCCGCAACAATAGATGCAGATAAATCGGAGATACCAAGGGCTGGATATTGCAGTGTATAAGCCCGCTCAGGAAAGCCATAGTAATCATAAATTAAGCTTGGTTGGTTACTGGCAGTCACTTGGGTGTTATTTTCCTCCCAGTGCGCACTAACCACCACAATGACATCAGGCCTTCGCATATCTCGCGATAAGGTTTTAAGTACCTCAATCATTTCTTTATGGTTTGCGCCCCCTTTGCCGTCTTCATCTGTAACGCGTTCTAGAAGTGGTAGCGGTCCACCACCATGTGAAATGTAAGCCGTTGTAATACTCATCAGTGTTTTCCCCGATATAACTGTTAAATCGATGACGCAGACTCATTAAAGCTATAGGCAGCCTTCATTCGTGCCTGTTTTTAACAAAATCAGCCTTTGACAAAGCCACCGTATTGACCGTGTAATTTATTGCTGATAACGGCATCAAATGAAAATTTTCCGGCGCCCTGAATAGACAGTGCAACCGTGGCAGCAAGTAGGGCTAAGGCAAATTCGTAACCGTTGTTGCTCATGAATAGTCCGTTACCCGCATGCACACTAAAAATAGCGACTAACATGGTGAACGCACTTAGTGCGGCAGCGGGACGTGTAAGAAACCCAAGTATTAGCGCTATTCCCCCAAAGAACTCTGCACTACCGGCGAGTAATGCCATGATAAACCCAGGAGTTAACCCTATACTCTCCATCCACTGTCCAGTTCCCTCAAGACCGTATCCGCCAAACCATGCAAATAGCTTTTGCCCACCATGTGCAGCTAAAATAATTCCTAGGGGCACACGTAGCACTAAATTCGCTACACTATTGTTGCTAGAAAATACGCTTGTTAAAAAATGCTTATTCATAGTTACACCTTAATAGTTCCGTCACGGCAACCACACTGCCGTGTAGAAAGCCTTTAGTTAGTTGTTAGTCCTTTGTCTGTGACGAAGAACTAACGGCATGGGTGTAGAATAGTTGCCAACATAAATTGAATAAAGCGGCATAGTATTGAATAATTAACAACGTTTTGTTGACAATAGGGTTAATAATAGAGAAATGGATAGGATCGCAATGCTTAAAACGTTTGTGGTGGTTGCTAATGAAGGCAGTTTTACTCGCGCTGCGGATAGGCTTAACACCTCAAACCAGCTTATAAGTAAATATGTGGCTCAACTTGAAAAGCACTTAGACGTGCGTTTATTCAACCGCACTACCCGAAAGATTCACCTGACAGAAGCAGGGCAACAGTGTTTACTGCACGCCAATAACATATTGGAAAGTGTTAACGATATGGAGGGGCAGCTCGGCCTACTTAACACGCAAGCCAAAGGTGTACTACACGTAAGTGCCCCTGTATCCTTTTCTACCTTACATCTATCTTCAGCGCTCGCGGCGTTCCAACATGCTCACCCCAGCGTTTCTGTAAACTTACAACTGAATGATCGCAAAGTAGATGTGGTAGATGAAGGTCTGGATGTTGCGATTCGGGCTGGCTATTTGGCTAACTCTGCCCTCGTTGCAAAAAAGATCACTACACTTAACTTAGCCCTTTGCGCAGCGCCGGCCTATTTAGAAAAATATGGAACGCCCTCACATCCATCAGAGTTAAATCCAGAACATTACCTAGAATATTCCTATGTCAATTATGATAGCGACGGGTCTGAGTTAATGAAGGCGCTTAAAACTAATGCACAAAAAGTAACGCCAAAACTTATTGCGAACAATGGAGAGGTGCTGACTAATGTGGCAATACACGGTGATGGTTATGTATTACAACCTACTTTTATTACCGGTGACGCGCTCAGGCGGGGTGAGTTGTTTTCAATATTAGAAGACTATGTCCCACAAGCTATTTCCTTATATGCGGTATACCCACACCGTAAACTGGTTTCCAATAAGCTCCGCGTTTTTATCGACTTTTTGTGTGCCTACTTTGAAGATACTCCTTACTGGGACAAGCCGTTAAATGAGCCCATACAAAAACGTTAATGCAGGGACTGGTATAAACACAGCCCCTACCATTTAAATTATAAAAACGTTTTAGTACTTACACTCTGAAGGTCTCAATGATGGCAGGCACGCCTGGGAACATGCCAATTAAAGCCATTACCGTACAAAGCACAATAAAAGTGATACCAGGAATGAGCCAACGGCCGGCTTTACCAAGTTCCCCCGCTCTTTCCTTACAACCAACTAACCCTAAGTTATCGAGAAGCATAGTGAACGACCAACCAAACACAGGGTTAACCAGTACTGACGAAATAACCACTAGTGCTGCAGATTGTGTTGTTTTTCCTTCTCGCGTCATTTGCATACCGGCTTCCATCAACGGTAAAAAAACACCTACTATGAGTGCAACACACAACACGGGTGGCCAAATAGCAAGGTCCATTGGATAACCCCAAATGGCAGCAACTACACACAATATGCCAGTTACTATCGCACCGCCTGGAATAGGTCTACGCGCAATTGACGCTGGTATTATGTAGGTTCCCCACGATGAAGCAATGTTGCCACCACCAAGTAAACTTCCCACTGCTTGGCGGCTAGATGCTGCAATCATGGTATCGTCGATATTCATATGCGCTTTCTCACTATGCTTCGGATAGCTCAATTTCTGGAAAACCTGATGACCAAGAAAATCCGGAGACCACATAGACACCGCCAATACAGCAAATGGCAGTACCGCAATAAAATGAGACCAATCAGGTAGCCCCAGTTGCCACCCTGTATTTTCACCCCACCAATAGGCTGGGTTTAAGTTTGGCATACCCGGTGAGGTAGTAAATTCAAATGGCGCGCCTAGAGCAAAAGCAATAACCGCTGCCATGACTGCGCCTAAAGGAATAGCCAACCAACGCTTTTGAATATGCTCCAACCATGCATACATTAAAATGGTGGCAACAATAACCACAAAGGCTAAATAGGCCATGTCGAAACTCTCTGCCCACGCAAACAGTTTTTTCACTTGCCCAGTAATACCAATAAATCCTAAATACAGTAAAAGGCCGCCACAAACCCCATTACTGGTTAGTTTTGCTAGTACACTGCCGCCCTTGGTTATCCCCAACAAAAAGCCCAAAAAACCAATTGACAACCCTAACGCCATAGGATGACCGCCCGACGCAACAATCAGTGGCACCAAAGGCAGTAAAGGGCCATGAGTACCCGCCAAGTTCGCTGACGGATTGAAAAACCCGGATATCAACACAACAAACAACACCGCAGCAATAAGTAGCTCAAAACGAACGTTTTCTACAACGAATTCAGCTGATAACCCTAACGGCGCAGCAAACGCCCCCACAACGGCCGCAACCATTACAATTTTGCCTATTGTTGCCGCCATGCCAGGCACACAGTCTTCCCACTCTAATCGGTAGTCTCTACCAGGTAGGTTCAGTCGCCAGCGCTTTGGCGCAATAATTTGTAATTCGTGATTGAGATAATCTTCTCTTGATTGAAACGTACTACTTGGCTTGTGAAGTTTTTGATAAGAATCGCTTTTTTGAGACACTTTACACCTTACGATTGCTGGAAGAATGGCAAGGCTATACCTGTTAATAGCGTGTAACAATGCGACTGTGGTCTTAGACGTAAACTGATTTCGCATTTATTTAATGCATAAAAAAACCCGCAACAGTGTGCGGGTTTCTAGAACTTGGCGGAGAGGGAGGGATTCGAACCCCCGGAAGGTTTGACCCTTCGCCTGATTTCAAGTCAGGTGCATTAAACCGAGCTCTGCCACCTCTCCAAGTGCTGCGTATCTTAATGATATTTTTCGGCGTGTAAAGTGCAAATCTAAATAAAGTGTGCCAAGTGGCGAATAGATAAACAAAATGTAAAGTAAAGGGCGTATTTCGTGCAAAATGCACTTGTTTTGCGACATTTAGCTAATAACCAAGCTAAGTGAATCTGCAAAGCTTCACATTTTTGTAGACAGTTATTTTCAGCACCTTATAAAGGGATTAATCTTGCTTCCACTTCAACTTGTTCAACATGGCAAAGCCCCTCGGCCACTTCTACATCATAGGCATACCAGTATTCGTACCCTTCTTTTTGTACGGTAATGTTGTAAAAGCCTTGTCGCTCAAGTGCGCCAAACAACATCGTAGTAGAATCGCAATCAGAGGATTCTGGGTTGGTTAGCTCTTCTTCGTAGCTTGACTCTTGAAGTATGGCAGTGGCGCCACAAGAAATAGGTGCTTCGGTTACATCATCAATAACGGTTATAGCGATGCCTGGAATAACTTCAGTGGTACAAACAACGCCATCGTCGTTATCTGAATTACAACCTGCCAACAAGACAATGGGTAACATAGCTAAAAAGCGCTTCATAAATTCATCCTTAAACGAGTATTAGGCTTTCGAAAGTATTTTCTTTTTGTAAATCAAAGACTGAATACAAAACATACATCGAATAAAAGATAAAATCATGTGATTTGTTACAGGCATAAAATTGCAGGCATAAAAAAACCCGCAACAATGTGCGGGTTTTCAGAACTTGGCGGATAGGGAGGGATTCATTCGCGCCGTCCATGGCGCTCACCCTGCGGGCAGCCTTCGGCTGTGCAAAATGGCTATCCTGCCATTTTGTCGAAAAACGGGGGTTCTCACCCTCCCTCTCATGTAAGCTTTAACTTTTCTTTTACCCATAAAAAAACCCGCAACAGTGTGCGGGTTTTCAGAACTTGGCGGAGAGGGAGGGATTCGAACCCCCGGAAGGTTTGACCCTTCGCCTGATTTCAAGTCAGGTGCATTAAACCGAGCTCTGCCACCTCTCCAAGTGCTGCGTATCTTAATGATATTTTTATGACTGTAAAGTAAAAATTAAAAAAAATAAGTTAAGTGATGGCATTTCAAACAATTAGTGCGCTAATTGCGCGGTTGACACGTAATTCATACTTACTAACACTATTTTCATTTAAAACTACTTGAAAATGGGAACTAAAACCCATACAACATACACTAATAGTTAGTTTACCGTTTTGGTTAAAGACAAAGTCCTTTTGGAGGAAACAATGGATCAACGTTCGATGTATTCAAGTGCATCTCAACCATCAGTGTTGCAAACGAACAAGGTTTTGCGCAACACCTATATGCTGCTTGCGATGACACTAGCGTTCAGTGCGGTTTGTGCTGGTGTTGCCATGGCTGTAGGTATTTCTCCTATGATGTCACTAGGCATGACCATTGGTGCATTCATTACTTTATTTGTTGTACAAAAGAAAGCTGAATCAGCTTCAGGTATTTATTGGGTATTTTTGTTCACCGGTTTAATGGGTGCTTCATTAGGTTACACGCTTAACTTCTATTTAGGTGTAGCAGGCCCAGGCTTAATTATGGAAGCGTTAGGTGCTACAGCGTTAGTCTTCTTCGCTCTTTCTGGTTATGCACTTACTACCAAAAAAGATTTCTCGTTTATGGGCGGCTTCTTGGTTGTAGGTTTAGTTGTTGTGATTGTAGCGGCCATTGCGAATATGTTTTTCGCAGTACCTGCGGTAAGCTTGGCCATTAGCGCAGCTATCGTATTTATTATGTCTGGTTTCATCTTGTTTGATACAAGCCGTATCATCAACGGTGGCGAGACAAACTACATCCGCGCAACGGTTTCTTTGTACTTGAACATTTATAACTTGTTCACGTCTATGCTTCACCTTCTAGGTGCATTTGGCGGCGACGACTAAATTCAACGCAAACGTTAAAGAAGACACCCCGTAACTGGGGTGTTTTTGTTTCTACGGCGTAGTTTTTATTACTAGAATAAACCTTAGATTTATCACTAAATTAATCACCAACCATATTGTAGAGTCATGGCACACTATTCAATTTTAATAACAAGCTCCCCTTATGAAGGTCAACACGCACAACGTGCGGTTTCCTTTATCAATAGTGCTATTGCACAGGGGCATACTGTTAATAACGTCTTCTTCTATGGCCAAGGTGTGCATCATGCTAATGGCTTCATGGTAGAAGTGGGCGATGAATTTTATCCACTGGCTGCGTGGCAAGCGCTTAAAAACGATCATAATGTTACCCTGCTCCTTTGTATTACTGCCGCAGTTAAACGTGGAATTGTGGGTGAGCAGGAAGCTGCTAGCGCCGGGGTATCAGGTGCTAATGTAGCAGATGGTTTTGAACAGGCTGGTTTAGGTGAATTTTTTACCGCGCTTCACGATTGCGATAAGGTGGTACAATTTTAATGGCTACTTTACTGATTCGATTTACGCAACCCCCTTATCAATCTAGCACCAGCCAAGATGGGCTGGACTTTGCACTCGCTGCCACCAACTATGGCCATGAGATCATCGTGCTGTTCGAACAACAAGGTGTATTGCAGCTAACTAAAACTGAATCTGTTCGCGGAACAAAAAACCACAGTAAACGGTTAGGCTCCCTGCCCTTTTTCGATATTGAAGAATGTTACGTTTGCGAAGAAAGTTTAAAGCAGTCGCCTCTAGCTAACCAAAAACATGAGTTAATAGCGCAACTAGATGCTTCACTGTTATCAATTGATGAAAAGCTAGCACTGTGTGCACGTGTAGACCATGTGGTGACCTTCTAATGCTCTTTATTGTAAAATCTTACCCGCTAAGTGCTATAGCGGTTCAAACCCTTCAACAGGCGTTTATAAGTACAGATTCTGCCAACGCAGTTGTTCTAGTAGACGACGGTGTGTATTACACCCAACATTCTGATGACGGTTTGTTTTGCGGATTTGCGAATTTAGTTTCAGCGAGCTTAGGCTTAGCAAACACAATAAATGCCCGTGAAGATTTGCGCAGGGAGACAACAAGTATGTTCGCCTTACAAGAAGATATGGCGCTACGTGGGGTAAGTCGTTGGGTAAATGAAGGTGATAATAAAGTATCTGTCACGCCGATATCGTCCGATGAGTTAGTAACCCTTACAGATACTTTTTATCCTGTGGTGTACTTATAAGTTACTTCTTAAGGTCGTTGTTCAAGCACTTAACTTAAATAAGGCGTTTAAACCTTTATCATTCATATTTGTACCTTTAAGCATCCACGTCTTTGCGCAGCAGTAAAACCTAACACTGACACGTACAATGCCCAATGCGTCAATTACAGAGCGTTATTAATGACCCAAGAACAGTTTCATTTTGAATTTAACGGCACTACCATCCCTACTGACAAGGCAGGCTATCTGCTTGATCACACCTTGTGGAATGAAGACATGGTGCCAACGCTAGCAGCAAACGAAAACATTAGCCTTAGTGAGCCTCATTGGGAAGTTATTCGCTTTGTCCGCAACTTTTATGAAGAGTTTGAAACTAGCCCTGCTATTCGCGCGCTAGTGAAAGCGATGGCAGCAAAATATGGGCCAGAGAAAGGTAATAGCCGTTATTTACAACGTTTGTTCCCTAAAGGCCCAGCCAAGCAAGCCACCAAACTTGCTGGGTTACCGAAGCCTGCAAAGTGCTTGTGAAAAGTGCTTGTAAAACCGGTTTACGCTAGCGCAAACGCTTAGTCACTTATTAAGGTTAACGAGGAGCAACACATGGATCTTATCTTCTTCGATTTAGACGGGACGCTGTTAAATAGCGAATCACAAATTTCAAGCTATACCCGTGAGACCTTAGCTCTGCTGAAACAGAACGGCATTGCATATACAGTGGCGACGGGCAGAACCATGCTATCTGCTAACAGCATTATTGCAGAAGATAACTTTCTGCTGCCCCATATTTATAATAACGGTGTAGCTATATGGGACCCAACAGCCAATGCATTAACCCTCGAAAACCTAGTCAATACTAATGAGCTTGAATTCATTATTCATCTTGCGCACCAAAATGATATCACTCCTTTTGTTAACGTTATCGATGGCACGTCTCATGTTGTTTATCACCCCACGGCAAAACACCCAATAGAACAGAATTTACTAGACAAATATTTTAAAAAGACGAACGCAATACTTCGCCCGATAAGCCAACTTTCCCTTTCAGCTAAAATAACCAACATCAGTATGATTGGCGACAACTCAACAGTTAGAAATATGTGGAAAACCATTAACGACGTTGAAAACCTTATTGCGTATTCAGGGCGCGCAATAGAGGGAAATTCTTTTAGTTGGATGGATATTCACCACCGTGCAGCAAGTAAAGGTAGTGCGGTCATGAATTTAAAACAACAACTGGGTGCTACCAATGTTATTTGTTTTGGCGACAGCGACAACGATTTAAGCATGTTTGAATTGGCTAATGAATGTTACGCCCCCGACAACGCCAAGACTGTTATCAAAAACGCAGCCAGTGAAGTGATTGGACATCATAATGAAGACGGTGTAGCGCGCTTTCTCAGGCAGCGATTCTCACTTTAATTAACAAGTACTACACGGTAATTCTAATGCACGAAGCCATTTGCCTTTAGCTATTTATATCCCACATACAAATAAGCTCGCAGATAGAACATCTACGAGCTTATAAATAGTCATTAAATATGAAATGTAAGTTGTGGCTCTAGACCTTAAAGGCTATACCTCAAAGCGCATGCCTTAAAGGCTTAAGCCTTTATCACTTCTAAACCATTCATATAAGGTACAAGGGCTTTAGGTACCGTTACACTTCCGTCGGCTTGTTGGTAGTTTTCTAAAATAGCTACCAACGTGCGGCCAACCGCTAAACCAGAACCATTTAAGGTATGAAGCAACTCAGGCTTGTTCGTTTCTGGGTTTCTGAAGCGAGCTTGCATACGTCTGGCCTGAAAATCTACCATGTTTGAACATGATGAAATTTCACGATACGTATTTTGTGCTGGCAACCATACTTCTAAGTCGTAGGTTTTACATGCGCCAAAGCCCATGTCACCAGTACAAAGCAACACTTTACGGTATGGCAATTCAAGCTTCTGTAAAATAGTTTCGGCGTGCTGAGTAAGTTCCTCTAACGCATCGAAGCTATCTTCAGGCTTCACTAGCTGTACAAGCTCAACTTTGTCGAACTGATGCTGACGAATCAAACCACGGGTATCACGGCCATACGAGCCTGCTTCTGAACGAAAACAAGGGGTATGCGCAGTCATTTTAATCGGTAGCGATTTCTCGTCTAGAATTTCATCACGGGCAATATTCGTTAACGGCACTTCTGCCGTCGGAATAAGTGAAAGCCCTTGGCCTTCTTCTGTTGCTGGCTGCGTATGGAATAAGTCTTCACCGAATTTAGGCAATTGCCCTGTGCCATACAGGCTGTCGGCGTTTACCAAAAACGGTACGTACATTTCATCGTAACCATGTTCGGTGGTGTGAACATCCAACATGAACTGGGCAATAGCACGGTTTAAGCGAGCCATCTCACGGCGCATCACTACAAAGCGACTGCCTGTTAATTTAGTTGCCGTAGCAAAATCTAAGCTGTTATTTAGCCCTTCACCAATATCAACGTGATCTTTCACGTCAAAATCGAAAGCGCGTGGCTCGCCCCAACGTGAAATCTCCACGTTGTCGTCTTCGTCTTTACCTTCAGGTACCGACTCATGCGGTAAGTTAGGAATGCCTTGGGTAAAGGCAGTGATTTCATCAAGCAATACTGTTAGTTCAGCTTTAGCCGCATCTAAGTCATCGCCTAATTTGCCCACTTCTGCCAACAAAGGCGCAATATCTTCACCTTGTGACTTTGCTTTACCAATGGACTTACTTCGAACATTACGTTCGTTCTGCAGATCCTGTGTTTTGGACTGAAGTGTTTTTCTTTTTTCTTCTAGCGAGTTAAATGTTGCTACATCGAGGTTATAACCACGGGCAGCCAAACGCTTGGCAGTTTCTTCTATATCGCTTCGTAAACACTTTGGATCTAACATGTGTTCCTACTTATCCTTTCATGAGTTCAATAGCCAGCCAACCTGCTAATAAGCAAGCGCCAACGTTAAGAAATATGTTAGCAATGGCTTTTAACCACAGCTCGTTTTCTAATAATGTGAGCGTTTCCACAGAGAATGTTGAAAATGTAGTAAACGCGCCCAACAACCCTACCCCAATTAATGCACGAAAGGGAGAGTCGGTTAATTCGTTGCGCTCAATAAAGCCGTATAGCGTAACTAAAGCAAATGAGCCTACAACGTTCACCGCTAGTGTACCAAAGGGCATATTTTTTCCAAACCAAGAATCTATGGTTGTGGTACAAAAATAACGCAAGCAAGCGCCAATTGCTCCGCCTGCTGCAATATAGCAGTATAAAATAACGCCTTGGGGCACAATATTCACCGTTTCTGATTATTTTGCGCGCTGCGCGCAGCTAAGTTAAGTTGATCTAAATAGTCACGTTTTGCTTTAAGCGCTTTCTCTAACCCGCGTTCGTTAGGCTCGTATAAACGAGTGCCTACAATGCTATCGGGCAAGTAAACCTCTCCTGCGGCAAAAGCATTAGGTTCGTTATGGGCATACCGATAGCCGTCGCCATGGCCTAAGTCTTTCATTAAGTCAGTTGGCGCATTACGTAAATGCATGGGAACCGGTGCATCTGAAGTTTTTCGAGCTAATGCTTTAGCCTGGCTAAATGCCATATAAACAGCATTACTCTTTGCCGCTAAGGCACAATAAACAGCAGCTTGCGCTATTGCACGTTCACCTTCAGCAGGCCCTACGCGATGAAAGGTATCCCAGGCGTTTATGCTTAACTGCATGGCTCTAGGGTCGGCATTGCCTATATCTTCCGAAGCAATGGCCAATAATCGCCTAGCGACATACAGCGCGTCACCACCACCGTCTAATATACGAGCGTACCAATATAATGCAGCATCAGGGTCTGAACCCCGTACCGACTTATGAAACGCCGATATTAAGTCATAAAATGTATCACCTTTATTGTCGTAGCTGGCAATTTTTTCGCCTACGGCTTGTTCAATATCGGCAATAGAAATAACACTGTTCTCGGTAAAGTCGGCTGCTAGCTCTAAATACGTAAGTAACCTTCGACCATCGCCGCCGCACAACCCTAATAAGGCGTTACTGGCATCTTCCTCAATGCTTAATTGGCGTGAACCTAGCCCTTTCTCTTCGTCGGTTAGCGCGCGTTGCATTAATTCAGCAAGCGCCTCTTGTTCTAACGCTTTAAGTACGTAAACCCGAACACGAGAAAGCAATGCATTATTTAATTCAAATGAGGGGTTTTCAGTGGTGGCACCAATAAAAGTGACGGTGCCAGATTCTACAAAGGGTAAAAACGCATCTTGCTGGCTTTTGTTGAACCTATGTACTTCGTCCACAAACAGCAAGGTACGTTGGTTATAGCGAGAGTTTTCTTTTGCGGCATCCATTGCAGCACGAATATCTTTAACACCAGAAGTTACCGCTGAAATGCGAATAACCGAAGCATTGGTATAGGTGGCAATAAGCTCGGCTAACGTTGTTTTACCCGTACCTGGCGGGCCCCATAAAATCATAGAATGGCAATGGCCTGCTTCTAACATTTTACGTAGCGGTTTGTTGGTGCCTAATAGGTGCGACTGGCCGGCATACTCATCTATGGTAACTGGCCGCAATTTAGCTGCTAGTGGCGCGAAAGGTTCAAGCGGTTCTTTATTATCGTTAATCATCTATTCTTTGCTATCGCTGATCATCAATAATATAGCTTTGCGGCACGTCTACAGAGAATAGGTTATCTTTAGCAGTATCAATAGCAAAATCTAAGTCTTGGTTGCTAAACACTAACGCACTGGTTTGGTCTTGTGCATCAAGCATATCAAGTGTCGACAGAATACCGTCGCTGTTGAACCCTAATGTCAGTGACTTTATTTGGCCATCTGTCGATTTAGGCACAATTTGGTATTGCTCTAACGTTGAACTGGCCTTCGCGTCATCAAGCTTACTGATCACAAAGCTATTCCAGGTTTCATCGTCGTTAGCCGTTAATAAAACAATAGGATTGTCTTTAATCGCTTGGTCTTGCGAAATAATAGTCACCTGCTCAACAAAGGTATCGATATTCCAAACCGCTTCACCATCGGCAATCAGCAAGGTTTCATCAGGAAAGGTGGTTTCCCAGCGAAGTTTATTGGGGCGCATCATGGTTAGGGTACCTTGCGCTTCATGCACAATATTACCTTGGGCATCCGTTACCGTTTGGTTAAAAGCAGCTTGGTATTGCTGTAAGCCATGTAGGCGTTTTTTTAAAAGTACATTCGCATCATCTGCTTTTGAAATTTGTTCAGCACTGTGAGAGGTAAATTCAGGCTTTGTTGCAGATTCAACCACCACTGCGGCCTCACCACTGATATCATTAATTGCCTCTACTGGCATTGCAGATAAGCTTAACGGCGCCGTTAGCGCCATTGCCATCATAATAGGTACTACTTTGTTCATTCTTTTTAATCCTTAGGCGCTGGCGGAGCTAATACTTCGCGGTTACCGTTGTGACCCTGTGCACTTACGACGCCACTAGATTCCATTTGTTCCACCAATCGTGCGGCGCGATTGTAACCAATTCTGAATTTGCGTTGCACACTAGAGACACTTGCCCTTCTTGTTTCGGTAACAAAGGCGACGGCTTCATCATAAAATGCATCAAATTCTTGATCTTCACCTTCGGCTTGTTCGCCGGGTAAAAGTACCTCGGCGGACGCTTCACCATTTAATATTTCATCAATATATTTAGGTGCACCACGACGCTTCCAATCTGCTACAACAGCATGAACTTCATGGTCGTCTACAAACGCGCCGTGCACACGTGTAGGTACTGGGCTACCTGGTGGCAAGTACAACATATCACCCATACCTAGCAGTGCTTCAGCACCTTGCTGGTCTAAAATAGTTCGTGAATCAATTTTACTGGAAACTTGGAATGCAATACGCGTTGGAATATTCGCTTTAATCAGGCCGGTAATAACATCTACCGAAGGTCGCTGCGTAGCCAAAACTAAATGAATACCAGCTGCTCGGGCTTTTTGCGCAATACGAGCAATAAGCTCTTCCACCTTTTTACCTACAATCATCATCATGTCGGCGAATTCATCTACCACAACCACAATAGCAGGCAGCTTTTCTAAATCAGGCGCATGGGGCTCCATGCTTTCTTCACTCTTCCACAACGGATCTTGAATAGGCGTACCAGCAGCAATCGCTTCTTCCACTTTTGCGTTGTAGCCTTTTAGGTTTCTTACCCCTAAGGCACTCATCAAGCGATAACGACGCTCCATCTCGCCTACACACCAACGAAGGGCGTTGGCCGCTTCTTTCATGTCGGTTACCACTTCGGCAAGCAGATGCGGAATGCCTTCATATACCGATAGCTCAAGCATTTTCGGGTCTATCATGATCATACGTACATCTTCTGGCGTGCTCTTATAAAGCAAGCTTAAGATCATAACGTTAACCCCAACCGATTTACCTGACCCCGTTGTACCTGCCACCAACAAATGAGGCATTTTAGCCAAATCTACTATCACAGGCTTACCGGAAATATCTGCACCTAACACCATGGTAAGCGGTGAACTATTGCGCTGGAATGCATCGCCGCCAATCACTTCACTTAAACGCACCATTTCACGTTTTTTGTTTGGAAGCTCTAAGCCTATAACAGATTTACCTGGAATAACTTCTACTACACGCACCGATATGGCCGACATGGCGCGTGCTAAATCTTTAGATAGCCCCGTAATTTTGCTTACCTTCACCCCAGGCGCTAAATCTAGCTCGAAACGCGTAATTACAGGGCCGGGATAAACACCCACTACCGTGGCTTCAATATTAAAGTCAGCCAGTTTCTCTTCAACTAGCCTTGAAATACCGTCTATCTCTTCCTGAGTGAGAGGGTTTTCGTGTTTATCTGCACGCTCAAGCAAGTCGAACGAAGGCATAGCCGTAATAGGTTCGCTCCCCTCCCCTTCATGACGAGTAATGGATTTTGCTCCCATCGCCACTGGTGTAAAGGGTTGATGTACTGGCTTAGGCGCTGGCTGTGGTGCTGGTGCTGATTCGGGAGCAGGCGCAGGCTGCGCGTCTAATGGCTCTGCATTAACAGGCTCAGCAGTGTGTTGTGCCTCAGTCGCTTGCGCTTCATCTAACGTATCGGTTTGCGATATATCGAAGGTTGGCTCAATCATTTCATCAGACTGCGACTGAGTATCTTGGCGATTAACTGCAGCTTCGTCATTACTAGAAGGCTTGGCTTCTTTCACTTTATTGCGCACTGCTTCACGCATACCAGATAAAGAAAAACTCGACTTAGGTTTGCTTTCACTATCAGTATTATCAGGCGTGTGGCGCTGTGTTTCAAAAGGCGGAACATCGTCATCATCAAACACATCATCAGGAACACCAAATGAAGGTTCACTTCGCTCTGCCTGAGGTGGCGGCGTATAGACAGGTTCAGGTGTTTCTGCGGGCTCGGCACGCATGCTGGTTATGTCTAATTCATCATTTTCAGACTTTGCACTACGAGAAGGAAGCGCAAGCCTTGGCATATCGAGCGCAAGTGCCTGTTGGGGTAAAGAGACACATTTGCGCCCAAACCAAAGCGTCATTTCACCAAGTCTGTCTACAATACTTAACCAGCTAATACCCGTGAGTAAAGTAAAGCCGGTACAGAAAAAACACAAAAGCAATAAAATAGTGCCTGCGGTATTAAAGTACGGCACAAGGGCTGAACTAATAACATCGCCAACAAAGCCGCCGGCAGAAAAGTTGTATATGTCGTCAAAATTTATACTGGCAATTCCCGTGGCACCCAGTGCCATCAATAAACCACCAATAATTCGTAAACCAATTGTGAGGTAATCGAACTCTTCCAAGGCTTTTATGTGCTGGAATAAGAACCAACCTAAAAAGGCGGCACCAAAAGGCAGTAGGTAAGCTAAAAAGCCAAAAGAGAAAAGTAATAAATCGGCACTCCACGCGCCGGTAGACCCTACCCAGTTATGTACGTCTAATTGCAAGCCGGCTTGGCTCCAGCCAGGGTCGCCCGGATGAAAAGATACTAATGCCAGCAATAAGAAAAAGGCGAAGACACAGGCTATTATCATGCCGGCTTCCCAAATTCGCTGAATCCCTGTTAATTGCGTCATAACCCTAAGTCACTTATTAAACTAAATTGATGTTTCGATGTTGTGATAATTCTACCGATAAAGAAGAATACAAATGCAGTGCCAATATTATCGTAATGTTTTCAATAAGTAATTTATTAATAAGGTGTATTACAAATCGGTTTACATACACCCACTATTGCAGGCGAAATTCACATTAACAATAACCACTGTATTTTTGCACAGCCTATCACAAATGCCCATAATTGAGCCATGCTTTCATTACTTCAAATTAATCCGAAGTGATGTTGTACTTTTCACTTCTTCCATGACTACATAGGTTCGTGACTCACTCACACCTGGAAGGCGCAGTAAGGTGTCGCCCAATAATCTACGGTAACTCGACATGTCTGCAACCCGAGCTTTAAGTAAGAAGTCAAAATCCCCTGACACAAGGTGACACTCTTGTATATCGTCATGGAGCCTAACTGCCGCAGAAAATTCTGCGAAGATATCTACTGACGTCTTCGTTAACGTTATTTCTACAAAAACGAGCATGGCAGCGCCTAGTTTTTCTGGATCAACCACTGCATGGTAGCCTTTTATATAGCCTTGGCTCTCTAAACGCTTAACGCGCTCTAAACAAGGACTAGGGCTCAAGCCCACGTCTTTAGCCAATTCCACGTTTGATATGCGCCCGTTTTTTTGTAGTGAAATCAGTATATTCCTGTCTATTCGGTCAAGGTGTTTTGGGGTTTTTACCAGCATATTTTATTCCGACTAAATAACGCAAAGCCAGATTATATGCTGCAACTCATATTTTTTCAGCACATAGTTCGTTTTTATCTCACGTATACTGAATCAAATAATAATCGGCAAGTGAGCCACTGGGCTAATCAATTAGAGGAAAAGTTATGTTAATCGGTGTACCAAAAGAAATTAAGAACCATGAATATCGCGTTGGCTTAACGCCTGCGGCAGTGAAAGAATTTACCAGTCATGGTCATTCAGTGTTAGTTGAGACGCTAGCCGGTGATGCAATTGGTTTTACCGATGAAATGTACGTTGAAGCTGGTGCTTCTATCGCATCTACTGCTGAGCAAGTTTTTGCTGAAGCAGAAATGATTATTAAAGTGAAAGAACCACAAACAAATGAATGTAAAATGCTTCGTAAAGGCCAAACCCTTTACACTTACCTTCATTTAGCCCCTGATCCTACGCAAACAGAGCTTCTTATTGCTTCTGGCGCAACCTGTATCGCTTACGAAACCGTAACCGACGACCGTGGTGGCTTGCCATTATTAGCGCCAATGAGCGAAGTGGCTGGCCGTATGTCAGTTCAAGCCGGTGCACATTATTTAGAAAAAGCACATGGCGGCAGCGGCACCCTTCTAGGCGGCGTTCCTGGCGTAGCACCGGGTAAAGTACTTATTATTGGTGGCGGTGTTGTAGGAACGCAAGCAGCTAAAATGGCTTTAGGCCTAGGCGCTGACGTTACTATTCTAGACCGTTCACTTCCTCGCCTTCGTCAGTTAGATGACATTTTTAATGGCCAAGTTAAAACGGTTTACTCAACAGTTGATGCTATTGAACATTACTCTTCAAAAGCTGATCTTGTTGTTGGCGCCGTACTTATTCCTGGCGCAGCAGCACCTAAGCTTCTTAACCGCGAACAAATAGCAGCCATGAAGCCAGGCTCTGTGTTGGTTGATGTTGCTATCGACCAAGGTGGTTGTTTTGAAACCTCTAAAGCCACTACACACCAAGACCCTGTATACATCATCGACGACGTAGTGCATTACTGTGTTGCGAATATGCCAGGTGGTGTTGCACGTACTTCAACGATGGCCCTTAACAATGCAACCCTTCCGTTTGGTTTAGCATTAGCGAATAAAGGCCCTGCTAAAGCCATGCTTGAAGATAAGCATTTATTGAACGGTCTTAACGTTCATGAAGGCAAAGTAACTTATAAAGCAGTGGTTGACGCATTAGGCGAAAAGTTAGGTTTAACTTACACACCTGCACAAGAAGCACTTAACGCGTAAGTAAATGTTTGGCTTGCTAGTGCTTATATAAGTGCTAGCAAATAAAAAACGCCCAGTAAGTGGTTAGCATATTGAATGCGTCACTACTGGGCGTTTTTTGTATGTATTTGTTTGTTTGGAGGTAGCTAGTCGGCAACTAGCTAATAGAGGCGTTTACCTGCTTTAACACATCCATAGGGTCGCTAGCTTGCGTAATTGGTCTTCCCATTACCAAGTAACTTACGCCACTGTCGATTGCTTCTGGCGGCGTCATCACACGTTTTTGATCGCCCGCATCACTCCCCTTAGGGCGAATACCAGGAGTCACCAACAAAAAGTCTTCGCCAATTTCATTACGTAGCATCGCGGCTTCTTTAGCAGAACACACCACACCATCTAAACCCGCTTGGGCAGTTAACGATGCTAGGCGCAACACTTGTTGCTCGGGCGTTACATTATCAATCACGCCGCTTAGCTGCGATTGATCCATGCTGGTAAGTACTGTAACCGCAATTAATTTGGTTTCAGGTCGGCTACTTTGCGCAATACCTTCTTTGGCTGCCTGCATCATTGGAAGTCCACCGCTGGCGTGCACGTTTACCATCCACACGCCAAGTTCAGCGGCTGCTTTACACGCTTTACCTACGGTATTAGGGATATCATGAAATTTCAAATCAAGGAAAACGTCAAAGCCTTTCGCCACTAAAGATTTTACAAACTCAGGACCAAATAAGGTGAACATTTCTTTGCCCACTTTAACTTTACACAGGCTGGGATCTAATTGGTCTACAAACGAAAGTGCTTGTTCTTGGTTGTCATAGTCGAGTGCAACAATAACGCGAGGTTCTTGCATGGTGAAGTTATTCTCCGTCTAGCCCTTTTATTGGTTTTACTACGCCCCATTTTTTACACGAAGGACATAGCCAGTAGAGTTTACGCCCAGAAAACCCGCAGCTATGGCAGCGATATTTAGGGCGTTGCAACATTTGCTTTTCTACTAATTCTTTTAATATACGTAAGCTCTCTGCTGAGGTCTTATCGTCTAACTGGTCGATATACAACCCCATTAAGGTTTTGAAGCCACGCATGGTTGGGCGTTTACGTAGTTGTTCTAATAGATAATCCGCCGCTTGCGTGGTATCGCCTTTTTTCAACAATACATCAACCATGGCAAGGTACGAGGTTGCACATTCTTGCCAATGGGCTTCTAAGCTTTCTGCGAAATTATCCCAGTCACCGGTTTCTTCCGCAATTTTTTCTAAACTGGGAACCGCTTCACTGAACCAATTAATGTCACGCTCTGCCACTTGCACAAAATACGCCCGTGCGTCGCTGTAACGTTGTTGTTGAAGTGCAAGCTGCCCAAGCATTAACCACGGTCTTACCGCATGCTCATCGGCGTTAACGGCCTTTTGAAGCAAGGACAACGCAGAGCCTTGATCATCGTCTTTTAGCTTCGCTACGGCATGTTCACAATAAAAATGCGCCAAGCGTTCGCACACATCATCGTTGTCGCCATGACATTCCACCATGCGCTCAGCAAGTTCAATGGCTCTGTCCCACTCTTTGGTGGTTTGGTAAATACTAAATAGCTGTGTTTGCGCCACCAAATAGTGCTTGTCGCTATTAAGCAATTGAAGAAAGGCGTTTTCAGCCCGTTCTAAGAAACCAGCGTGGGTGTAATCGTGCCCAAGTTCTTTTAACGCGCTTTCACGTTGCGTAGGTTGCAGCTCGTCTCGGCTTACTAGGTTTTGGTGAACCTTTATGGCTCTATCTATTTCGCCGCGGTGGCGAAAGAAGCTGCCCATCGCAATGTGAGTTTCAACCGTATCGCTGTTCACATTAATCATTTTGATTAACGTGTCTACCGCTTTATCTGGTTGATCGGAAAGGAGGAAGTTTAAGCCTTTATAATAATGCTTAGAAAGAATACTAGACTGTTTACGTTGTGCTTGGCGAACACTGTTACGGCCCATAATCCATCCGTAACCTGCTGCAACAGGCAAAAGTAAAAACAGCAGTTCGAGCATATTAGTGTTCTTTTTTCAGGCTATTGATTTTTGAGTTCGCCGACAACAACTGCACGCGTAAACGCAACCAGCTTGCTGACATAATAAGTATCCCGACTAACACACCCAAAGAAAGCGCAATAGCAATAAGGGTGGAAACCCGCATGTTAGCTTGAGCAATAAGATAGTTAACGGTGATATAGGCTTCGTTTTGTGTGCCAATGACAAAAGCAAATGTCAGTAATACCAAAATGGCGAGTATTGTGAGGATCCCTTTCAAGACCAAACCCTTCTTGTACGTAATTAATAAAGAATAGCAAAATGCAGCAAGAGATAACACCAAAACCCAAGGTTTTAGTTGTGCTTACTTAGCGTTAGGCGGTGGCTTCATCTTCTGATAAAGGGCGCTCTTGCTTTGCAATTAATTTGGCCATAACCAAGTCGTGATGCAATGCAGACATATTAGTCACAAAAATACAGTGTGTATAGCCAGCTTGCATGGTTTCTAATTTATCGTACATTGCCTTATCAAGTTTAGACAGCTGTGCTAAGCGCTTCTTTGTCAGCGGTGTAGTGGCGCCATAACAGCGTATAGCCGTTACATTAGTGGCACTCACCTGCACTTTTTCTTCTTCTAGCTGATTTTGAATTTGCGTGCGTAATTTAGAATAAAGAAAATCGCTTTCTTTTATGTATACCAAGCGATTGTCGCTTTTACGTACACAATGCACCACTAGATTGTTTTCAACATCGCCTTTAAACATGGCTTCAAGCATCATCGATTTAGGCTTAGCTACCGCTTTATCAGCAAAAAAGCCATGTAATGGAATAATATTTGCCGTACGAGAAAATGGGTACAAGTCGTCAGATGAATCGCTTTGATATACGGTTTTAAGTCTATCCAGAATATGCCTGTTCATGACGCAAAGCACAGAAAGCGAAGGCATATGGCGTACGGCTAGTTCCCAAATGAATCGATGGGTTGAGCGTTGAATACGCGCAATGTCTCTTATTTTGAAATACGCGGTATTTTCTTCAACCATGGCGTCAACATTTGCCCCAGCTTTAGATTTTTTCACATCTTCTAAGCATAAGCGCACAACGCCTGACGCAGCGTCATAGTGAACAACCTTATACCTCTCATTTTTAATTTTAAGATCTGGTACCGATACCCGTACATCGCTTTGCAGCTCAGTGCCTGGGGCAACCATTAACTTCATACCACTGGCAGATAAATCGGCAACACGTACATTAATTGAAGATAGCAGCCCTACTTTTATCATGGCGACTTTATCGATGATATAGCGGGTCTCAGAACGCCTATCAAGATCATCTTCCATCACGAAATCGATGGACCAGTTGTCGCCCGTAGCCCGCAGCGTTTTCGATAAGGGTTTAAAATCACACTTTTCGCTGAGGGTTAAATTAGTAAGGTACATAGAGATATCTCGGCAGTACATTACATGGCTTAACGCAGCAAGATGTTCAAATTCTTTGCTAGGGATGTCATGAATAGCGAATGCTTTTACTTTATCTTCTCGGCTTACCTCTTCTAAGCGGCACTGCGTGCAAGTAAACTCCCCACTTTTAACCAGTAGATAAACGATGGCATTGAGTTGCCCAAGTTCTACAAGTTGGCGATGGGTTGCAGTGATAGTAATTTGACCGCTTTTGGTTTTAATCACACCATGGAAGATAAAAGCTTCATTGTACTTATGTAATTCTTGGACCAAATTTTCAAAATGCGTTTTGTCTTGCAGACTCGCTAGTAGCTTCTCTGAATTATTGTTGTCCACATTCGCTTTAGTAAATAGCGCAATAATTGGCTTAAGCGATTTTTGATGGGCAGAAAGAAAAACTGGCAACCAGGGGCTGTTTTCTAAAATACGGTCGCGTTCGAGGTCTTGCATGGCCCTTTCAATTTCTAAGTCTCGCTGCAAAGGCTGTTTATACGACGTGCCTTTAATGTAGCGCTTCAAATTATTAAGCAGGCTAAGATCGGTTTCTGATGAAACCGTAAAAAATGACTCGTACTTACCTAAGTGCTTATTGTACTTAATGGCATCGAGTTCGTAGGTAATTTCAGTCGGTTCGGTGGTTAAGCCCATTACTTCGGGTATAACGAAGGTAATAATATCCCCGGTGGAAACGTTAGGCGGTCGTTTTGTTTCAACAGCAATACCGGTAAAAGAAAGGGAGCTTACGGTGCAATGCCTCCCCTTTTCAAAATCTACGGAAGACACGGTGAAGTTGGGTCTTACAGCAATGTCGTCACCAAAATCTATATCAGTAAATGACTGGCTTTCTACATTAAATGCTTCAACAATTTTTTTAAATTGATCGCGCTTAATTTGTGTTTGATAAAAATCGGAGTTCATCACCGATTCAAACACCCCTACGGTATATCGTTCTTGATATAAGGCAGTTTCATTTTGAAGGATTTTAGCGCCCACTTTGTCTAAACGCATGGGGATGCCAAAATGTTTAAACTTCATGACAGGGAATTTCGCGAACGCAGAATTGTCCGCAGATGCATCAGTTAAAGACGTAAGCCTAACGACTTCCTCTTTAATGATTTTGCGGATATTGCCTGGGAGCCGCTTTGAAAATTTATTAATACCTTCCAATAAGCGATTATCTTGCTCATAAGGAATTAAGGCACGAATAAGCGGCTGATACTGCTTTATGATTTGTTGTTCTTCGCCGGCCGACATTGGTACACCATGCACCGTATTTAATTAACTACAATCTATTCAGATTTGAAAATAAAACCTGCATCCAGATATAAATTTAAACTTAAGTAACGAATATACCAAATTTTTTTTAATAGATATAAAAAAACCGCAACATGTGCGGTTTTTTTTATTTAAGCTATGGAGGCGTCTACTCTTTCTCGAAGCTCTTTTCCTGGCTTAAAGTGAGGGACATATTTGCCATCTAACTCTACTGTTTCGCCAGTTTTCGGGTTACGTCCCACGCGCGGAGCGCGGTAATGTAATGAAAAACTGCCGAAGCCTCGAATTTCAATCCTGTCGCCTTTTTGAAGGGTCTGGGCCATCTGTTCGAGAAGTTCTTTAATTGCCAGTTCAAGATCTTTTGCAGGAATTTGACGCGCTTGATCCGCGAGCCGTTCAATTAATTCAGACTTGGTCATACTAACCTCGTTTCAATATTATCGTTAAACAGCTACTGCGAACAAGGGAGTGCAAGACACTCCCACATATAGCTTATTATTCGCCTTTAGCAGCTTTAAATGCTTCTGCCATTGCGCTAGCAAAACCAGCATCTTCTTGCTGATTAACCTTGTCGATAGCTTCTTTTTCGTCAGCCTGATCTTTTGCTTTCACAGATAGGTTAACGGTGCGGTTTTTACGGTCAACGCCCATAAATTTCGCTTCGATGCTGTCGCCAACGTTAGCAGCTTCAGTTGCGTCTTCAATACGGTCAACAGATAAATCTGCAACGCGAATGTAGCCATCAACTTCTTCAGAAAGGTTAACTGTAACGCCTTTAGCGTCAACTTCAGTAACCGTACCTACAACGATAGCACCTTTCTTGTTATCTGTCAGATACTTGTTGAAAGGGTCTTCTTCGATTTGCTTAACGCCAAGAGAGATACGCTCACGCTCAGGGTCAACTTGAAGAACAACAGCTGAGATTTCGTCGCCTTTCTTATAGTCACGAACAGCGTCTTCACCAGACTTGTTCCAGCTAATGTCAGAAAGGTGAACTAGACCGTCGATGCCGCCGTCAAGGCCGATGAAGATACCGAAGTCAGTAATAGACTTGATCTTACCAGACACTTTGTCACCTTTTTCGTGTGACTTAGCGAAAGTTTCCCAAGGGTTGTCGATGCACTGTTTAAGGCCTAGAGAAATACGACGACGTTCTTCGTCGATTTCAAGAACCATAACGTCAACTGTGTCACCTAGGTTAACAACCTTAGATGGGTGGATGTTCTTGTTAGTCCAATCCATTTCAGAAACGTGTACAAGACCTTCAACGCCGTCTTCGATTTCAACGAAGCAGCCGTAATCGGTAAGATTCGTAACCTGACCAGAGATCTTAGTACCTTCTGGGTAACGTGAAGCAATTTCTTGCCATGGATCGTTGCCCATTTGCTTCATGCCAAGAGAAACACGTTGCTTCTCTTTATCGAACTTAAGTACTTTAACGTTGATTTCGTCACCAACATTTACGATTTCACTTGGGTGCTTAACGCGCTTCCAAGCCATATCGGTAATGTGTAGTAGACCGTCTACGCCACCAAGGTCAACGAATGCTCCGTAATCAGTAAGGTTCTTAACGATACCTTTGATTTCGTGGCCTTCTTCAAGGTTAGCAAGAAGAGATTCGCGCTCTGCGCTGCTTTCTGCTTCAATAACGGCACGACGTGAAACAACAACGTTGTTACGCTTAGCGTCAAGTTTGATAACTTTAAATTCTAGCTCTTTGCCTTCAAGGTGAGTTGTGTCACGTACTGGACGTACATCAACCAATGAACCAGGAAGGAAAGCGCGCACTGTGTTAACTTCAACAGTGAAACCGCCTTTAACTTTACCGTTGATAATACCTTTAATGGTAACTTTATCATCGTAAGCTTTTTCCAGCTCAACCCACGCTTCGTGACGCTTCGCTTTTTCGCGAGAAAGGATTGTTTCACCGAAACCATCTTCTACTGCGTCTAGAGCTACATCTACTTCGTCACCGATAGCGATTTCAAGCTCGCCTTCAGCGTTTTTAAATTGGTCAGCTGGTATAGCACTTTCTGATTTCAAGCCTGCATCAACAAGAACGATGTCTTTGTCGATAGAAACTACAGTACCTTTTACAATTGAACCTGGACGTGTTTCTAGTTCTTGTAAGCTTTCTTCAAAAAGTTGTGCAAAATTTTCAGTCATAAGGTTTAAATTAACTTTAAGTTGATATCCACGCTTCAAATCCGGATAACGTGGGGTTATTAGTAAAAGCCGCCACTCCCTGTGGTAGCACTGCTTTGAATACCTTAAAAACTCACCTTACTTAAAGGCGCGAATTGATGATATCCATCGCTTTTTCAAAGACTTGGTCTATATCCAAGTCCGTTGAGTCTATAATTACCGCATCTTGAGCCGGTACCAATGGCGCCACTGAACGTTGTGTATCTCGCTCATCTCTGGCCTTGATATCGGTTAAAAGGCGCGCAATATTAACATCCATACCTTTAGCTTTCAACTGGCTATAGCGACGTTCAGCACGGGCTTCGGCGCTAGCGGTAAGAAATATCTTCACTTTTGCGTCGGGGAAAACCACTGTACCCATGTCTCGACCGTCGGCGACAAGGCCAGGATCTTGTTGAAAAGCACGTTGACGTCGAAGCAAAGCTTCACGAACGCGAGGTAACGCGGCAACCTTCGATGCAACACTACCCACTTCTTCAGTACGAATGTCGTCAGTTACGTCTTCACCTTCCAAAATGACACGTGTGGTGTCTTTGTCAGTTTCAAAACTTACATCAAGACCCGTTGCTAACGGAACAACACATTCTTCATCGTCGCACGGTAAGTCGTGGTGTAGAGCTGCGACAGCCAGAACACGATAAATCGCGCCGCTATCTAAAAAGTGCCATCCAAGCTTCTTTGCGAGTAAGCTACTTAACGTTCCCTTACCTGCACCGCTGGGACCGTCAACCGTGACTACGGGTGTAGAATGCATACCTGCTCCAGAATTTATAAAATACGTAAAAATCGCGCGCAATTATACGCGTTAAGTAGAGATAAGCAATGCCATCGAGCGTTGATGGCATTGTACATAAGGCTAAATTTCGTTTTAAAAATAATACGCTATGAACGAAATAAGGTCTTTTTTCAGACTAAGAATAGAGTGTGGCAAACCGTGTGAAGTAATCAGGGAAGGTTTTGCGGGTACAACCTGGGTCGTTAATGGTTACCGGCGTATCACTGAGTGCTACTAGCGAAAAGCACATGGCAATGCGATGATCGTTATAGGTATCAATGGCAGCATGCTTTAACATATCCGTTGGCCATACTTTTATATAGTCATGCCCTTCTTCTACTTCTGCACCCAACTTTCTAAGCTCAGTGGCCATGGCGTTTAAACGGTCAGTCTCTTTTACTCGCCAGTTGTAGATGTTAGTAATACTGGTTGGCCCTTGTGCAAAAAGTGCAGTAGTGGCAATGGTCATGGCCGCATCAGGAATATGGTTCATATCCATGTCTATACCCTTAAGTGGAGCCCCTGTTACTTCCACATATTCATCATGCCAAGTGATTTTAGCGCCCATGGCTTCAAGCACATCGGCAAAGCGAATATCACCTTGGATGCTATTTTTACCAATTCCGGTTACGCGTACCGTGCCGCCTTTAATGGCGCCGGCTGCAAGGAAGTAAGAAGCCGATGAAGCATCACCTTCCACCATAAATTTACCTGGCGAACGATATGATTGCCCTGCACTAATGGTGAATGTTTGATAGTTATCGTTGTTTACTTCAACACCAAACTTCGCCATGGTATCTAGGGTAATATCGATATACGGTTTCGACACTAATTCGCCTTTAATACGAATGGTCACGTCACCAGTAAACAAGGGTGCAGACATTAATAGTGCAGTCAAAAATTGACTCGACACACTACCGTCTACTTCCATTTCACCGCCGGATAACGTCTTACCCTTAATTTGTAGCGGAGGAAAACCGTCGTTTTTAAGGTATTCAATTTCCGCGTTACCCATGCGTAATGCATCAACCAAATCGCCTATAGGGCGCTCTTCCATGCGCGGCTCACCGGTAAGTACAACTTGTACATTACTGGCAGCGAGTGCAGCGCATAGTGGCCGCATTGCTGTACCTGCATTACCTAAGAAAAGCTCCAATGGCTCGGCAACTGAAAACGCCCCGCCGTTACCCACTACTTTACAGCGAGTTTTATCTTCACTGAGTGAATAAGTAACGCCAAGTTTGGTTAGCGCATTTAGCATATGCTCAATATCTTCACTATCAAGCAAGTTTGTTAGTTCGGTTTCGCCTTCAGCTAATGCAGCAAGCAGTAATGCTCGGTTCGACAGGCTTTTAGACCCAGGAACGTTTACTTCCCCTGATACTTTGCTAATAGGTTCTAATGTTAACTGTTCCATGACTACCCGTTTACTCGTTCAAATTCACGCATAAATTCTACTAACGCCATCACCCCTTCAACGGGCATAGCGTTATAAATGCTAGCACGCATTCCGCCTACAGAGCGGTGACCTTTTAATGCCATTAAACCAGCATCTTGTGCTTGGCGTAAAAATAGCGCATCTAATTCTGGGTTAGCCAACTGAAACGGCACATTCATTTTAGAACGATTGTCTGGGTGTACTTGGCTAGCATAAAAATCAGAGCTGTCGATAGCAGAATACAACAATGATGCTTTTTCGCTGTTGCGTTTTGCCATAGCATCAACGCCGCCCATCTCTTTGAGCCACTCAAACACTAACCCCGCCAAATACCACGAGAACGTGGGCGGCGTGTTATACATAGAATCAGCTTTAGCGGCTAATGCGTAGTCGAAAATAGACGGTGTTTCTTTACGAGCTTTGCCCACTAAGTCTTCACGAACAATCACTACCGACAAACCACTTGGGCCTATATTTTTCTGCGCACCGGCGTAAATAAGACCGTGTTTAGCAACATCAACAGGCTGAGACAAAATAGTAGAAGACATATCAGAAACCAGCGGTACATCGCCAGACTCTGGTAACCAATCGTAGGCGATACCGTCAACGGTTTCATTCGGGCAGAAATGATAATACGCTGCAGATTGATCTACATTGGCCAGTGAGGGTTGCGGCATGTAATGCAAACCCTCTTTTTTAGAAAGCTCGCCTACCACTACAGCATTATTGTATTTCGCAGCTTCACTCACCGCACCATCAGACCAAGACCCACTGACTAAGTGAAGACTGGTGTCTGAAGCAGACGATAAATTAAGGGGAACCGCTGCAAATTGACCACGTCCACCGCCATGGGTGAAAAGAACATGATAATTTTTAGGAACCGAGAGTAAGTCGCGCAAATCTTGTTCAGCTTTGGCTGCTATCTCGATGAAATCTTTTCCGCGGTGACTGACTTCCATTACCGAGCAACCTGAGTCGCGCCAGTTAGTAAATTCAGCTTGTGCTTTTTGCATTACGGCTTCAGGCAACTTTGCCGGGCCAGCGCTAAAATTGAAAACCTCTTTCATTGCGTTTTTCAACACCTATAAAATAACAAGCGGCCTAAGCCGCTTGTAATAAAGAACACCGATAACTGCCCGCTTTTAAATTAAGCGGGCAATACCCTACTCTTCTGTCGTTGAGCTGTCGCCGTCTTGTGCAGCGTTTTCTTCTTGCTCAATAGGTTCTTCTATAGCGATTGGATTGCCATCTTCATCTAACTCTAGCAATTCTTCTACTACTTCTTCTATACGTTGTAAGCCAACAACGTGTTCATTCTCAACAGTACGGATTAAGCGAACACCTTGGGTATTTCGACCTACCACTGATACTTCACCAACGCGGGTACGTACTAAAGTACCTTGGTCAGAAATAAGCATGATTTCATTGGCTTCATCAACTTGAACCGCGCCAACCACTTTACCATTACGCTCAGAAACCTTAATCGATACTACACCTTGTGTAGCACGGCTCTTCGCTGGGTAATCTTCAAGCGGTGTACGTTTACCAAAACCGTTCTCTGTGGCAGTAAGGATAGGACCATCACCACGAGGTACAATTAGGGACACAACGCGTTGGTCGTCTTGTAATCTGATACCACGAACACCGGTAGCGGTACGACCCATTGGACGTAGTGCTAATAGTTCTTCGCCAGTTTCCGGATCTAATTTAACGTTACCTGTTTCGCTTTCACGCAGTTTTTCGTTAAAGCGAACCACTTTACCCGCGTCTGAGAACAACATAATGTCGTCATCACCATGGGTAATGTCAACACCAATTAGTTCATCACCTTCGTTCAAGTTAACAGCAATGATACCGCTTGAACGTGGGCGTGAATAAAGGCTTAAATCGGTTTTCTTCACCGTACCGTTAGCCGTCGCCATTAATACAAACTTACCTTCTTCAAATTCTTTGATAGGTAGAATTGCAGTAATACGCTCGTTATCTTCTAAAGGAAGAATGTTTACAATTGGACGACCACGCGCGTTACGGCTCGCTAACGGCAATTGATACACTTTCAACCAGTACAAACGGCCACGGGTTGAGAAGCAAAGTATGTGGTCATGAGTATTCGCAACGAGTAGCTTCTCAATGAAATCTTCATTCTTCATCTTGGTAGCGGATTTACCACGGCCACCACGACGCTGAGATTCATAATCATTAAGTTTTTGATACTTCACATAGCCTTCACGAGACAAGGTAACTACAACGTCTTCTTGTTCGATTAAGTCTTCAATATCAATATCGTGACTAGCAGCAGTAATTTCAGTACGGCGCGCGTCACCAAATTCGTCACGAATTTTCTCAAGCTCTTCTTCAATCACTTCCATTAATCGCTCTGGGCTATTAAGGATGTGAAGTAGTTCAGCGATAACGTCTAGAAGCTGTTTATATTCTTCAAGAATTTTTTCGTGCTCAAGACCAGTCAGTCTGTGCAAGCGAAGGTCTAGAATAGCTTGTGCTTGTTGTTCGGTAAGGAAGTATTGTCCGTCACGAATACCAAACTCAGGCATTAACCAATCTGGGCGTGCAGCATCATCACCAGCACGTTCAAGCATTTGCGAAACATCGCCTAAATCCCACCCTTGTGCGACTAATGCTTTTTTCGCATCAGCAGGGCCAGGTGAGGCTTTAATTAGCTCAATAATTGGGTCGATGTTGGCTAGCGCAATAGCTAAACCTTCAAGGATGTGTGCACGGTCGCGAGCTTTACGTAGTTCAAATACCGTTCTGCGGGTAACGACTTCACGGCGATGCAGAATAAAGGCTTCTAAGGTCTCTTTTAAGTTAAAGACTTTAGGCTGGCCGTTATCTAACGCAACCATGTTAATACCGAATACCGTTTGTAACTGCGTATTGGCATACAAATGGTTAAGCAGTACTTCTGCTGATTCGTTACGTTTTACTTCAACAACAATACGCATACCGTCTTTATCAGACTCGTCACGTAGTGCAGAAATACCTTCGATACGTTTTTCTTTAACTAGCTCAGCAATTTTTTCAATAAGGCGAGCTTTGTTAACCTGATACGGAATTTCATTAATGATAATGGTTTCTTTACCGTTATCTTCCGTTTCAATTTCCGCTTTGGCGCGCATGTATATTTTGCCGCGACCGGTACGGTAAGCGTCATCAATACCTTTACGACCACTGATCATAGCGGCAGTTGGGAAATCAGGACCAGGGATATGAAGCATTAAGTCATCAATCGTAATTGATGGGTCTTTAATAAGGGCAATACAGCCGTTGATAACTTCAGTTAAGTTATGTGGCGGAATGTTAGTTGCCATACCTACCGCGATACCAGAAGAACCGTTTACCAGTAAGTTAGGAACCTTAGTAGGTAACACTTCTGGAATGTGTTCAGTGCCATCGTAGTTAGGTACGAAGTCGACGGTTTCTTTATCGAGGTCGGCAAGAAGTTCGTGGGCAATTTTTGCCATACGTATTTCGGTGTAACGCATCGCAGCGGCTGAATCGCCATCTACCGAACCAAAGTTACCTTGGCCGTCTACCAACATATAGCGAAGTGAGAATGGCTGGGCCATACGTACAATAGTATCGTATACCGCAGAATCACCATGTGGGTGATACTTACCAATTACATCACCTACCACACGGGCAGATTTCTTGTATGGTTTGTTGAAGTCGTTTTTCAGTTCGTTCATTGCGAACAGCACACGGCGGTGTACAGGCTTCAAACCATCTCTCACGTCAGGCAATGCTCGCCCGACAATAACGCTCATCGCGTAATCGAGATAGGAGTTCTTTAACTCTTCCTCAATATTAACGGGGAGGATTTCGTTAGCGTTATCAGACATAAACTGCTTAATCCCTTTTTTTCGGTTTGTTCTGCATTATCTATCTAGCTCAATCTACACAATATAGAGAAGCAAACGATAGATTTGCATTGTTATTATGGGCTCATAATCTTGCTTCGAGTGTAACACTTGATGACACATTTATGTAGCGCTTAATTGCCCTTCCTTACGTACTCGTTAACAAGCGATTATTTTTCGTTCAAGCAGGCACTCGAAACTGCATTCAAGTGCCAAAAACGATGCCTTAACGCTGGTTTTGCGTTATGTTATTGCTCTTATATAGGTAGTGTTTAATTAATCGCAGATAGCTTCTATCTGTCGAGCGGCATCAGTCATGCGCGTTCTTTTGCAAAATCGGTATATAAAAATCGATGTTATAAATTAGTGCAAAACAATAAGCAGGCGCAGAAAGGAAAAAATATAAATGACAAACGTTGATGAGCAGGAAATTGATAAGTTTTCAGAGTTAGCCTCACGGTGGTGGGATCCTGAAGGTGAGTTCAAACCCCTACATTTAATTAACCCACTTCGTTTAGATTTTATTAACCAACACAGCAATGGCTTGTTTAACAAGAAAGTGGTGGATATTGGTTGTGGTGGCGGCATATTGGCTGAGTCTATGGCGAAAGCCGGTGCTGAAGTTGTTGGGCTCGATATGGCAAGTGCGTCTTTAGAAATTGCCAAGCTTCACGGTTTAGAGTCGGGCATTAATGTTGACTACCACTGTGTTACCGCTGAATCCTTCGCAGACAGTCATGCAGGCGAGTTCGATGTAGTGACTTGTATGGAAATGCTTGAACATGTTCCCGACCCTGCTTCGGTAGTGCGAGCTTGCGCTAAATTAGTTAAGCCTGGTGGCCATGTTTTCTTCTCTACATTAAACCGAAATATAAAGTCTTATTTGATGGGGATCGTTGGCGCTGAGTATTTATTAAAGCTGGTGCCAAAAGGCACTCACGATCATTCTCGATTCATTAAACCTTCTGAACTTATGCAGATGACAGATGATGCCGGTTTGCTACCACGAGATATGACCGGCTTACATATGGACCCGGTTTCCCAGGGCTTTTATCTTTCTGACCGCAATGTAGACGTTAACTACCTACTATATACGGTGTCGCAAGATTAATTAGCACTACATATTGGGGTTTGATGATAATTTCAACACCACATATCGTGTTTAGGTGTTAAGTACGATATTAAGTTAAATTATTTTAAGCCTCGATCATTTTTTCGAATAGTACTTGCAATCAGTATATTTAAGGCTTGTAGAAAGCTAAAAAGTTAGTCACTACTAACCTAAAATCCGTGCCAGTTTAAGTGGTCGTTTAAGCACCAGATATTGGGTTGCATTGTGAGGCAAACCTCACTATCTTGTGTTTAATCCAACGCGGGATCCCGAAGCGAATTTTTTGGAAATTATTGAGATCGACAACGATCCTTTTACTGCGTTTATTCGGATGATCAGACAAAACATACTATTAAAGAAAAGCATTCAGCGGCATCTCTCAAACTTATGCGCTAATAAGTTTAGGGTTGGTCGTGGTTAGTTGTGTATTTCGCGCAAATGGTCTTACGCAGATGTATTACTTCGCAGCGAAACAACTAACTTAAAAAGAATACACATTATAACAGGGTGATATACCCACGCCTCGCGCGCTAACAGACAACGGCCAGAGTAACATGAATAATAGTTTATCCGTCACCAAGCGAAATGGTGAGCAAGAATCCATCGACCTAGAAAAAATTCATAAGGTGGTGACATGGGCTGCAAAAGGACTTGAAAACGTCTCAGTTTCACAAGTTGAAATTAAAGCTCAAATTCAGTTTTTCGACGGTATCAATACCAGCGAAATCCATGAAACCCTTATCAAATCAGCTGCAGACTTAATTTCTACCGACGCGCCTGATTACCAATACTTGGCAGCTCGCCTTGCTATTTTCCACCTTCGCAAGAAAGCCTACGGTCAGTTCGAGCCCCCTGCACTGTTTGACCATGTCACTAATATGGTTGAGATGGGCAAATACGATAAGCATTTAATTGAAGATTATACTGCTGAAGAATTTGCCGAGATGGATACTTATATCGATCATTGGCGCGACATGAACTTCAGCTACGCCGCCGTTAAGCAGCTTGAAGGTAAGTACCTGGTTCAAAACCGTGTAACCGGTGAAATTTACGAAAGTGCCCAGTTCTTATACATCTTGGTAGCAGCGTGTCTGTTCGCTAACTACCCGAAAGATACCCGTATGAGCTACATTCGTCGTTTCTACGATGCCGCTTCTACGTTTAAGTTATCACTACCTACGCCAATTATGTCTGGCGTACGTACCCCTACTCGTCAATTTAGCTCGTGTGTACTCATTGAAACTGGCGATAGCCTTGATTCAATTAACGCTACCGCTAGCGCTATCGTTAAATACGTAAGCCAGCGAGCAGGTATCGGTGTGAATGCTGGCCGTATTCGCGCACTAGGTAGCCCTATTCGTGGTGGAGAAGCTTTCCATACGGGTTGTATTCCTTTCTACAAGTACTTCCAAACAGCCGTTAAAAGCTGTTCGCAAGGCGGTGTTCGTGGTGGCGCAGCTACTTTGTTCTACCCACTATGGCATATGGAAGTTGAATCGTTATTAGTGCTTAAGAACAACCGTGGTGTAGAAGAAAACCGCGTTCGTCACTTAGACTACGGCGTACAGTTCAACAAACTCATGTATCAACGCATGATGAAAGATGACTATATTTCATTATTTAGCCCATCTGACGTACCTGGCCTTTACGATGCGTTCTTTGCCGATCAAGAAAAGTTCGAGCGTTTGTATGTGCAATACGAAAACGACGACAACATTCGTAAAAAGCGCATTAAAGCTATGGAGCTGTTCAGCTTGTTCATGCAAGAGCGTGCAAGCACAGGTCGTATTTACCTTCAAAACGTTGACCACTGTAACACGCACAGCCCGTTCAACCCTGAAGTGGCACCTGTACGTCAAAGTAACCTTTGTCTTGAAATTGCATTGCCTACTAAGCCTTTGCAGCACGTTAACGACGAAGAAGGTGAAATTGCCCTTTGTACGCTATCTGCCTTCAACTTAGGTGCCATTAAGTCACTAGACGAATTTGAAGAATTATCAGACCTAGCAGTACGTGCACTTGATAACCTACTCGATTACCAAGACTACCCCGTACCAGCGGCATATAATGCCACTATGGGTCGCAGAACCTTAGGTGTAGGTGTTATTAACTTCGCTTACTACTTAGCTAAAAATGGTGTGAAGTATTCAGACCATAGCGCTAACGGCCTAGTTCACCGCACGTTTGAAGCTATGCAGTATTACCTACTGAAAGCATCGAACAACCTAGCGAAAGAAAAAGGCGCGTGTCCTAAGTTTAACGAAACCACTTATTCGCAAGGCATTATGCCTATCGATAGCTACAAGAAAGATCTTGATGGCGTATGTAACGAGCCACTTCATTACGATTGGGATGCCCTTCGTGAAGAAATCAAGACTCACGGTTTACGTAACTCTACTTTGTCTGCGTTAATGCCTTCTGAGACATCTTCTCAAATTTCAAACGCAACCAACGGTATTGAGCCGCCACGTGGCTTTATTAGTATTAAATCAAGTAAAGACGGCGTACTTAAGCAAGTCGTACCAGAGTACGAGCGCTTAAGAGATCAGTACGAATTGTTGTGGGATATTCCTTCTAACGATGGTTACTTGCAGCTAGTCGGTATTATGCAGAAGTTTATCGACCAAACTATCTCTGCTAACACCAACTACGATCCTAGCCGTTATGACGGTAACAAGGTTCCGATGAAGCTGTTACTGAAAGACCTATTAACAACGTACAAGCTGGGTGTGAAAACCCTGTACTACCACAACACACGCGATGGTGCGACAGACGCTTCAGCATTAGATGTTAAAGCCAATGAGCCGTTACCTCGTCAAGAAGAAGTGGTTATAGAAGAAGACGATGATTGTGCAGGCGGTGCGTGCAAAATTTAGCACGCGCCCGCTTTTGCGAAATCGGTATCGCAGCAAGAACATAAATAATAAAACGCGTTTATCATTAAGTTTTTAGTTAGGCACTCATGAAATATACTACGTTTAATCAGCAAAGTACCAACCCATTGGTTGAACCTATGTTCTTCGGTAACCCGGTGAATGTAGCCCGTTACGACCAACAAAAGCATGCCATTTTCGAAAAGCTTATTGAAAAGCAAATTAGCTTTTTCTGGCGCCCTGAGGAAGTAGATGTATCTCGCGATCGTGTTGATTTTCAAAAATTAACCGACCCTGAAAAGCACATCTTTATTTCAAACTTGAAATACCAAACCCTATTAGACTCGGTTCAAGGCCGCAGCCCTAATATTGCCTTTCTACCTATCATCTCATTGCCTGAGCTTGAGACCTGGGTGGAAACATGGTCTTTCTTTGAAACCATCCACTCTCGCTCTTACACGCACATTTTGCGTAACTTGTTTTCAGATCCTAGCGATATTTTTGAAGACATTGTGGTTAACGATGAAATTAAGCGCCGTGCCGCCGACATTTCGAAGTACTACGACGACCTTATTTTTGCCACTCAATTATGGCAAACACAAGGTGAAGGTGTGCACACTGTTGATGGCGTGCCACATACCATCAACATGTACGAGTTAAAGAAGAAGCTTTTCTTGTGTATGAACTCAGTGAATGCTTTAGAAGCCATTCGTTTCTACGTGTCGTTTGCCTGTACGTTTGCCTTTGCGGAACGTAAGTTGATGGAAGGTAATTCTAAAATTATCCGCCTGATTGCCCGTGATGAAAACCTACATTTGTCTTCTACCCAACACATTTTGAACTTGTGGGCACGAAGCAAAGACGACCCTGAAATGGCGCAAATTGCACAAGATTGCAAAGAAGAAGCTCGCGCTATCTTCATGAATGCCGTTCAGCAAGAAAAAGAATGGGCTGATTACCTTTTCCAGAATGGCTCTATGATTGGCCTTAACAAAGAAATCCTTTGTTCTTACGTTGAATATATTGCCAATCAACGTATGACGGCTATTGGCCTAGATGCACCATTTGATATCAGCAGTAACCCTCTGCCGTGGATGAATAACTACCTTAACTCTGACAACGTTCAGGTAGCGCCACAAGAGTCTGAAATTAGTTCTTACTTGGTAGGTCAAATTGACTCTGCGGTGAGTGAAGACGATTTTGCTGATTTCGAACTGTGAAATGCGCTAAGCTGATTTTAAGCGCTAGCGCTAACAGATCACACTACAAAAACGCTAAGAAGTAGCGCCAAAAAATAATGAGCACAGCTGATAAAACACTCCGCATCGACGTTGTTGATGTGGGGTGTATTTCATCCCCCCCTGATACTACGCTTCTTACCGCCCTTGAAGCCGCTAACATCAATATTCACTACCATTGCCGTGAAGGTTTTTGTGGTGCGTGTAGAACTAAGCTGATTGAAGGCGAAGTAGAATATACTACCGATCCCCTCGCCTTTATTGATGATGACGAAATTCTTCCGTGCTGCTGCGTAGCCTTATGCCCGCTTAAAATCAAAGTGCCTTTATAAATCGAGCCCCGCTGTAAATCGAATACCGTTATAAATCAAGCCCGCTATAATATACCTGCCGCTTAAGCCCAACCCTATTGACTGTTCGCTAACGTAAGTTCAAAGCTAAAACACGTGCCCTTCCCTAATTGACTCTCTACTCGTAAATCTGAATTAAGCAGTGCCATTAGCTTTTTGCAAATAGCCAAACCTAAACCTGCATGGCTACAGGTGTCTTTTTCTGTATTACTGGCCTGATACCTAGCATCAAAAATGTACGCTATTTCTTTATCGCTAATTCCAATACCGGTATCACGAATATCTACCCTAAGCTTATCGTTATGTAACACCACAGCAAGGTCTATGCTGCCATTTTCTGGAGTATGGCGAATAGCATTGGCAATAAGGTTCGTAAGCACGCGCTCAAGCTTGCCAATATCAGCAAACACGTAGTATTCAAAGTGATCGGGAATAACTTTAATGGCGATATTTTTCTGTTTCGCATCAAGCTCGAACTTTGCCGCCACATCATGCAGTAATTCGCCTAACGGGAAAGACTCTTGATGCAAGGTAACTTGCCCGCCTTCTAAATACGCCAGCTCGAATATTTGGTCGATTAGATGCTTTAAGTTTTTCGCGTTTTTAAGCGACACATCTACAAAATGCCTTCTATCTTCTTTAGATAAACTGTCTTCATTCAGCGCTAATGTTTCAATGTAACCTTGTAGGCTAGCCAAAGGCGTACGCAGGTCGTGTGATAAATCGGCAAGCAATACCCTGCGCTGGCTATCAATTTTATTAAGCTGGTCGAACTGATTGTCTATATGGGTAAGCATATCGGTAAACGCACAGCCTAAGCGGTCTATTTCGTTGGCGCTGTTTCTGTTCCATGTAGCCAAATTAGGGGGGAGTTTTTCTCGATGAAAATCGGCTTCTCGTACGCGGTCCATATCATCGCTTAAGCGTCTTAAGGGCGTGGTGAAATATTTAAACAACACAAGCAACGCTAGCAAGAGTAAAAACAAACCAACAAACATAAATAATGCGACTTCGCGCATGCTCTGGCTATTTTGTAAATTCGCGATAATGGAGTCGTAACGCTCGCCACCAATAATCACATACAAATAGCCTTGCAGTTGTTCGTTGTTATAAACCGGTGCCGCAGAAAATATTTTTTGCAGGCCAATGTTTCTTGGGTCGTCACCTTCAATGGGAAAGCCACGATCGGTATTAATAAGCTGTTTTATAGGGGCAATATCCACCGCATCGGCTTTCACTTTTCCAGGCTCGGCCGAATACGTAAGAATGGTGCCTTCAGGGTCTAAATAATAGAACTCAAAACTTGGTCCCAAAATCATTAGCGTATGGAAAAGGTTTCCAAGGGCTTCGTAGTCGTACACCCCTTCCTTAAGCAGCGGATTATCACTAACAAGATGTTCCGCCAACCCAATATGCAGTTTTTGCTCTGCTTCTTGTTGAGTACGTTTTTGTAATAAATTCGTGGAGTAAAAACAGGCAATCATCACCACCATAAATACGCCAACCAAGCACACGGCAAGGCGAGGATAAAAGCCAAATTTCATAGCGTTATACTCCTTGAGGATTAAATTTGTACCCTACACCCCATACGGTTTGTACAATTTGGGGCGCGGTGGCGTCGTTTTCTAACTTCGAACGCAGCCGGTTAATATGTGAATTCACCGTATGCTCATAGCCACTATGATGGTAACCCCACACCGATTCTAATAATTGGCTGCGACTAAACACTTGCCCAGGGTGACTGGCTAAATGATGAAGCAATTCAAATTCAGTGGCGGTTAGTACCAATTCTTCTTCAGATAAAAATACCTGATGATTTCGCTGGTCGATAACAAGGCGACCTAGTTTTAACGGTGTATCTGTTTGTTGTTGCGTGTTTTGAGTTTGTTGCACCACATGATATTTTCGAAGCTGAGAACGCACCCTTGCTTGCAGTTCTCTTACACTGAATGGCTTTGTCATGTAATCGTCTGCGCCAAGCTCTAACCCTAATACTCTGTCGGTTTCAGAGGTTTTCGAGGTAAGCATAATAATGCTTTGCATAGGCAAGGCATCTCGCACCTTGCGGCATATATCTAAACCGCTCATGCTAGGCAGCATCACATCCAAAATCACAATGGCGTATTCATCAGACAACGCACATTCCAACGCTACTTTTCCGTCAGTTTGATGCTCTATTTCAACACCCAGTTCTAACAGATTAACCCGCATTAAATTTGCGATATCTTGGTCGTCTTCAACAATTAATATTTTGTCGGTCATGTTTAGGAAAGCCACAGTTCAAAAACTAATAGAACGATGGAAAAGCGTTAATCTTTCACAAGATTAACGCTTTTTATTTACCTGCCCGTTAAAGTAGACTTTAGTCTAAGTCTTGGGCGTTATTTTTCATTACTCAGTTCGCGTAATTTGTATACGAATAACCGGGTTATCGAACTTATGTTCAACCGTTAACGCCGAGGTTGTAAGGCCGTCGTCCGAGCTCACCACACCTGGGTGCATTGAGATAAACCCTGTGTCGTCACGACTTGGGCTAAAGCCCTCTCCGTTCGCTGCAGGGCCTGGTACTGTTGCAGCACTTTCTGTGTTTGCTTCCGTACCTGCATCATAAGCTGGGCTAACAGTGGTATAGGTAGCGCCTACTTCAAGGTTGGCTAGGCTCCAACTGTTAATACCGGTAAAAGCATCGTTGGTATTTCCCAGCATGGCAGCAATAGTCAGGTTAGCGTCGGTGATATCGTTAATGGTGACACTAATTGTTTGTGAGTCGCCTGGGGTAATGGGGCCAACACCGCCAGCACTTGCATCACCTAGCATTAGAAAGTCGGCTGAATCGCCTACTTCGGCAATACGCTCTAGTTCCACCGATGCAACGGCACCTACTTCCCACAAGGTACCTTCGCTATGCAGCACTACCGCAGGCGGCGAAACTGGCTGACCATTGGTTAAATTAGTTACGGTTACGTCGTACGATACCGGCACTGGATCGGGAATTTCAGCTGGCACTTCTACTTCTACAATTACTTCACGGGTATCGTCATCACCACACGCCGCAAGCAAAAAGGGTAACGTAAGTACCAATGCTTTTTTATAATGTTTGGCTAAATATTGCACAACAGCCTCCTTATCGTACGGTTACTGTTACTTTAGCTACTGGGTTCAACCAACGATGAACGGCGTTGTCTACATCACTTGCGCCTTCCGTTAACGAGTCGTCGCCAATGTTTCCGCGGTGAATATGTACGGTAGTGTTAGTATCTGCGCCTGCTACACCAGTTCCGCCGTTACCAAGTAATGGATCTAATGGTGGTGGTACTGGCATACCCGCCATACCTGGTTCACCGCTACCACGTAATTCGTCGTTAGCTTCTGTGCCCGCATCATACGCATTAATGAAAACCGTATAAGTGCCAGCTTCTGTTGGAATTTCCCAGTTATCTAACCCGATAAAACCATCGTTAGAAGGAAGGATCATCGCTACTACCGACAATACAACATTGTCGTCGGCTGTCATTAAGTCGGCTGACGTAGACATGGTAGGCGCCAACAGTCCGCCTGCAGGGTTAGCAATTACGTCTGCACCAATAGCAGTACCAATGGTAGCAATACCGTCTAAGCTGCCGCCTTCTGCCATCATTTGTAATTCAGTGCTGGCAGCTTCGCCTACTTCAAATAAGCTAGCATCAGCGGTGTGCGCCACAGCGGCAATAGGTGTGAAGTACAACCCGTGAGTTAAGTTCTGAATTTCTACTGTTATATCAGCAGCGAAACTTTGTTGGCTTGCAAACGCAAGCAATGCCGCTGCAGAAATTTTATTAAATCGCTTCATGATGTTTCCTTAGTAATAAATAGGTTTGTGTTAACGCCCTATCAATACTGAAAGAAAGATGTCACGAAAGTATCCAGAAAATGGGACAAAACTGTACTGATGACATAACAGGTTTGTAAAAAGTGAAAGTTAGCGTGTGCAATATTAGCAGCGGAAAATTTTAAACACAGCCATTGGTTTTTAACTTCTCTGCCGTTACAGAATCCATACTATTTTAGTGTTACGCTACGGTAACTTCCTGCAGGTATCGTTCGATATTGAGGTTTACTGAAACTGCTGTGAATGTTACCCAAGCTTTGTGGAAAGCTTACCCCAATGCTTTCTACCTTTGATAGCGTATGGGTGGCGTACATCACCACAGTCATTTTTTGGCTGTTCTCGTTTTCTATTACAGTAATGCCATCAATAGCTTGTTCAAGGTTATTGACCCTTATTACCGTTTGCTTTTTTAGAATCGACGCAAAAAAGGTATCTTGCGCTTTAATGGATAGCCCTTTCGGCATAACGCTGTCTATATCACCGACTAAAAATGCGGCGCTATCACCTACTGCTGCTACCCAATGGGCTCTGTCGGTTTGCATCCGTATTTCTACTTGTCCGTCTCGCAATATAACTTGCGCCGTGGTTTCTTCAACCACATGAGCATTTGTTGCAAAAGAGAGTAGCAAACAAGTAAATGCAAACACCCCCTTCAGCAAGGCGCGTAAATACGATACAGAAAACAAGAATGTCATCATGCGCTTTCTCACGGCTTCTCAACCGTAAATTTACAAATAAGCGTATTACTGGTTTCTAAATCGTCGCCCCAAATTAACTTCGCACGTGCATCCCAACTTATAAGGTTGTAGCCATCTTTAGGGCTAACCATTGCCGCGCTATATTCGGTAACATTTGGCCATTCACTTACATCAAACCCTGCTTTTTTCCACCCAGAAGGTGCTTCGGTACTAGTATAATCACAAGGCGCTTTGCCAGCGGTTGGGTTTAACTCAGTTTCACACTGCTTATTTAATGGCGCTTCATGAAGCACCTTGCAATGCCAGGCGCTATTACTAACCGCAACCATTTCATTGGTTGAAATATCGGTAATCTGCATGATGAAGCCGCCATCTCCCATTTGTTGCCTTGGTGTACCAATATATTCAAGCCCAGTATCGTTTTGCTTAAAGTCTTTAATAACTAAATTGATAGTGAGCGGGTAATCGGCCGAAAATGTAACCTCTTCTGCGTTGAAAGAACGCTCGGTGGTAATAGGTACTGAATCTTCAACAATAAGTTGCTGGTTAAGATACGCCGCGAACCAATTGTCTGCCCATGCTTCAAGTTTAAAAGTATGGCTTTTGTTCACCATTGTAGTGTGTGTCGTTTTATTAACTTTTGCACTATTAGGGTCGTTTTGGCGAGGTGGCTTTCTATCACCTTTTGGTGGCGGTGGCGGAGAGTTGTCTTGTCTTCTGCCTGGTTCTTCATTTTGGCTTTGGTTTTGGGTTGGGTTTTGTTTTGAATCGGTATTTCGACAAAACGTACCTGTTTCTACTATCCCACCGTTACTTACCGTTTTTTGTTCGAAATCGAAACAGTTTGATTTGCTAGAATTCGGCGTGTAATGAACAAAATAATCCTGACCTTGGAAGGTATAGGTCATAGAACGTTTACCAGTATCGGACACAGTATGCTTTAAATTTTCAACGCCATCTCTGGGAGGCGTTAAGTTATCTCGCATAGCATTCAGTGTTGTTGTAGAACCATCTTTATCGGTGCTGGTAAGCGGTGCTACTCTTGGTAAGTCACCTACATCAACTTTTCCAACCAAACATTGAACGATATAAGGCGGCGCCTCTGACGTATGGTAACGATAACCAAATACATCATCAGCCTGACCGTTACAGTCATCCAGTGTGTCCTTTTCTATTTTACTACCATCTGGATTATCGTCTCCGTAAATAGGATACCCGTCATACGCCCATCCAATAATGGGGTTACTTTTACGATTCGCCATGGTTTCAATCATACAAGTAGGCGCCGCATGGTAGTGGTAATCGTCGCCCCGCCCTGCGTGACCACCACAATTGTCTAACTGGCCTAATTTAACGGTATCAACGTTTTCGTTGTAGTGTGATAAATCAAGTTCGCCTTGAGATGAATAGTCGTATATAGGAACGCCATTAACGGCAACACCTAATGCAGCATCAATACTAGTTAATGATTCAGCTTTGGTAGGTTTAAGCTTTATGGGTGCTGCATAATCTAAAGCGGGTACCGGAATTTGTTCGTTGGTGCCCGTAATGCCATTCATCATATCGTGGCTAGGATAGGTACTAGAAGTTAAATAAGCATAGCTGTCGTCACATGTTACCTGTACCGACTTACTAAAACCGGCCTCTTCTACAGACGCTGATATGATATCGCATTGCGCAGTATCGGGCTGATGGCAAGCTGATAGTACGCCGCCACTTAAAAGTAACACTAAAAATAAATGATTGTGTTTCATGAGGATAGCTCCACCGTGATGTCGCCACTTTGTGCTTAATTTGGCTTATTAATCATAGTGTAACAACAATTTTCGGAGAAACTATGGCTAAGACAATAATTTACAATATGATGAAGAAACCCAAGCGTAGATCTAATTGCTTCGCCACAATAGCAGCGTGCCGAATTAATCTTTAATTACTTAAAGGTAATAGCGAGTCAGCAAGCAAAGAAGGACAACACCAGAACGTTTGTTTTGGAAGATGATAGCGACAACTCATATGTCATCGGCTTTTACACGCTAACAATGACACCAATTGACTTACAGGCATTGCCTGATAAGTTACAAAAAAAGCACCAATCATCCACTTCTGGTGGTCTGATTGCCCGTCTTTCTGTCGATGACCGATACAAAGGGAAAGGCTTTGGTGAGTGGCTGCTTATCGACGCACTCACAAAGCTATTAGCCGCTAGTGATAGCGTTGCATTTCCAGTTGTTATTGTTGATGCCAAAGACGGAGCAAAACATTTCTATGAACGCTATGGTTTTCAGGCATTTCAAGACGCTGAAAACAAACTCTTCATTTCCATTGCAGATGTGAGAGCAAGCTTAGGCTAGTTAACCGCTAGCCTTTAGTCGCTTGATTGACTTATAGCAATTACTCTTTAATGTACCAACCTTTAGATTTAAGACATGAAGCATTACCGCTAAAAAATGATAATAACTGGACGCTTGCAACGGTTACATCTTCTTTATTGGAATTTTTGTCTAAAGTTGTGCCAGTAACACTTTCTCTAGCTTGTAACGCACAATCACTCGCTTCTTTGCGAAACAGTTCATTATTGGCACTCATCTCACCGTATTGCTCATGTACAACAATTGGTGCCGATGTAGAACATGAACACATCGTAAGTAATATAAAGGGCAAAGAAAAAACGCTAATTTTTGAAGCCATAACCTTTCATCAAATCCTTGTAATGCTAACACCCCGCTTAATGGTAATAACACGTGGGCTAAATTTTGGAGCGAAGCGACTTAATAGTCGTCCGCGTAAACGGTATGGGTTCAAAACTCCTCGGCAGATTAAGAATGACGATGCATGATCAATTTTGCACTTGGGAGTTGATACTAAGCGTTTTTAAACCAACCATTTTGAGTTGTAGGTGGACCAACTAACCGGTCAAGCACAGGCAACTTCCAATTCCAATACTTTTCTTGGGCATACTCTGAAGGGAAGTAACCTTCAAAAGAGTCGGCCCACTTATCCAAGACGCCAAGCCTTCTCTTTATGCCGCGTACTTTTTCTTTAGGTCGATTGATACTAATTCGTCGCATGGTCTTATTCGGTCGGTTAACGCCTCAATCAACCGACGCGTTAGCGGTCTGCTGGATTGATTTGTTAGCATTTTCCTCGGTTAGTAAACATATACCCAACCAAATAAACCAAACAATTTGTGATACGCCAAATATTTCAGTAAATAGTTTGTCAGGATAAATCGTTGCAATGCCCGCTATGCCTACAAAATATCCGAGATAGTTAAGTGACCGGGGTAATCTGCCCTCTTGTATAGCTGCTACGCTAATCAATAGAACCCAAAGTCCGCCAACTAATTCATTTCCACCACCTATACTTTCTGTTATCACTGAAACGATTATCCACATATCAAGGGCTTTTTCTGGATTTGCATCCATCAGATTGATTGCATGATCAAGCCCGATATTCGAAATCATTCCACTTGCGATCACCAGACCGACCCAAATGCCCCCGAATAGAGATCCAATAGTAATTAAGGGATTCACTTTATGTTTAAGCCTCTCATACATACCAATAACGAGTATGGCCAGAAAAACGCCAAACACCACGTACATTAGAAAATAGAACATTGAAAATAGAAGTTGATTTTCTGCCATGTAAGTCATTTTTTCGACTGGACTACCATCAACCGGATATGACCAAAAAGCACCAAAATACACAAAGGCTGCTATGTAAATAAGCCCTTGGAAAATTGCTGCGATACCAGCTAGTTTTTGTAGACCCTTCATTTGGCGAAACCCCGTTTGTTGTATTGCTAACTTCCAAATATGGGGCGCAGACACGTGCGCGAAAATAGCGAAGCCGCGCACGTGTCTGCGTCTCAACGAGCGGCAGCGAGTGCCATAATTTGTTTGTTATACATACATTGCAACTACGAAGAAAGCGAATGGTGCGAGAAAAAATGCGCTTAACCTAATAAGCCTATGGGATTTTTCCGCGGTAGCAACGACTGAAAGATAAATATTAGTAACCACAATAAAAATTACAAAAGAGGCAAGTAAGCCCCAAAAACCAAATTGGCCTAATAATGTCACTGAAACAGCGGTTGCTGGTAATGTGGCTAAGCCGACTAACCACTTATTTGAGTAATCCATTTAACTTAATGTTTCTTCCGTATGTATAACTTCCCAAGAGAGTTCACCCATAAAAGTGGACACTGGTTTTAATTGTTATGTTTCATTGTGTATGCAAGTACATTGCAAGTCCAAATAATACTAACCCCGGTAACATGGTTAAATTGGAAATTCGGTGGTATACATGCTCATTGTTTCTTTTGTCATAGTGATCTACCACTTCTGAGACAAGCCCCACAGCCATGAGCAGCATAGATGCATACATTACCCATGCAGCCTCATCTTTAAGATGATAAACAGTTTCACATCTGCGACAAATTTTCACCGCGAGATCATTTTCAAAAACTCCGATGCCGCCAAATACTATTACTCCAATGGACAGAAGGATATTTTTGAGTTGTTCCCAAATAGGAACCTCATTTGGAACATACACATCTACCGTTTCACCCTTTTGCTCTCTCTCTACCCCTGATTTAGTTAAAGCAATTGAGCGAGAAGTGATTTCGTCATTTAAAACTTTAAATTGTAATGGAAAAGCTTTCCGATCTATCGTTTCATGAGCTTCAAGAAGTTCATCGATTGAATAAGACTTGTAATCGGGGCCGATGCTCACTTAATCCTCCATGAAACATAACGCAAAGCTAAGAGGCTGGCGATAGCCTGTCCTTACTTGAGCGTACTGTTATGACCGTAATTATCACTCACGTAATCACTTTTAAAACTACCATCAATAGTTAAAGATTTGCTAAAAGTACTTTTCGCAGTCTCGCTATCTCCTTTCGATAAATAGGCGAATGCCAAACTGTCGTAGGCCTGCGGTGCATTGGGAAACAATGAAACTAAATATTCGAACATATCAAATGCCTCGGTCCATGATTTTGTTTTAAGTAGTTCCATTCCTACTTCATTAATTGTTCTTCCGATGAATCGACTATAACCATTGTCGTTGTAAACCTGTTTGAAGTGTTTATAGAATTGTTGTTTTCCTTTTGATTGGTAGTACTTAAAGGCAAAGTTTTTTTCCAATTGTCTAATTGGTTGATACTCACCATTTTTGATGTAAGAGTGTATTCGACCAGAAATGCGTTCTGCAACTAAGTGATCAGTATTCGCCAGAACAACTATTTCATAGCCAGTGTCCAAATCTACTTCCGCGGCTGCACTGACGCCTAGACCACCTCCATATGCGCCCCAGTGGGAGCCGTCCATTTCAAATAAGTGGCGATTAATCGCGTCTGAGTTTTTCAATAACTTATCGCTATAGAATAACGCTCGATAAAATCGTTGCACATCCACAACAGTCGATTCAATGCCGCCATCGGGACTAGGGTGTTCAATAATGCCGACCTTCCTCAAATTGCCATTGTACTGGAATGTATATCGAACTGACTGATATTCATGAGAATTAACCGGCCTGAAGGTCGTTGAAGACATCTCAACCCGATTGAAGATATTGTTTTTGAGTAGTTCTTCGAAAGGCTTTCCAGTTACTTTTTCAAGAATCACTCCTAATACCACATACCCATAATTTGAATATTTTCGATCAGTACCAGGTGTATATAAAAGGGGGTTATTTATCAATATCTTTATTTTCTTGTTTAGAGTATCAAATGCAAGTTGATTCTGACGATATTCAGCCACAAAGATATCAGCAAAGCCTGCACTATGATTTAGTAGGTGCTCAATCGTGATTTTATCAGCATCAGGTTGTTTGAACCCCAACTCGAAGCTAACTAGTTTATCACTTAACTTTAATTTGCCAGCCTCAACCTGTTGCAAGATCAAGACCTTGGTAAAGTCTTTCATGATTGAGCCAAGATTAAAGCGACTTTGAATGCTGTTCTTTATTTTTTCTTCGACATTCTGAAAGCCATAAGATGACGCAAACTCCACCTCATTATTTTTAGTTATCAGTAATGCGCCGGAAAACCAGCCCATCTGCTGGTGTTGCATGGCGATGCTGTCTGCAATCGTTGCGAGACTAACAGATTTATCTTGCTTTATATCCTCACTGTCCAAAGCCAGTGAAGAACTGGCAAAGAATAAAAGAAAGATTAAAGCTAAATTTTGAACCATTAGGCGGAATCCTTTCTGTCATAACGCCCCACTAAGAGGCAAAAAATAGTTGGTTAAAATAAGCGACGCAGGAGCAAAACCAACTGTTTTTTGTCCTTTTAAGTGGCTTGTTATGTTTACTTTGCACCAGATTTTGAGTGTTGACGTTTTTTCGCTGTGTTATAAGTTTTATTTAAACTTTGGACTAAATCAGCAAAGGTACCATTATTATCATATTCTCTTATTTTCTCCTGCAACTTTTCAAAACTCTTAAAGCTTTCATCATGCTCTTCAATAACTGTTTTTGAGAACTTAGGTAAGCATTTTTCTTCGATGAGACCTAAAACTCTCCTCAAATTTAAATTATCTTCTGCTTTTACATATGAAAAACTAGCAGAAACAAAACTATCAAAAGCCATGAGGAGTAATTCTTGCTTTAATTCGTTATTTCCCTGCACATGACATATGCCACCTTTAGTTGCATCTAAATCTTTCTTTAATGATTCTTTCATTTTAGAAATTTTATCTTCAAACTCAGCTTCTTTTTGTTCGTATTCAGCCTTTATTTCTTTGATGCCTTCTTCAAGGCGACTTTCCATTTCAGTAGCTAAAGAATTCTGAATTGCTTGATGTTCTAATTTGAATAATCGTTTCTGATAGAGTGTAATTAAAATAGGTAGAACTATCCCTGCAAAAGCTAAAACAGCTACTGTAATGTTGATTAGTTGCCCAAAGGATTGAGAGTAAAAAGCATTAACACTTTCTAATATTTTTAGTGAATCTTGCACAGTATCTCCTGTAAACATAACGCCCAACTTAGGGGCAA
>NZ_PYHU01000024.1:0-70042 GCF_003989595.1 Alteromonas sp. KS69 | reverse complement strand
CAAAGATCAACAGGCCCTAGGCGCTTTTTTCGTTTGTATTAACTTAGCTATCGGTTTAGTAACCTATTTAGCTGTCAGTTTGCTTACTCGCTTTAAGGTACCAAACACCCTTTTATAATCCGTAGCGCGTTTTAAGCGTTTCTATACGCTCAAGCGATACTTCTTTTTCAAACTCTCTGCTTGCTAGGCGGCGCTTAGCTAACGCACTTTTATCCATCTGCAATAACAGCTCTACGTGATTCAGGTACACCTCATCATTTAAAATAGGTCGAGTTGCAATATCTGAATACAGGTTAAGCGCAGCTTCTATATCGCCTTTGGCAATCAGTATTTGCGCCAACGTATCTACAGAGTCTGCATTTTCAGGTTGTAAAGATACGGCCTTTTTCGCCATGGTTTCAGCTTTATCTAAGTTTCCATTTTGATAACTTAAAAACGCTAAGTTATTCAACACCACAAAATTATCAGGGGTTTTAGTCAAAATAGTTTCATAGGTCGCTATGGCTGTTTGTTTATCGCTACCAATTTGACGTTCGGCTAATAGCATGGCACTGCGCACATCGTTTGGCGTGTTCTGGACATGCTTTTCAAGAAATGAAAAGGCCTCGGCTTGTTTACCTGTCATTTCAAGAATGGCCACCATCAGCAAGGCCATGTCCGAGTTTGGCGTAGCTTCATAAGCCACCTCTGCATGCTCCAATGCTTCTTCTGGTTGCTTATCGATAACATACAGTCGTGCGAGAATACCGCGAACGAATGGCAGTGCTTGCACCTCATCAGAGGTACTATTGATAATCTCCCATGCCGGTTTACTTTGCCCCATCATGGCGTGGAAATACGCTTTTAAAAGGCTAATCTGGGCATCAGGACGTTTCGCTAATACTTTTTCAGTAAGCGCTAAACCGTCGCGGTAGTTATTCTGAGAATCAAGGATAAGCAGCATGCCCAATACCGCATTTTTATCTTGCGGATAAAACTCAACCCAACGTTCAAACAAGGCTTTGGCTTTTTCAACTTCGTTTGCACGAATTAGGCCCTGACCCTTTAAATTCCAAAACGCCATTGGGGTGCTTGCATCACCTTCAACAGAGGCTAACAAGCTATTATTCTTGGCTATTTCGCCCATTCGGGAATAAATACGCGCCAATAATAAACGCAAGTTTATATCGCCTGATTGTTTTGCAAGTTGCTTCTCTAAGTAGTCAACTACTACTGCTTCATTTTTTTCTCGCGCTTCTAGGGCGTACCACATGGTCAACGCTTGCACGTCAGAAGGGCTATCTTTTATATGAGATTTCACAAGCGTAATAGCGTCAGCAAACTGCTTTTGCGCAATCAGCAACTTCACTTTGGCATAAGCCACTTCTTTATCGGCACCCTCTAACTTTTCAGCGCTATTTAATAAGTCAGTGGCTGTAGTAAAGTCTTCCTCAACAATAGCAATACTAGCTAAGTACACCAAAGGCAATGCATCACTTGGCGCTTGCTCCTGCCATTCACTGGCAGCAACTTTGGCTTTTTCTAGCTCGCCAGTAGCGATGTATGCGCGCAGTAACGTGTTTTGAGAGGCGGTAGATTCTGGCGCCCGCTGAACGGCTTCTTCAATGTTAACCAAACCGGTCACATCGTTTAACGAAAGTTGTAACACACCTAAACGAGCGAGATCTTCTGGTGAGGTATCCACTACCGCTTCGGTTTTTTCAACCATTTGCTTGGCACCAAGTACGTTACCTTCACGAAGTAATTGATACCCCGCTTTTGAAAATAGCGCTGCGTCAGTGGTCGTAACGCCTTCTACTCGGTTTAATACGGCAAGGGCTTCGTCATTTTCACCCAGTTGCAACATGCTGTCTGCTAGCATTCTTAAGCCTGGGTGATTTTCAGGTAACCGTGACGCCACCATAGTAAGGTGTCGTTGGGCCGCTTCAAAATCTTGAATTTGATACGCGCTGAAACCGGCAACCAATCGCACCACTTGATCGTTACGACCGTTTTGTACTGCTGTTTCCAAATGCGCTAACGCTTTTGCATGATTTCCATTAGCTGATTCAATTATGCCTTTAAACGTATTAAGCAATGGATGGGCTTCATTCAGCGTTAACAGTTCATCCACCACTGGCTCAGCACGTGCTAAATCGCGTTGCTCTATTAGCAAAGCAGCGTAAGCGAATTTACTGGTCAAGTCTTTAGGAAAGGCTTTAGTGTAATCTTCGTAAACACCAATGGCTTCTGCTTGCTTTTGCTCCAACAAGTAAAGGCGGGCAAGCTGTAGTAAAACATCTTTGTTGCTTGGCGCTTGCTCTCGAAGTGCTTCTGTAGCAGTAAGTGCCTGTGCATAGTCTTCTGTAAGTACGTATTCGTAACTTTCAATTAAACCTTTATAAACCGATTGTGTATCTAACGTCAGTAAATCGCCTAGCAGCGCTTCAGCCTCTGCCAGTTTTTCTAGCTGCACCAAGGCTTGCAGTTTATAAAAGCCAACTTCCGCAGATTCAACTGTGGTCATACCCTCTGCGCGGTAATCCACCTCACCTAAAGCGTTCTCAGCGCCAGACTGTTGATAAGCAACAGAGAGGAGAGGAATAACTTCACTGGCGGGGTGGCCAAGCTCTAACGCTTTGTTTAACTCTTTTTCTGCTGAGACATAATTATCATTTTGAAGGTATAATTTACCTAACTCAAAACGAGGTACCGCTGCATTGGGGTCCATCTGAATGGCATTTTTATATTCAACAATTGCAGCAGCATTATTTTGATTCTGTGCATAAGCACGAGCGTCTTCTAGATGAGCGTCTATCGATTTATCACCACATCCTGCTAAAAGGCTGCTCAAAAGAAGAACTGCGATAGAAGATCGCTTAAAAATCTGCTGTGGGTATTTCTTATTCATTGTCGTTCCTTTGCCCTACATCATTTGAATTTCGAGGTATACCCGAAGTTTACACTATCAATTGTGCATTTTTTCGTCATTATTGTGCAATTTCGTGGCAACCTGACCATTATTCGAATATAATAACGTTTTTTGCAATACCGCGAGCACACTCCGACGTTTGAAGGCGTCCTACAGTATGCCGCACCCTCCTTACTTAAAGCATCAGGACCCTTAATGACAACAACTGTCGACATGACATTTAAAGATCTAAAACTACCAGAACCTATCTTACAAGCCCTTGAAAAAGTTGGCTACGAGAAACCGTCACCTATTCAAGCCGAGAGTATTCCATTACTGCTTGAAGGTCACGACTTACTCGGTCAGGCCCAGACAGGGACAGGAAAAACCGCAGCGTTTGCCCTTCCAATGTTGGCAAATATCGATCCTGAGCAACGTAAGCCGCAATTACTGGTACTAGCACCTACTCGCGAATTGGCGATTCAGGTAGCAGAAGCGTTCCAAGTGTACGCTAGTTTCAGCCATAAAATTAAAGTACTGCCTGTTTACGGCGGTCAATCTTACGACAACCAAATTCGCCAGCTTAAGCGCGGCGTTCAAGTTGTAGTAGGTACACCAGGTCGTGTTATTGACCATATTAAACGTAAAACGTTGGATTTAAGTGAACTTAAATTCCTCGTACTTGATGAAGCCGACGAAATGCTGCGCATGGGCTTTATTGATGACGTTGAGCTTATTTTGAGCCACGCGCCAGCTGAACGCCAAACGGCGTTGTTCTCGGCAACTATGCCTGGTCCAATCAAGAAGATTACTCAGCGTTATCTTAAAGATCCTAAGCACGTAAAAATTGCGTCTAAGGTAAGTACTGCAAGTACTATTCGTCAACGTTACTGCCAAGTAGCGCCTCATCATAAGCTTGAGGCACTTACGCGTATCATGGAAGTAGAGCGTTTTGACGGCATGATTATTTTCGTGCGTACTAAGACAGCTACTGTTGAACTTGCTGATAAACTTTCTGCACGTGGATACGATGTTGAACCGCTAAATGGTGACATTCCTCAGAACGCTCGTGAGCGTACTGTTGATAAACTTAAGCAAGGTAACATTGATATCTTAGTAGCAACTGACGTTGTTGCACGTGGTCTTGATGTTGAACGTGTTAGCCACGTTATCAACTACGACGTACCTTACGATAGTGAATCTTATGTTCACCGTATTGGTCGTACAGGCCGTGCAGGTCGTACTGGTGATGCAATCCTTTTCATCTCTCATCGTGAAAAGCGTATGCTTTTCTCTATCGAGAAAACGACTAAGCAGCCAATTGAAGCAATGCCAATTCCTTCAATTAGTGAAATCAACGAAACCCGTTTAAGCCGTTTCAAGCAATCTGTTATTGAAGCTACGCAAGATGACAGCATTGAAACACTTATTCCATTAGTTGAGATGATTAAAGAAGAAGCTGAAGCTTCTCCTGAAGTGCTAATGGCAGCATTGCTTAAGATTGCACAAGGTGATGAGCCGCTTATCTTAAAAGAAAGCGACCGCCCTGACCTTCACAGCAAGCCACCTCGTGACAGCCGTGAACCTCGTGGCGACCGCAGAGATGGTGGCCGTGACGGTCGTGAACGTAAGCCTAGAGCACCTCGCACTGGTCGTAAGCCAGAAGCAGGTATGCAGCGCTTCCGTATCGACGTAGGTCATACACACGGTGCTAAGCCGGGTAATATCGTTGGCGCTATCGCAAACGAAGGTAACATGGATTCTAAGCACATTGGTGCTATCGAAATTTATGATAACTTCAGTACTGTTGATTTGCCTGAAGGTATGCCAAAAGAGACTAAAGACAAGCTTCAAGGTACTCGCGTAGCGGGTCAGCGTTTGTCGATTCGCGAATGGTCGGATACACCGCCAGCGAAACGCGAGCGTGGCGACAACCGTGGTGAAAACCGCAGTCGTGATAACCGCGCACGTCGCAAGTCGTAAGACCGAAATAAAAGCAACTTCTGCCTTTATATAACGTTGTGGAATATAAAGGCTGATTTCGTTGTTTCTAATTAAAAAGAATTAGCGCAAAATAGCGTTAGTTCTTTTTTTTTTATGTGCCCCTCAATGGATTACTTTCCCCTATTTTTAGATGCTCGCTCTCTTCGCTGTTTAATTGTTGGCGCTGGAGAAGTAGCCGCCCGCAAACTTGAGCTCATCATGAAGACTCCAGCTCACATCACTGTGGTAGCGCCTTGGGCATGCGACACGATAAAACGTTTGGCGCAAAACGAGAAAGTAACCCTTATTGAGCGGGAGTTTATCGATAGCGATTTAGCCGATAAAGACATGGTTTTTATTGCCACTGATAAATCTGAAACCAATCAAGCCATTCACGATTTAGCTCGCGAACAAAAAGTGCTTGTGAATGTGGTAGATAACACCCCACTTTGCCAATTCATTACCCCTTCTATTGTAGATCGCTCACCCATTATTATTGCCATGAGTAGCGGCGGCGTAGCGCCCGTACTATTACGCTATTTACGCCAAAAACTGGAAACTGTGCTGCCTGCTAACTTGAGTAAGCTTGGTGCGTTTTCAGAAAAATTCAGAGAAAAAGTAAAGCAAACCTTAAATGGTGTTACTGCAAGGCGTTACTTTTGGGAAGACGTGTTAGATGGCGACATAGCTGAAATGGTCGAAAAAGGCCAAGACAGCAAAGCCGATGCAGCCTTTGAAACCGCCCTAACGGCAGCGGCTGAAAACAACCAAGTTCAAGGTCAGGTCTACCTTGTTGGTGCAGGCCCTGGCGACCCTGATTTGTTGACGTTTCGTGCACTAAGGCTAATGCAAAAAGCTGATGTAGTGGTTTACGATAGATTAGTTTCACCGCAGATTTTAGAACTCGTTCGCCGAGATGCCGAAAAAATTTACGTGGGTAAAGCAAAGAGCAACCATAGCTTGCCACAAGATGATATTAACCAGCTTATGGTTGATGAGGCGAAAAAAGGCAATCGAGTGGTACGCTTAAAAGGCGGAGATCCATTCATATTTGGTCGTGGCGGGGAAGAAATTCAAACCCTTATTCAGCACGGTATTGAGTTCCAAGTAGTGCCCGGTATTACTGCGGCGAATGGCGCATCAAGTTATGCAGGTATTCCTTTAACCCATAGAGATCACGCCCAATCAGTGGTGTTTGCTACCGGCCATCTAAAAGACGATACTATCGATTTGAATTGGCAATCGTTAGCGCACGCCAATCAGACGATTGTGTTTTATATGGGGTTAACTGGCTTACCCATTATTTGTAAAAAGCTGATTGAAAATGGTCTTACCGCAGATACCCCCATTGCCTTGATTCAATCGGCTACCACCGAAAACCAAGTGGTGGTAACAGGCACGCTTAGTGATATTACGCAAAATCCTGCTACATCAGCGTTGAAGCCCCCGACGCTCATTATCGTAGGTACTGTAGTAAGTTTGCATAACCAGCTAAATTGGTTTGGTGACTAACTTACCCTTGTGAGCACGCTTTGGTTTTAACTAATTTGTTGCAATTTACCCCTGCGTACGCATACTGAATTAATCAGCTAAGCGGCATGTCGGCATTTATACATTGGTAATCACACCAAAGCGAAGGTTTCAAGTTTTAGGGTATGTAAGCCATCTTTGCAGGCAAACGGCGATGTTTGCCATGGGCTTGCCTACTCGGTTGTTTAAGTCGCTAGCGCTTTGGTTAGCGCTGCCGCTTAGGATCGCACTGTTTCTTCTTTGTTTTACCCCTGTCGCTACTTACGCGTCGCAACTCACTTTCAACAAAACCGTGACGCCTGATGATATTCAGTTTAAATATCGATGGCTAGATAACGAAGGTACTGAGCAAACCATTGCATTCTCTTTGCCCAATAGCGCATTAAAGGTAGCGCCTACCACACAGGCCAACTATAAACCTGAAATAGCCCAGCGTTATGTTACTGTGTCGTTATTGAAAGAAGCGAAGAAAGTCGACCCACGCGAAGCCGTTGTGTCAGTTACCCATGAAAATGACGCCATTAATATTAAGGTTAAATCAACCAAGCCGAATAAAGCTGACCAGATATTATCTCAACTAAAAGACGTGCAGCGAACAGCTTATACTGACTACCTTGATAAGCATTATTACACCCGATTCACCACGCTTTTTAACCAGCAAGCAGTAAAGCCGGACCACCTTCGCTACGTTGCTCAAACCTTTGAATCACTTAGGCCTATCTCGGAAGCGTTTTACGACAAAATAGATCGTATCGAAAATAACCGCGCTTATTTACAATTGATGACTAGCTGGGTACAAAGTATTCCTTACGATTCCCTTGAAGACAGAGTCGCCAGTAATGGTTCTGGTTTTGCACCTCCGTTAGGGTTACTGATGCAAAACAGGGGCGACTGCGACAGTAAGGCGGTGCTAACGGGCGCTTTGGTACGTGCCTTTCTTCCTTCTACCAGCATCATTATGGTCTTTCTTCCCCATCATGCGTTATTGGGAGTCGCGATAAATGCCATTTCCGAAGACGAGAAGTTAGAAGTTGAGGGTAAGACTTACGTGCTTTTTGACCCAACCGGCCCAGCACTTATCCCCTTTGGCGACATTTCAGAAGATACGAAACGCTACATTTCTACTGGCCGCTATCAAGTGGAGCATATTGACTAATAGTGCTCTAACAATATTAACCCTTTTTGCGCTTTATCGTAAACATTACCGCTATAAACACAGGCTTTGATGTTGATAGCTATAAAGTGGGCTTATTGAAATAATCTAACGCTTTAGCATCATCCATTTTCTGAGCGAAGTTAATTCCCAACTGCCGCAACTGCGGATCATACCGATAACGGCTTAACGCCTCTTTTAACTGTCGTAAGGCTTTGTCAGTTTGCCCTAAGCTATCTAAAGCTAGAAAGTAGACGTAAATGTATTGCACATTGTCGGGAGCTAATTTAACAGCTTTCCTAAATGCTTCTATTGAATCTAATTTTCTTTGCGAACGAATTAAGTACATGCCACGAGCATAATATAATACAGCTGAGCTAGGGTTAGCTTTCAGCCCTGCATTAAGTGTTAGTTCTTCGTCTTTAGCTAGCGCTGCTTGACGATAAACATCAGCTAAGTTGACATAATTAGGTACATAGTAAGGGTCTACTTCGATACCATGTTGCAAGCTATTCAACGCCTCTTGTATACGTCCAATTCGTAAATAAACCATACTCTGATTAAGCGCTGACTCGCCGCGCCACATAGACACTTCGTTAGACATCAATAATAGCGCCAATGCTTTTTTAAAAGAAGCTTGGTAGTTCAATCTAGCATCCAGTAAATGATTAGCAGCCCCAAGACGTACCGCCTTAAAGCGATCATCCAATAACGTTTGATAAGATTTCAACCGCTCAGGAATAGGCAACAAGTTTCCAATTCCAGCTACCGCCAAACGAATAAGTTCATGTTCTGAATGCACCCAGCCTTTAATATCGTCATCAGAGAGTTGCTCAACACTGTAAGGCAGCATCGCGATTGCGCTAGCGCGTACAATAATACTAAGTTTATTATTGTCAATTAGCGCGAAGTGTTGGGCAATCGGTAAAGTACCATTATGCATTAAAGCGACAAAATCATCTGGTATCGACTTAGGGGGGGCAATGCCTTCGCGACGCTTATTTATAATATCTGCAGACCAGCTGGAAGATTGTGATGTATGACAACTATTACACACATTTGGTGTTTCGAACTTAGTGCTTAACTCAGGCTGCGGCACTTTAAAACTATGATCTCTACGAGCATCAACTCCCATAAAAGTTGTTTGTGGCATATGACAGCTTACGCATTGCCCTGCGGATGAATTTAGGTCGTGGCGAATGTGAGATTGTTTCTGATATACCTCGCTGTTGTGGCATTGTAAACATAACCCGTTACCCTGAACTTTTATTTTCATTGTATGTTTGTCGTGGCAATCTAAGCAATTCACGCCCGCGGTATACATTTTACTTTGTAGGAATGAGCCATAAACATAGACCTCTTCTTTGACTTGCCCATCTGCGTGATACATCGTCGGCGTCAACAGCGAGGGCACAAACTGGTCTAAAAAGGCAGCATTCGGATCTATGCCATCAGTGATGGGGGTGCGTAATGAATGGCATGCGAAGCAGGTTTCCATGAAACGATTGTCTCTAGGCTCTCCATGCCATGAAGCAATTTTATCCCCGTCGTCCAGTAACCACTCCCCCAAAGCTTTTTGATCATCTGATGATAGAGGAAATTGACCAGTTGAGAGCTTATGTGAAGAGCTATTTTTGGATAAAGACGAAGGTGATACGGCGGTTTCGGTGTGATTATTCATTTTACCGTGACAAGACTGACACCCCACATTGATGTTGTGCCACCTAGTATCGAACTGATTCGTTTCAACAGAATAGTTGCGGGTTAAACCATCTGAATGACAATCTGCGCACATACCGTTCCAATTTTGCAACGGTTGACGCCAATGCAAGCGGTCTGCGGGTTGAATATCTTCCTGAGAATTCAGGGGGTACCACTGTTGGCCTCCTTCTGATTCAGGCCGAGAGTCCCACGCAAAAGGGAATACTTGAAGCTTTCCGTCACCAACTTCGATCAAGTATTGTTGTAAGGGATAGTGCCCAAAAGTATATTTTACTGGGTAATCCGTTGTGTTTTCGGCTTCTGTAAAATTTATCCAGAACTCTTCGCCTTTTTGGTAGAAGCGCGCCACCTGCGTATAGTGTTCTGCTTCTACACCCGAAAAATCACCCAATACTGTCTTTGATACTGCCACATCCATGGCTTTCGCATGATCAGATTCTTGCCAGTTGGAAACCGCTTTCTGATGACAACTGACACAGTTTGTATTTCCCATTACCTTAAAAGGTAAAATTAAAAATAGACTCGCCATTAGTAGGCTAGTAAACGTTAAATACTTCATTAAAATTTCACTAAAATACCATATCCGACATCTTACTTACTCAAGGCCAATATTTAGATTAATTTTAAAAAAACTTACGACCCAACCTTATCCTAGCCTCTTCAGCAATCAGCTTATCGACTATGAAACGTATGGCCCCCGCTACAATGTGGGTGTGAGAGGTAAGTTCTAAGAAAATAGAAACGGTGTCGCGCTGCTTAATACAACGCAAAAATAAGGGTTATTCTACGCTTATCAATAATTTTGCCTTGGGGGAAAATTCCCCCAAGGCAATCCATTATTAGCAAGCTACAACACTAAAGATTCTCTTCTGCAAAGCTGGCTAAACGGCTTCGCACTACCCCATCTAGGTTCAGTGTTGCACTGCCGGAGAAGTCTTTGAACTTCTCTACCAAGTAAGTAAGCCCTGAAGTTACGGCACTTAAGTAATTACTGTCGATTTGGGCCAAGTTTCCGCCCACAATAATTTTGGTACCTTCACCGCATCGGGTGATAATAGTTTTAAGCTGTGACGCAGTTAAGTTCTGAGATTCATCCAAAATAACAATAGAATTTTGAATGCTTCGCCCGCGCATAAAGTTAACCGACTTATACTGAATATTGGCTTTTTCCATGATGTAATTCATAGAGCCTTTCACATTTTCGTCGTGCTTATGTAGCACCTCTAATGAGTCTGTGATGGCCGCCAACCACGGCAACATTTTCTCTTCTTCCGTGCCCGGCAAGAAGCCTATCGATTCGGCTATTTCTGGCGTGCTACGTGTCACGATTATCTTATCGTACATGTTACGCTCTACCACCATTTCAAGGGCGGCGGCTAGGGCCAAGAGGGTTTTACCACTCCCTGCAGGGCCAGTAAGGATCACCAAGTCGATGTGTGGGTCAAGCAACGCATGAAGCGCCATAGCTTGGCCAATGTTTTTTGGTGTAATTCCCCATGCATGGCGGCCCATTAAGCGCTCATAGCCTAAATCGAGCACTTCAAGAGAGTCGCCGTTAATCGCCTCAACGAGTCCAGCAAAATCGTTGCTTTCATCAAGTAGAAACTCATTGATGTAAGCTTCTGGCAGCATGGCTTTGGGAATGGTGTGAATGGTATCACGACCTTCAGTACGACTGTCTACGCTTTTAACCTTGTCCCAGAAATTGCCTTCAAACCGATGGAAGCCCCGAGATAAGTATTTAATATCACTGATAAGTTGGTCGGTGCGGTAATCCTCTACATGAGCAAGACCTGCCCCTTTAGCTTTAAGGCGCATGTTGAGATCTTTGGTGACCAACACCACTTGTTGCGGTGCATTCGCTTTTTGCAAATGCAGGGCCACATTAATGATGCGGTTGTCGTTCTCATTACTGGTGAACACTTGCTGCGATTGTGCCATGCCCAAATCAGTATAAATAGACAACGAACCTGTGGGTGCTGTTTCACCTGCGCCCATTCCCACCATAGATACACCGGCCACCATATTGTCAGGTGACGCATCGTGCAATAAGTCTTCCATTGCACGAATAGATACTCGCGCATCTCGGGCAACGTCTTTCTTACTGTCTTTGATGTAATCTAGTTCTTCAAGCACTGTCATTGGTACAACGACATCGTGTTCTTTAAAGGAGAGAAATGCGTGAGGTTCGTGCAGCAGAATATTGGTATCGAGGACGTATATTTTTGTATCAGTGGAATTTTTTCTTGGCATCCTTTACTCCGGTAAATAAGGCCAGGCACACACAACAAATTAGCGTGCTAGGAACAGTTCCGCTGAAGGAGAAGAAGTTGTCGCTCGAACAGGACTTCCACTCCTTGTCGCGTCGACCGAAAAGTGGCAGTTACCTAAACACCGCCACTTCACACGCTTGCCCAACAAACAATCACAAGCGCTAAATCCACCATAATCCAGATTTTCATTATTAGCACTGTTTTTCTGATAAATTTTTTTTCTTCTGTTTCTGCCTTCCTCCTCCAACCACATTTTCCTACCCAAGATTAAAACGCACAAATGGGCTAGTATTAATGACTTATTAATACACAATGCGTACAATACCGCCCCCGCAAAAAAGGTTGGTGATTTATGAGTTCAGGAAATCCGTTTTCCATTGGTCAGCGTTGGTTAAGTAATACTGAAACCGAATTAGGTTTAGGCGCTGTTATTAGTGTTGATTTTCGCTCAGTTGAGGTGTTTTTCCCTGCCACGGGTGAAGCACGAATGTATACAAAACAAGATGCACCACTTACTCGTTTAGTCTTTGATATTGGCGAAACAATAAAGAGCCAAGACGGCTGGCAAATGACGATTTCTGAAATTGAAGAAAGTCAGGGCGTTTGCATTTATTTCGGTATCCGCGAAGACACCAAAGCACAGGTTCGCCTATCTGAAACCTTGCTTGATCACCATATTCGATTAAACCAACCTGAAAAGCGCTTGTTCAGCGAGCAACTTGACCACCCTAAGTGGTTCGACTTACGCCTTAATGCGCTGAACCACCAATACGATTATTTACGCTCAAGCACCTTGGGCTTAGCGGGTGCACGTATCTCGCTCATTCCCCACCAGCTACATATTGCCTCTGAAGTGGGTGGACGCCACGCACCACGTGTTTTACTTGCCGATGAAGTTGGCTTAGGTAAAACCATTGAAGCCGCGCTTATTATTCATCAGCAACTGCGCACGGGGCGCGCTCAGCGAGTATTAATATTAGTGCCCGATTCATTGGTACATCAGTGGTTAGTTGAAATGCTGCGCAGAATTAATCTGCCTTTCGCTATTTTTGATGAAAGTCGATGCGAAGCTTTAGATGATGATGGAGAAACCAACCCATTTGATAACGACCAGTTAGTGCTATGTAGCATAGACTTTTTAAGTCAGAGCGAAAAACGTCAACAACAAATTCAAGCGGCGTCGTGGGATTTAATGGTGGTTGATGAGGCCCATCACCTTGCGTGGTCTGCCGATGCCCCTTCTGCTGAATACACTTTGGTGGAAGCGTTGGCTAATGAAACCCCAGGGGTATTGCTATTAACCGCAACACCAGATCAACTTGGCCATGAAAGCCACTTTGCCCGCTTGCGATTACTCGACCCTGCCCGCTTCCATAGTTACGAAGCGTTTTTAACAGAAGAGTCGCGTTACAGTCAGCTTGCTGACGCGGTAGCCCCGTTACTTTCAGACACCACACCGGACGAAAAGCAGCGCACTAAGCTAACCGACTTCGCCCCGGATGTGATGGAAAATGCAGGTAATTTAGCACAACCTGAAGCACGCCGAGAACTAGTACATCAGCTTATTGATTGCCACGGTACTGGTAGAATGCTGTTTAGAAACCGCAGAGCCAATATTGAAGGCTTTCCTGACCGCGTATTGCTTGGCTACCAACTTGAACTGCCAGAGGTATATGAAAGTGCGGTAACCGGTGGTGATTTAACCCATGCGTTATACCCTGAACGTATGCCAAGCGTGGTGAATAGCTGGATGGATGAAGATCCTCGGGTAGGCTGGTTACTTGATTTTATGCAATCAGTAAAACCAGAAAAGATATTACTGATTTGTGCCAGTGCGCGCACCGCACAAGAACTTGGTGAAGTCATTCGCACTCAAACCGGTGTACGTCATAGCGTATTCCACGAAGGCATGACCATTGTAGAACGAGACAAAGCCGCCCATTATTTTTCTGATGAAGAAGATGGCGCGCAAATATTGCTGTGTAGCGAAATTGGCAGTGAAGGGCGTAACTTCCAATTTGCTCATCACTTGGTGTTATTCGATTTACCCGTCACTCCCGACTTACTTGAACAACGAATTGGTCGCTTAGATCGTATCGGTCAAACTCAAACCGTTGAAATTCACGTGCCTTATTTGAAAAACACCGCTCAGCATGTGTTGGTGGATTGGTATCATGAAGGGCTTAATGCGTTCGAGAAAACCTGCCCTACCGGCTCAGGTGTGTTTGACGACGTAAAAACCTTGTTGATTGGTGCGTGTTTGCATCCTCACGATCTCCATACTCGTGATGAACTTATCAACTTAAGTACCACGTTAAATAGTCAGTTAGTGGCACAGTTGGAAGCCGGCCGTGACCGTTTATTAGAACTTAATGCCTCTGGTGAAGGCCGCGTTGAACAGTTGCTTGAAGACATCATATTGCTTGATAACTCGCAAGATTTGTCACGTTTTATGGGCCGTTTGTTCGATGCTATTGGGGTTCAACAAGAAGAAAAGGGCAGCGATTGCTTTATTCTAATGCCAACCGAATCTATGGTTAGCCAATTACCGGGGCTTGATCCTGAAGGCATGACGGTAACCTATAAACGCCGCGTTGCTACCACCTTAGAAAATGTGCAATTCTTAAGTTGGGATCACCCTCTTGTACATACCGCTATCGATTTAGTGCTTAGTGATGTGCACGGTAAGAGCAGCATTGGCTTTATCGCCGATCCTGACCTCCCTAAGGGCGCTTACTGGTTAGAGGCCTTGTTCGTGTTAGACGCCAATGCCCCCAAAGCCCTTCAGCTTGGCCGCTTCTTACCTCAAACGCCACTGCGTATTTGTTTAGATGCACAAGGTAACCAAGTAGATTTAACCTTCGAGATAAAGCGTAAAGTAAACCGCAAAATTTCGCATCAGTTAATAAAAGCGCTTCAACAGCCACTTACCTTAGCGATTGAGAGCAGCCGTAAACTGGCGCATCAACAAGCGAATCAAAAGCTACACGATGCACTGCAAGACATGCATAAAACCCTAAACAGTGAAATCCAGCGTTTAGTCGATTTGCAGAAGCGTAACCCGTCAGTACGTGACAGTGAAATTGAGTTTATTGAAAATCAAATGAACGCATTGGACAAAGTAATACAAGGCGCTGATGTGCAATTTGATGCCCTTCGTCTAGTGGTGAATAACCCTTAATGGCTAATCCAGCGTTTGTTTATAACCCGCCCGTACAGCCCTATTTAACCATTCTCTACCAAGATGATGACATCTTGGTAGCGAATAAGCCCAGCGGCCTGTTAAGTGTGCCAGGTAAAGCAGAAGAACATAAAGACTCACTCATTAGCAGAGTTAATACTGTGTTTCCTACGGCGACAGTAGTCCATAGGCTAGATATGGCCACATCGGGCATTATGGTGATGGCCCTTAACAAAGAAAGCCATCGGCATATTTCAAAGCAATTTGAACTACGCAAAACCAAGAAGCGCTATTTCGCTCGTGTTTTTGGCAACGTGAAAAGCAACCAAGGGGAAGTGAACTTACCCCTTATTTGTGATTGGCCTAACCGTCCTAAGCAAATGGTGGATTTTGAGCGAGGCAAAAAAGCCCTTACCCATTATGAAGTAGTAGACGTTATACCAAAAGCATCACCTCAACCCGTTAATTCAGCCGCCAGCGCTAGTTCTTGTGCTAGCCCCAGCACTACGAGTGAGCTAAGCGAAACGTTAGTGGCCTTGTACCCCGTTACTGGGCGCTCCCACCAACTACGTGTGCACATGCTTGAGTTAGGTCACCCTATCTTAGGTGATAGGTTGTATGCTCATGCTGAAGCGCTGAGTATGGCCGAACGTTTGCAGTTGCATGCAGAAAGCTTGAGCTTTGCGCATCCTGCCTCGGAAGACTGGTTAACCTTTCAAACGCCTATCCCGTTTACTGCTTATGCCCATTACTCCCCCGCCCCACTATCTATAGATTGAGACTTTGGGGCGCTTCTTAGCTACCTGTTTCAGCTTTTATCATTTAAGCGGTTGATTAACCAAGTGCTAAAAAATACTATTGGTTCGAACTGAAGTTTTCAAAGCTTTAGCCGATAATAAAACTGTTGAGTGCTTTATTGGTACGCCATGTTACGTTTATTTCGCTTTCTCGTGGTGGGTTGCAGCTTTAGCTTTATGTTTTTGATGGGATATTTTGCGCCTGGTGCGCAAGCCCAAAGCTTGTATGAGGATATTACCCACGCTTTTTTACCCGATGACATTACTTATGTAATGGCTGGGGAAATCCGCGTGCCTATATTTGAGAGCCCCTCAGCATTACCTATTTCACGCGGCGCCGCCATTATTTTAGCTGATGCCTCGCCTAGCGGTCTTTCCATAGGGGATGCACGTCACTTAGCCAGTTTACTGAATGAAAAAGGTTGGCATGCTGTGGTTAGCCCAGTTTCATTCACGCTAGAAGAAGAGCCTGACCTTCCCGTTGATGAAGCCATTCACCCGAAAAGTGACAGTCGACTTCAGCGACAAAGTTACGTATCGTCCAGTCAGCATTTAACCATCTTAATCAATGCGCTTAATACGCACCTTGAAAGTCATCAAGGGTTTAGAATGAACATTGCTTATGGTATGCAGGCTGCACAATTGCTGGATTTAGGTTCTAAAGGCATTATTCCCTCACCAGACACTTTAGTCGCCATCACCCCCTTTTGGCCGAATGCCGACATTAATCGCGGTGTACCTGAATTTATTGCCGGAACAGAATTTCCGGTATTAGATTTATCTATTAACGACACCAATACATGGGCGTCGCAAACAGAAACGAAACGAAAACAACTTGCCATCACCTCCCTCAAACTCCACTACAGACAACAGTCACTCTCAACCCATAATTCAACCTTTGGTCTAATGGACAATGAAAATAGCGCTAAAATTCAGTTAATTGCTGGCAGCGTTCTTGGATGGACTCAACATTTAGGCTGGTAATTAGAATCTAAACCAACTAGTCTAATTTACAGCTCAAAACAGATAATCTATCTCATGTGCCTTATGTTTCACAAGGTATCACTGAGTGTTCTGAACTATAATTCATTTTAATCTTTAATAACGGCGGCTGTGTGTCTATGACTGTTCAAACATTCGTAAACAAAAAGGCCAAGCAGCTGTGTTTTTATCTGAGGTCATTTTGGCAAGGAGAGCTTCCTATCGAGGAGATAGAGCTATTCTTTTGGGATAGCATGGAAGAGTGGGGCCAGATAGAATACACATTTACCCAACCTTATACTTATAAGGAGCGGGTGTTTTGGCATTTGCTTCATCAAGTCCATTTTTGGCAAGAAGATAAGTTACGTTCAGATAAATACCTCGTCGATGAGTTAATGAATTGTGTATTGTTCCTAGAAGGCAAAGGGCACTGCCCCATCGACTGTGTAGGTATCCGCCCCTAGCGGCTTTCTTTATTCGTTAATTTATCAGTGATTCAACCCTTTATTGCTCGTTTTCATTGAAACTCAAGCGTGATCATGGCTCAATACGAATGGATCACGCTTTGGCCATGGAACGCAATTGTTAGACTCTCTCAAAACTTATCACGACCGACGTTACCTCAGTATTTTTCTATTTGGCATTACCAGTGGTTTTCCATGGATTATGATTGGTTCAGTGCTATCTGCTTGGTTAAAAGATGAAGGCCTATCTCGGTCAGCCATTGGCTTGTTTGGTGCTATCTTTGCGGTCTATTCATTCAATTTTCTTTGGTCTCCTTTAATTGACCGCGTAAAACCTCGCTTTCTTGGCCAGCGTCGAGGCTGGATTTTCATCATGCAAGGTGGCATAGCCCTGTGTTGTGCGTTGATGACACAGTTATCGGCCAATAGTCACTTATTTTATTTGGCATTGGTGGGTTTGCTCATCGCCATTTTTTCTTCTACTCAAGACATTGCGATAGATGGTTATCGAATTGATGTTATTGAAGAAAATGACAATGACGGTTTATCTGCTGCCTCTTCCGTTGCCACCGCAGGATGGTGGACGGGTTATGGTGGACTTGGGGCCATCCCGTTTTTTATTGCAGACAACAGCAGCTGGTATTGGCCTGATATTTACGGTTTACTCGCCCTTTTTATGCTTGTGCTTATGGTCACTACTGTGTTTGCTAAAGAGCCAGACATAGATCGGGACCTATTGCGTAGCCAAGCAACGGGGAACCCAGCACACAGCAATACAGGCGCAACGCCTTCTAAAATAGCGCTTTGGTTTAAACAAACCTTAGTGGCCCCCTTTTCTGAGTTTTTCTCACGCAATGGCGTAAAACTCGCTTTGTCGTTTTTACTGTTTATATTCTTGTTTAAAATTGGGGAAGCTTTCTTAGGAAGAATGAGTATCGTTTTTTACAAAGAAATTGGTTTTTCAAATAGCGATATCGGCACTTACTCAAAGCTGCTCAACTGGTGGGTAACCATTATCTTTTCTCTGATAGGTGGGTTGGTCAATATTCGCTATGGTATTTACAAGGGCCTAATGACTGCCGGCATTGCTATGGCGGCTTCCAACCTTATGTTCTCGCTTATTGCCACTACCGGGCCTGATGTTACCCTTCTGGCCGCTGCGGTCATTATCGACGGCTTTACGGCTGCTTGGAGCACCGTGGCCATGGTCGCTTTTATTTCCCTGTTGTGTAATCGCGCTTTCAGTGCCACCCAATACGCCCTTATGGCATCGCTAAGTGTAGCGGGAAGAACCTTAGTAGCATCCAGTAGTGGTTTCGTGGTTGATTTCCTTGACGGTAATTGGAGCCAGTTCTTTGTTATTACAGCACTTATGGTTATTCCCAGCTTGCTGTTCTTACACAATATTCGACATAAGATCACTCATTTAGAAAAATCTAAAACTTCTGAGTAATAAGGTTGCAATAACTCATTTCCCATCTAAAGTTAAACTACTGTGCATATAAGCAATAATGAGGAATGAGTTCGTAAAAGGATGGCCTAAATTAGCCATACGATAAGCTTTCACTTGGCTTCAATGTAGCCGATTAAAACGTAGTAGTAGTGGGTTTGGCGAAAGCCCTATGGCTAAGTGGAAAGCTAGTAACGTCTAAGAGAAAATCAAGAAAAGACCAATAGTAGGCGTAGTAGCATGGAGTCGCTATGAGCAAGAATGAAGTACCGTTTAACGAAGCAACGCATTGGAATTTATACATCGCTACAGGGTTTGCCGTAGTTATATTGTGTTTTTTCGCCTACCTATACCACTTTTTACACACCCACTATACGTTGTCGCAATCGCTAAGTGCGAGCAACTCACTGCATCATGCACTCATTGAAATAGAAAACCATATTGAGACACTTACTAAGCCACAACCTTCAGATGAAATAGCCACTATTCAGAGGGAATTAATGCCCCTTGTCGTTGAAGCAAAGTATCACTTTCAACATGCTTTTTTAATTGACGATGCGCATTTCGATGACTTTAATACCCAAGCACTCAGTTTAGATGCCTATATCAGCGAACAACAAATGAGCACTTCACTTTCACTTCCCGAGCAGGTGAAAGTCACTTTTTATTTGCTCCGTACTATTGTTGGTTTACCCCCTAGTGAAGTAGCGGGTTATCTATCCCCCCCGCTTCAGCTTTCGCCACTCATTAGAGATATTCGGCTTCAAGAACAAATCACCTTGAATCGGTTGAGTCACAGTGCTCAGAACCTCAAGGTAAGCTTGTTCGTGATTACCGCCTTGTTAGCACTTTCTCTTATGGCGCTGTGGCTATTTGTTTTCTCAAAAATCAACCAAAATAGAACTCGCCTACTTAAGAAAGAAGCGCATATCTCTTCGAAATATCGAGAATCTGAAGCCTTACTTGAGAATGAAAAGCGCGACTTCCTAAACTTAATGAGCCACGAGTTTAGAGGACCAATTAGTGCCATCATTACTGCACTAGAACTTATTCCTAACATGAAACAGCAGCAAGGAAAGCTTATTCAACAAGCTGAGCAATCATGCTATCGGCTATTGAATTTAACCAACAACTTGCTGGATATCTTGTCGATTGGCAGCGAACAAGATAAACACATCGGTCGTGTTGACCTCATCAGCTTGCTCGACGAATGCATTGCCCCTTACTCCGTTCAGGTTAGAGGGAAAAAAGTCGAATTCACAATGCATTGCAACCATAGCGTACCGCACTTTATTGAAGGGGATGCCACAAACTTATCTAAAGTCATCCGCAACACGTTAGACAATGCCGTTAAGTTTACACCCAATGGCATTATCCACGTAGATGTCACAACTTTGGTGAAAAACAAAAAAATATTTTTAGTCATAAAAGTTAAAGACTCAGGACTAGGTATTGCAGATGACATAAAACCTAAAATTTTTGAACGCTTTTTCCGTGGCGAACAGCCGCTAGATCATCGGTTTCCCGGTGCTGGCATTGGGCTCACCGTGGTACAAAAAAGCATTAATCAACTCGGTGGCAGCCTTTCCTTTACTAGCCAAGAAGGCATTGGCACTGAGTTTGTTGCCACTATTCCCATTACGCCTTTACCTGATATCGAAACATCCAAAACGAACACTAGCAATGCGCGCTTCGCTATCGTTGATGATTTAGAAATTTCTCGACTGCATATTCAAAACATTATTACGGGCGAAGGATTTTCCGCGCGTTGTTTTGCTTCAGGTTCAGACCTACTAAGTCTGCATGATGAGTTACTTCAATACACCGCCATTTTCGCTGACCTTTACATGCCGGGTATCGATGGCTTAGAGCTTACTCGAACACTTCATGCTATTTACGGAAAGCGTACGCCACCTATTGTGGTGTTGTCGGCGACACCAGATATTGCCAATGTTATTGCAAACAGTAAGCTTGAAATATGGCAATCTTTTGTTAAGCCAGTTGATAAAAACCGTATTGTAGATACGCTTCATCACTTAGCACATCCGAATAAATCCGCCTATCAATCGGTGAGTCATGCCAAGATACTGGTGGTAGAAGATGAGCCTATCAATGCACAGATGCTTGAAAATATGCTGATATGCATGGGTCACTCACCTAAGACAGTAACCAATGGTAATGACGCCATCATGCTAGCGAGTGAAGAGTCCTACGACTCTATTTTGTTAGATATTAATTTACCTGATATAAGCGGTTTAGAAGTGGCAAAAATTATTAAAGAGAAGAAGCCGAACATTCCTATAATTGCTATTACGGCTAACGCACATAAAGACGATAGAAAGGCCTCTGAGCTTGCAGGTATTCGCTACCACTTGGTCAAGCCTGTAACCTTTCAAGAATTGAAAAATACGCTTGGATTGACGCTGCTAAAGTTATAGAGCGTAGACGCAGAGTTGGTGTGTAATAAGCGCACCACCAACTCTGTTTTATACTACCGAAAACGACGATGTAAATAGCAGCGTTACGCTCCGGCCAGCGCGCTAATACAGTATTTGTTTCGACCACTTTCTTTAGCTTCGTAAAGCGCCTGATCGGCTTTCTCAAGCCAAGCCATAGAGCTTTTACTGTGAGGGTCGAATTCAGCTAAGCCTAAACTCACTGTAAAGGTAATTTCTTCACCATCATGCTCTACCACCAAACGCTCGGCCAAACGACGAATACGCTCAGCGACTATGACGGCTTTTTCAACGGAGGAATCGGTGAGAATAACGGCAAATTCTTCGCCGCCATAACGGCCAGCTAAATCGGTTTCTCGGACACAGCGCTTAATAAGGGCAGAAAGCATTTGAATAACTTTATCGCCAGCTTGGTGACCATAAGTATCGTTCACTTTTTTAAAGTGATCGATATCTAACATCATTGCGGTACTCGCCTTATCTTGGCGCTTCGCTAACTTATAAGATTGCTCAAAACGCTCCTGCCAGTATCGACGATTAAATAGCCCTGTTAAGCCATCAATTCGACTGGCTGTTTTCAGCTCTTCATTCAGCCTTTCCATACCAATTTTGCTGAGTGCTTGGTCTGTTACGTCATAAACTACGATACAGAACCTCTCAACCTCACCGGTTTCAGAAATTAAGGGAAACATGGTCACGTTCTGATACATGTAACTGGCTTGGCAAGTAATGGGCCTATTGCCGCCAAATTTAAATAAATATTGGCGCTGTTCCCAAATAATAAATACAGGGCTTTTTAAGTTGAAGACCGGACCTGATTTAAGCCTTAACCATTTTTCATCTATTTCTGAAAAATGGTTAAACAACGAGGTGCCTTTAATATCGTGCGGTGGAATGGAAGAGTGGTTTTCCATGAATTTATTCCACTCCTCTACATTGAAATCTCTATCTAACACGACAATACCTACTTCGATAGAGTCGAGCAGTTCAGCAGGCAAATTTCCGTTTTGGGTGAGTGAAATCATTATGAAGCTTCCTTGTCTACATCCACTAAACGACCATAAATATGGTTCATCGCTTCATCGGGAAACAGCAGTAACAAGTCGAATGCAATATCTCTGGCTTTAATAGCGTAACCAATCTCGATTGCCATGACTTTGCCCCACTTCTTAACATTGTCGTTTAGTAACGCAGCTAGCCCCTGATGACGACCGAGCAATACAGGAAGCGTATGGCTAAACGACACGTTTAATTGTTCAGACAGTCCATTTAGGCATGCGCCGATTAAAATGTTCGACACATCCATTAACGCTTCAAGTTCTAAGCTGCCAGTGGATTGGTGGGCATCGTATTTTAATAACTCAACAATGTTCTGCGAGTTAGTATCATTGAAGATAACCAGCGCTTCACCGCGAATTCCCGCACTGACAAAACCTTTCGATACTGCCGACACACAGTCATTGCGATTAATTTCGGCAATCGCCATCGACAGTTCGTTACTTTCTAGTAAATTGACATTGGGAATAGGCAGGTCGACAAACTCGCCCATAAGCTGCGCTAGGCTTTCACCTGCTCGCCCCATAGCGATGTTCACCATTTCACGGTAAGCATCTAGCTTGTCTTCCAGCGACGACGCATCGGTGTCTCTGGCAACGGCTTCTCGCTGTACTGCAGTCGAAACACCGCTATAAATGCCATAGGAGGATAAAATGTTGGTGAGTTTTTCGTTATCGATAGGTTTACGGATGAAATCAATGGCACCTAAGGCTAGCATTCGTTCTCGCGCTTGGGCTTGAACATCTCCTGATACTACGATAACTAAGCAAGGTAGGTCTTCTTTTCGAATGGCTTCCATGGTTTCATAGCCATCCATGACCGGCATATTCAAGTCAAGAAAGACTACATCGCCTTTACCAGCACGTATAACCTCAAGCGCTTCTTGTCCATTACCGGCAAATGAAATCTCAACCTCCCAACTATCTGGGATACTGCGTGCCATTTGGCGTCGTGCAAAGCCTGAATCATCACATATAAGAATAGGTGTAGACACAAAACCTCCTTATATTGCGACAGGTGCTTTGATGTGAGGGTGAGACTGATAGCCTTTAAGCGTAAAGTCCTCAAATGAAAAATCAAAAATGTCTTTCACGCTTTTGTTTAATTCCATAACGGGCGGCGCGAAAGGCTCTCGGCTTAACTGCAGGTCAACTTGCTCTAGATGATTACTGTATAAATGTGCATCACCTAAGGTCAGGATAAAATCACCTGGCTCAAGGTCACACACTTGGGCGATCATCATGGTAAGTAAGGCATAGCTAGCAATATTGAAAGGAATACCTAAGAAAATATCACCGCTGCGTTGATATAGCTGACAACTCAATTTGCCATCAAGTACATAGAATTGAAACATGGTATGACACGGTGGCAATGCTTGCTTACCCATACTCGCATTTTCACTTGGCGAATATTGCGTATCTGGCAAGACAGACGGATTCCATGCACTGACAATAAGACGGCGAGAATCTGGGTTGGTTTTAATTTGTTCAATCACATCAGCTATCTGATCGATAGTGGTGCCATCGCCATTGTCCCAACTGCGCCACTGCTTACCGTAAACAGGGCCTAGTTCACCCTCTTCTGTTGCCCAACCATCCCAAATGCTCACGCCATTCTCTTTCAAATAAGCGATATTACTTTCGCCTTTCAAGAACCATAGCAGTTCGTGAATAATAGATTTGAGGTGGCATTTTTTAGTGGTAACTAACGGAAAGCCTTGTTGTAAGTCAAACCGCATTTGATAGCCAAATACACTTAACGTGCCGGTTCCAGTGCGGTCTTCCTTTTTTACACCTGTATCACGTACATGGCGCATCAATGCGAGATATTCTTTCATCTTTCTTCTTATTTATTGTTTAGTTTGTTGCTGTTGGCGGGTGTAGGCGCGCACTATTAGCCCTATGCCTAATGCAATCATAGGTAAACATAATAGCTGCCCTTGGCTAAGCCCCATTTGGTATAAACCAATGTGAGCATCTGGCTCTCTAAAGTATTCCACGATAAAACGGAAACTCCCATAACCAAGTAAAAAGACACCACTTACCGCGCCAACCGGTCGAGGTTTGGCAGAATAAAGCCACAAAATAACAAACAATAATACGCCTTCCAAGGCAAATTCATATAACTGGGAAGGATGGCGAGGCACATTACCGGCGTTTGGGAAAATGATAGCCCAAGGCACATCAGTGGTACGGCCCCATAATTCAGCGTTAAGGAAGTTTCCGATGCGTCCTGCGCCTAAACCAATGGGAACTAGTGGTGCGACGAAATCGCCTAATTGCAAGAAGGTGGCTTTCATTCGCTTAGCTTGCCACATTAACGCCACTAATACGCCAACAAGCCCGCCATGGAACGACATACCACCGGCCCATATTTTAAACAGGTAGAGGGGGTTTTCTAGAAACATGCCAAACTGATAGAAGAACACATAGCCAATACGACCACCTAAAATCACACCAACAAAGCTCCAGAACAATAAGTCGCTAAGTTGATCTCGCGTCCATTCAGTGCGCGACAAACGCTTCTGCGCTAACAAATACGCGGCAATAAAACCAACGAGGTACATCATGCCGTACCAACGGACACTTAATGGCCCGAGGCTAAAAATAATAGGGTCTATACTGGGAAAAACCAAATAACTGCTTTCAGCCATACGCTTAATTAATTCCTACAAACATTTTGATACTTACCAACACTAACAAACACGCTAGCATTGCTTTTAAAACTCGAGTATTTACTCGCTGGCCCAGCTTAGCGCCGATACCTGCGGTAAATATTGATGTGGTGACAATACCTGCTGTGGCGGGCAAATATACGTAACCTAAACTCCACTGTGGCATACCTGCTTGCTGCCAGCCCGCAGCAACAAAACTAGCGGTGCCAAATACTGCGATTAGCAAGCCACTAAATGCCGCGCAGCCAATCGCCAATCTTATGTTAATTCTGAACCACACTAAAGCTGGTACTAACAAGGCGCCACCACCAATACCCATCAGTGCGCTAATTAAACCTGTGCCGCTACCCACGCAACTTAGCACCCATGGCGATGCTTCGCTGTCTGATGTTTTCTGCTTACCAAATATCATTTGTGCGGCAATAATAATAACCAAAACCGCAAAGATGTCTTTTAATAGCGCACCGGAAATATGACTGGCAATTTGCGCCCCTAAGATAGCACCTATTGCTATACCAAACCCAGTATAAAGCACCGTTGGTTTATGGATATTACCTAAGCGATAGTGTGCGAACGCAGACGACATGCCCGTAAAAATGATGGTAGAAAGTGAGGTAGCTATGGCCACCGGCATCACGGTCTCAACGGTCATACCAGCAAAGTGAATCAGTAAGTAGGAGAGTACAGGAACGATGATAAGACCACCACCTATACCTAACATTCCTGCTAATAACCCGACGACCACGCCAAGGACTAAGCAGCTCACAAAAATGATGGTTAACGGTTCCATACAAAATCCTTTATCACACAGCAGAAACTAGCATTTACACTGCTAGCGCCATGCCTATTTTACGCACCTGCCCGTATTAACCCACCTAAGCCTTTTGTTTCTAAATATTCGTTTAAATGTCCGAATACTTGTTCATGGCTTTGCGACGTTAACGCGAGAGAAAGAAGCTGTTTGCTTTCCGCCAGCGAAACCTTACGAATAAGCCAATTAATTTTTCGAATATTGAACGCATTCATACTTAAACGACGATACCCCATGCCCATTAATAAAATAGCACCTGCCGGTTCACCGGCAATCTCGCCGCAAATGGTAACAGGGATTTGGTTCTCGTTTGATTGCTGCACAATGTCGTAGAGTGCAGCCAATACCGCAGGATGGTAGCTGTTGTACAGCCCCGCCACACGAGTGTTGTTTCTATCTACCGCCAACAAGTATTGCGTTAAGTCGTTACTGCCCACCGAGAAGAAATCTACGTGTTTCGCAAGCTGCGGCAGTTGATACAATACCGAGGGTACTTCTAACATGATACCTAACTTAGGCCGCTGAAGTACTTCACCCGACTCACAAACCTCGTCACATATCTCAAAGTAGGCTTGGTTAACTAAGCGCTTGGCTTCTTGCACTTCTGCCACCGTGGATATCATTGGTAACATAATGCGTAGGTTTTTAAGCCCAATACTGGCTCTTAGCATGGCCCGTACTTGTACCAAGAATATCTCGGGGTGATCGAGTGTTAACCGTATGCCCCGCCACCCTAAGAACGGGTTCTCTTCATTGATGGGGAAATAAGGAAGGGGTTTGTCTCCTCCCACATCAAGGGTACGCATGGTAATCGGTAAATCGGGTGCCGACTCTAAGATTTGGCGATAAAGCTCAACTTGCTCTTGCTCAGAAGGAAAACGCTCCCGTAGCATAAAGGGAATTTCAGTACGGTACAGACCAATACCCGAGCCAATATGCCCAGCATTAAGCTCGGCTTCAGCAGACAAACCCGCATTGATGTATAGCGACATGCGACAGCCATCTACGCTTTCACAAGGCTGCCCGGCTTCGGCGTCTATGCGCTCGGTTATTGCCGACTCTTCTTCAATAAGCTGAATAAATTCAGTTTTGATGTTCCGCTCTGGGGAAACAATTACCTCACCTGCATAACCATCGAGTAAAAGCTCTTTACCCTCAAGCAGTGCAGGAGACACATTCTGACACCCCATCACCGCAGGCACACCCATTGCCCTTGCTAAAATAGCGGCATGAGAGTTGTTTGACCCCCGTATAGAGATAATGCCTTTGAGCTTTTCTCTTGGAAACTCAGCCAGCATGGTTGCCGATACTTCATCGGCCACCAAAATACTATCTTCGGTGGCGAGTTTTTCTACCAGCTTTTGCCCTTGGCCTTCGGTAAGAATATTCGCCAAAATACGATCGGAAAGGTCGACGATATCGATGGCACGCTCTTGCATGTAAGGGTCGTCCATCGCGCGAAAACGTGCGGCGTAATTTTCGACCACCATTTTAAGTGACGACGCAGCATCCCAACCTTGCCTGATTTTCTCTTCTACCTCGCGGCCTAAGCTATTGGCATCAAGTAAATGGTGATAAAGCTGAAATATGGATTTAACGTCATCAGGAATATCGTCATCTAAACTTTTCGATAATCCATCCACGTGTTGGCGCGTGACTTCCACGCCTTTGCGGTAGGTTTGGATTTCGTCGTTTGGATTTTTACTGCGTTTAACAACCCAGTTTTTTAAATTAAGTGACTTATCTGGTGAGAAGCCTTTACCAATTGCTAAGCCGGGCGAACCCGCAATACCAGAGACATTTTTTTGCAGTGCAATACTGTTTACATTGGCGGTATTGTTTAGTGCGCCGCGCATGTCAGCATTGGTAATTTCAAGCGCTAGCTGGGCAGCGAGGGTGACTAAGAATGCTTCTTCGTCTTCACTGAAACGGCGCATTTCACTTTGCTGTAGGGTAATGACGCCTAACACTTTACGCTGGTGAATAATGGGCGTACCCAAAAATGCGTTGTAATTTTCTTCTTTAACTTCAGGGTAGTGTTTGAATCGAGGATGATGCTGGGCGTTAACAATGTTAAGCGGTTCTTCACGCTGACCGACTAAGCCAATTAAGCCTTCAGAAAAGCCTATATGAACTTGCTCTACTGCATCAGGGTGCAGACCGTCGGTAGCCTTTAGAATAAAGGTTTGTTTCTCGTAATCGGCAAGATAAATAGAGCATGAGTCTACATCCAGCGTTTGTTTAACGCGAGATGCCAGACGAAACAAGGCAGTATCTAGCGCAGGAATTTGATTCATTTCCTGCACGATACGTTTAAGCGTGGTTAACATTGCGCCTTTGTGACCCTGAGTGTCCAATCGCTACTCCCTATACTTTGCTCGTTCGCCTAGCCTCGTCTACGCTTTTTACCGCGCTTTTGCGACGACGTATTATGGCGCTGTTGTGGACGCTGTTGAGCAGCCATTACAACAGGGGAAAACTCCTTCATAACCCGACGGTAGACGTCTCGCTTGAACGACACGACATTTCTAATTGGATACCAATAGCTCACCCAACGCCAATCATCAAATTCTGGGTGCCCTGTTTTCAATACATTCACGTCCCGCTCATTACAGTCAAGCTGCAGCAGGAACCACTTTTGTTTTTGGCCTATACAGACCGGATTACTTCCCTGACGAATTAATCGCTTAGGAAGCTTATATCTAAGCCAGTTACGTGTAACACTTAAAATGGTGACATCTTTCGGCGTCAGTCCCACTTCTTCGTGCAGCTCGCGGTACATAGCTTGTTCGGCAGATTCCCCTTCATCAATTCCGCCTTGAGGGAACTGCCATGAATGTTGACCATAACGCCTTGCCCAAAATATTTGACCCATTTTGTTGCAAATCACTATGCCCACATTCGCACGGAATCCATCGGCATCTATCACATAGACTCCCGGGCACACTATACTTTTATATCTCTGCATTCTTCCATAATATATACACCATTCAAAGCATTAATCGAAATTCATGCTTTCCTTATAGAAAATTACTGAGCTGAACTATGCGTCCACCCGAGTCTCCACCTGAAAATTCAACCACGTTATTAGCGCGCTGTGACGCCATTGCGGGCTTAACCTTGGGAGAATTAGCAGCCATGGCTGAGGTTGCCATACCAGAAAACTTACAGCGTCATAAAGGTTGGCCAGGCATGTTAATTGAACGTTGGCTAGGGGCCAGTGCCGGCTCTAAACCTCAGCAAGACTTCCCAGAGCTGGGTATTGAACTTAAAACTATTCCCATCGATGCCAATTTTATGCCTCTTGAAACCACCTATGTTTGCTACGCCCCCTTATTGATGCAGCCAGGGTTAACGTGGGAAACAAGCAGTGTACGCAATAAAATTCAACAAGTGCTGTGGTTACCTATTGAGGGAGACAGGCGCATACCATTGGCGCAGCGCAGAGTCGCCAGTGCGTTTTATTGGCAGCCGAGTGCACTAGAAGATGCGATGTTAAAACAAGACTGGGAAGAGCTTACAGAGCAAATACTGACGGGGCATGTAGAATCAATCACTTCACGTCAAGGGGAGGCGTTGCACCTTCGCCCTAAGGCTGCTAGCGGCAAAGTATTAACTGATGCTTTAGGTCCGCAAGGCGAGCGAATTAAAACTCGCCCTCGTGGGTTCTACTTGCGTAAAACCTTTACCCAGCAGGTGCTTTATAATGCGTTTAGCTAGCATGGCTTTGTAGATTAAATAAACAAAGCCTACTGAACTAGTGTGGTTCTTGGCTATTGCGCAGGTATTTCACTAACACATCGCCTAAAAACTTTTCAGAATTAAGACCTAAGCGTTTCGCCACTTTTGCTATTTTGGCATCACTTCGCAGCAGTACATTTTTGGCGTAGTCCAGCCGGTACTGGTACACAAAACCGCGAAAGTTTTTCTTAAGCTCTAAGTGCAAGGCAATCGCCAAGGTGGTGGGATCGACTCCTGCCTCATCGCTAAAGTCTTTCAATGTTAGCCCCAGCTTCTTGTAGTTTTTACCATCAATCATGGTGCGCTTAGCTTGACCAATGACCGCTCGCACTTCGGCTGGCTTTACTGCACCTTCATCCAGCCGCTCGTAATCTAAAGGCGACGGTGACGTTACCCTAGGAAAAGTAAGGCTGAATAGCACCACGAGCAGAGAAACGCCAAGGGCCGTATGATGTAGGCTTTCCCAAAAAGGCACTGCAAAAAAGCCAAAGGTGGCAGCAGTCACCAGCAAAATACTGGCAAACGCCACAACAACCGTATTTGCCATGACGCTGGCAAGTCTTGGTACGCGAAACTCTTGAACGTCAACCGCCTGTTCGGGTAAATGCCTATGATACATTTGAATGTGTTCAATGATGAGAATACCAATGAGCAACACGCAGAACCCTGTAGTTAACGAAGCTAAGTAAGCTGGCCATAACATTAATGGCTCGCCACTTGGGGAGGCTTCTAACCACAATAGCTTGTCTTCAGTGGGAATAAGCAAAATAGTTAGTTGCAGCACGGCCATTACCCAAAAAGGCACCCACAATCGAGAACGTTTAGACGGATAAGCCAAAAGCATGGGCTTTACCATTCTATAGCTACAGCTCATTAATAGCACCGCAAAGACGTCTGATAGCCCATACAGTGGCGCCAGTTGGGTTAACTGCCACAACCGCATCCATTCATCTAGCATGAAAATGGGCCAGCTCAGAATAGCCGCAGCTAGCCAGGGGCTCTGAAATATACGGTGGCGATAATACACAAATCTTATTACCACAATAAAATAGAAGAACAGCGCCGCATAAAGGGCGTAGTCATACACCATATCTGCTTTCACCTTACTACATCCTTGTTCACGATTTACCTAGTGTCATTACCAGTAAATATCTCGTTCTAACGCCACAGCGCGGGTTCGCTCCATGACTTTCACGAGCACGGTCAGCTTACTGCTTGTCCACTTACTAAGTTCATCTTGTGTCTCTAATTCGGAGTCTTGTACCGCTTGGCGAAGCATAAGTAACGCATTAAGCTCCTCTATGCCGGTTAACAAATCTAACCAAGGTGCTCTGAAGTTACCCCGCTCTTCTAAAAACAAATCCCCAAGTAAAAAACCGCTCCACAAGGTTTGTCGAAGCACAACTTCTACCAACGTATAGTTGGCGGGGCCCATGGTTTTATTGGCTGGCATACTTTGCTGCACCGTTTGCCACCCCTGAGATAACCACCCTTTGGCATGATCTAATACCAGCAAATCGTACCCTGTAGCTTCTCTACGCCATGGTTTTGCGTTAATTAAGTCGATAGCTTTCAGCTTAATATCGGTAGCCATGCTGTCGAAAAATAAACTGGCTGGGTCATGTGCATGCAGCAGCCCTGCTTTACGTCCCTGCAAATAACTGACAATAGCCGGGTGTTTGCTTAAGGTTTTGTGGAACAGGCTCTTTTTAGACAATAAATACCGTAAGCTTTGCAAGTCATCTTGCCAGGCCCATTGCTGTGCGTAAGCAATAAGCTTTTTATGCAACGCAAGCATTTCTGGGCACTGTAAAACAGGTAAATACAAAGACACACTTTGTAACAGCAAGCGCACGCTCTTGGCCACTTCAGCTAAGGTTTTAATAGAGCCACTTTCAATAAATACATGCTCATGGTGCTGCCAATGGGCTAAAGCCAATTGAAGTGCGCTTGAAAAGGCTTCTTCGGTAGACGATTTTGGATTTAGCGGCAAAAAGTCTGGCAAGGGTTTTACTTTGGCGTTAAAGCCATGCAGTAGCTGATACCCTTGCGCCGCTTTAGACACGTCGCTTAGCCTGACATCCATACAACTATTTATGTGCGTTGCCAATATAAAGAGGCTGTCTAGGTCTCCACTTTGCAATTCTAGCTCAATTTCATTAATGGGCGAGCTGGCTTTATCGGTAGCCGCCTCACCGCAATCAAGCACTACCTCTACGCGACTCTTCTCTACCTCTACAATATAAGCATGGCGAGTAAAGTGGGTACTAAATTGCTTTTCCAATTTGCTGTTCATGCTGGGAATATTCCAGCTAGAAGGCCACACTGAAGTATCAAACAGGGTTAAGTCGGGTTCAGGTGCATCAAGGTCAATGTTGTATTCTGCACGTTGATGTAACCCACCACTGACTTTCCCATTGGTTTTTAAGGTTTGCTCGTAGCTGCCATTATTGCCGCGCACACGAAAACCCATCTTACTTTCTTGAAAATCGTGATTTACCGTATCGTAGTAATCGTTTTCAAGCCGAAGTTCGGTGTGGGAAATGAGGGTAATATTATTTTTTTCAAAAAGAGGGAGTACGCGGTCTTTAAAAGCTTGATGCGCACCATCTTGAGTAACAAATTTTAGTTCAATTTCAGACATATTTGCGCAGTGGCACACGTGATAATGATGCAACCTTACCTGTGTCCAAACTAATTCGCAATGACACTGTTAACTGGTTGCGATGAAATTAACCAGTAGACAAAAGTGGAACAAACTTGCCTTTATCGCGGTCAACCAATACCATCTCCATGTTTTAGACGAGTATTTGGACTACCTATGATTCGAAAGTGGTTAGCAGTTGCCCTTTTTGCATGCTCTTGCCAAGCGCTGGCTCTTCAAGAGAGCGATACGCTAGAAGCGTCGTCGTCGCACTATATTCGCGATGATTTATTTATCTTTTTACACACGGGCCCAGGCCGAAACTACCGTATTCTAGGGTCTGTAGAGGCAGGCACACCGATTACTGTGCTAGACCGTGATGCTGATGCAGAGTTCACACAAGTGACCGATGATGAAGGTCGTAAGGGGTGGATTGAATCAAAGTATGTGACTACAGAGATGTCACAAGCTGAAAAACTACCTATGCTAAGTGAGCAGTTAGCACAAAGCCAAACCAGCTTACAAACTACCCAACGTGAGAATGCAAACCTGCGCCAGCAGCTTAATGATGCGCGCCAGCAAATTACGCAACTCACAACGGATACTGAACAACAAAGCAACGATATTAAACGCTTAAGTGCTCAAGTAGAAAGCGCTGATAAAGATGAACTGGTCACCTGGTTCACCCGTGGCGGTATTGTTGCCGGCGCAGGTATTTTATTAGGCGTACTTCTGACTTATATGCCGAAAAAGCGTAATCGCAGTAAAGAATGGATGTAATTACCTGTACTGCTCTATCGACAAGGCAAAATTGTCGAGGTTAAACAAAATAAGCGGCATGTTAGCCGCTTATTTTAAATCCAGCCTGTTAAGTGACATTCACAATTACACTCACAACTACACATCGGTATTTTCAGGTTCATTGAGAGTTAGCGTGACGTGATAACCATTTACGACCACACCTGCTTGGCACTGCCATCCCAACCGTTCTGTTAATTTAGTAATTAGCTTAAGTCCCAACCCGTAACCAGTATCTTCAACGTTTGATAGTGGAGAAGCCTCTGCGTCATTCTGGTTCTCGATGGTTAAGGTAGTGTCACATAATGTAATAGACACTACGCCGCTGTCGGTATGTTGGAAGGCATTTCGGATAACATTACCAATAATTATTCTACTAGCAGTATCTGGCAGGTACATTGTTGTACTTGGCACATTCACATCGACGGTTACGGTTTTTCCTTTTAGTAAGTATGCTAAGTCATCACAAAGCTGCTCAACCGTGGTGGCAATATCCACGGGATGATAAGGCAAAGGTTGACTGTCTTCGCGCGCTAACCACAATAAGGTTTCAGTTAAATCGGTCATTGTTTTAGAGGCATTATCAATCCGCATTAAGGCATTTTCCCCTTTACTGCCTATTGTATGCGCTTGATTTTCTAACTGCTCTTTTTCCAAAACACGCTGTAGCAATTCCGTACTGCTTCGAATAACAGCAATGGGAGTACGTAACTCATGACTCGCGTGATTAACAAAAGTACGCTCTCGCTCAAGGGTTTGTTTCACGCTTTGCAGGCTGTTGTGTATCAGTGACGCAAGCGCATTGAGCTCTTTGTAACGAAACCTTGGGATAGGCGCATCAAGTTGCTTTTCATCTAGCGCCGCCGCCCAATCCTGAAGCATTTCTACGGGCTTAGTCACGCTTCGCATGATAAGCAACAATACAATTGCAAACACAACCAGTGCACTTATTCCAATAATGATACTCACCAACTCATGGCTTAACCACACCGGCCGACGGCCACGCCCTTTTGGCTCACCAAACACCTGAGAAATGTACCTTACCTCGCCGCTTTCAAGCGGTACCATCACTAAAAATCGTGCTGCGTACGGGCGCGTGAAAAACCAATCACGCTTTAAATCTTTAGCTAAAACAAAAGGAATAAGCTCGTCTTGCCTAAATGACGCGAGGATTTCTTCTGGTTGTTGGTCAAATTCGGCACTGATGTAGAAGTTCAAAACACGTTGAGGTAACTCACCTGTTAACTCGGTATTGCTTGCCACGCTTACCATAGTGCCGCGCAACATGCCGTCCATACCTTGAAAAAAGCGCTCAGCTGAAAACATTGAAAACAACGTGATCAGCACACTTCCTACGGCAAGCAAGGTCCACAACACATAGCGACGTAAACTCAGGTGTAAGCCTTTAACCATATCAAACGTCCTCGGCGAGGTAAAAACCACTGTTTGGTTTACTTAGCACCGAAAGTGAGGCATTCACCTGTTCTAGACTTTTTCGTAAATGATGCATGTGCACTTTGAGCACATTGCTTTCGGGTGCTCCATCTTTCCAAGCTGCTTCAATAAGCCGTTCTCGGCTAACCACTTCCCCTTTAGCTAACAACAGTTTTTTAAGCAGTGCATAGGTAATGGGGCTAAGTTTAATAAGGTTGCCACTTGTATGGGCTTCTTGCGTATTCATGTTGAGTGTCACATTACCCATAGCGATTTGATTTACCTGCCCAGAACGGCGCCCCGATAATGCGGTTATCCGCGCCACTAATTCAGCCATCGCAAAGGGTTTAATCAAATAATCGTCGGCCCCTTTTTGAAACCCCGTGAGTTTGTCTTCAAGCTGATCTCGCGCGGTGAGCATAATAACAGGGGTATCGTTGCCGTCGTTTCGCAAACGCTCACAAACGCTGAAACCGTCGAGTCGAGGCAAGTTGATATCAAGCACTAGCACATCGTATTGATGCTGATTAATAAACTGCAATGCCGCCACGCCATTGCTGGCATGGTCGCATTGCATATCCTCTAGTTCCAAGTAGTCAAGAACGTTACCAGCCAAGCCAATATCATCTTCCACTAACAACACCCGAATCATTCCGTCCACCTTTTCTACCCTGCCACTTGTACAGCAGCGTCTTTGGTTTTTTTACCTAGCTGCGCTACATCTTCGTAAATTAACAGCAATGCAGGAATTAATACTAATGTAATAGCCGTGGCAAACAAAATACCATACCCCAAGGACGCAGCGGCAGGTATTAAGAATTGTGCCTGCATGGAGGTTTCACCCAATATGGGGTACAAACCTAAAAAGGTAGTAATGGAAGTAAGCAATACGGCACGAAGACGACTTGAACAGGCTTCAATAACCGCCTCTTGCACACGCATACCCGCTTCTTTCAATGCGTTATAGCGAGACACCAACAACAGGCTGTCGTTAACTACTACCCCGCTCAACGCCAATATTCCGTTAAGAGAGAGTATGCTAAGCATTAGCCCGTTGCTCCAATGTCCTAATACCGCACCTACAATGCCAAACGGAATAGCGGTCATAATAATAAGCGGCTGAACGTAAGATTTAAGCGGAATGGCGAGCAAGGCGTAAATAGAAATTAACGCTAATATAAATACGCTCTCCATTGAGCTTTGGGTTTCTTCTTGCTGCTCGGCTTCCCCCGCAAAATGCAGTGACAAGTCTTGATACTGACGAGATATAGTAGGCACGAAACTTTCGTTTAAGTAGTTCACCAGTTCAGTGGCGGTTATTACGTCACTGTCTACTGAGGCGCTAACAGTAAGCGCACGAAGCCCGTCAATACGCACCACCTGCTTTTGCTGAACATCAGGTGTCATAGTGGCGATAACACTTAATGGCACTACCGTACCGTTATCTAAACGTACTCGCGTATTCATCACATCAGACGGGTCCATTCTGTCTTCTTCAGGGTAACGTACGCGCACTTTCACTTCGTTTTTATTGCGCAAGTAACGCTGCACTATTTCGCCCCCAAACGCTTTTAACAGCTGTTGCGATAAGCTTTGGGTGTCCATGCCCATAGCACGACCTTCAGGCGTTAACTCAAAGCGCATCATGGCTTCACCGGGCGTTAAAGAACTTTCCACACCAAATACGCCATCTATGTTTTCCAATGCGTCTTGAAAGGCGGTGTTAGCCGCTGTTAAGGTGGCGTCGTCTATACTTTTTAGCTCTACTCTGAAGGCATCAACCATTTCACGTCGCGCTTGAATCTTAAGCTTTTTCACCGCCTCTAAGTTGCCACTTAGTGCTGTCCAGCGTGCGGCTAGTTCATCCAAGGTATAAGGCTTATCTTCAGACAGCGAAATGGTAATTGTGCCACTTTGATCGCCACTAGCTGTCACTTGCAGGCTCTTCATGCCACTCGCACTCACACCCTTTTCTTCTACCAGCTGCTTGTCGGCTTCAAGTGCAGCGTTTTCTAAGCGTAATAAGTTACGTTCGGTTTGACCAAAGCTGGCATCACTGTAAAGCGACATATTGGCCGACACGGTATCGCCTTGCATACTTGGGAAAAACCCTACCCGTACTACGCCGGTCAACGGCAAACTCATAACTACAATAAACAAGGTAATGAACAACAGCACCGCCGCATAGCGATAAGCAATCGTGGCACTTAATGCTGGTTGATAGAGCTTTTCGTTAAACCAATTTAGCCCATTGTCGGCACCGTCTTGCACTTTACCCCACAAACCAGCAATGCCTTTTTTCGTAGTTTTCTTGGTGGGTAGATGCGCCAAATGAGAAGGCAGTATTAATTTAGATTCCACTACCGACAATAAAAGGCAAAGGGTAACAATGGTACCGAACTGAGAATACAAGGTGCCAAGGCCGCCAGATACGTTCGACAAGGCAAAGAAAGTGGCCACCGTAGTAAGCACACCAAAAATAGTAGGGACGGCGACTTTTCGGGTACCTTCTATGGTATTTGCTAAAGTATCGCCGTAACGTCGCCTAGTGGAATAAACACTTTCGCCCACCACTACTGCATCGTCCACCACAATACCCAGCGCCATAATAAAGCCGAACGTGGTCATTTCGTTAAGTGTCATGCCGGTATAAGAATCGGTCATGAAATATAAAGTGCCGAAGAAAATAAACGGTAAACCAGCAGCAACCCAAAAGGCGACCCGTAAGTTTAGAAAAACCGCGAGGGTAATAAATACCAGCACAATCCCCATTAAAGCATTACTGGTAAGTAAGTCTAAACGCTCGGTAATAAGCGTACTTCTGTCATACCAAGTTTCTAGCTGCACGCCTTCGGGCAATAAGCCGCGCTCGTGCCAGCTATCTACCACCGCATGGGCTTGCGCCACCATGTCGGTTACATCGCCGTATTTATCCATAAGTACTTGCAGACCATACCCATTTTGGCCGTTATATCGTGCTAATGAGTAGCTATCGTCTGCAAACGTGTCGTTAATTTCTGCAACATCACCTACCATCAACACCGTACCATCGGCGCTTGTCACGAGGGGAATTTTGGCAAAATCGCCCGCGTAGTAAGCTTGTTCAGACGCTTTTAAGCGAATCACTTTTTCTTGGTTTCGCAAGCTTGTGGTGAGTGCCGTAGAAGACTCTTCGTTTATACGCGAGGCTACATCTGACAACGTTAATCCGTAGGCTTGTAGCTTAGCCTCATCAATTTCTATCGACATCATAGGGTCGATAAAGCTGCCCGCGTTCACATCGCGAATATCATCTTGTGCCAATAAGTCACGCTCTAACTGCTCACCTAAATACTGCAATTCAGCATGACTGGCATCGCCGTAAAGCTGCACCCAGATAACATGTTCATCGCGGGTAGCTTTGTCGATAATGGCGTTTTCAGCATCAGAAGGTAAGTTTGAAATACTATCAACTTCGGTTTTAATGTCGTTAAACAGTGTGTCTAAATCGTAGTCGGTTTCTTTTTCTACCTGAACGCTGGCGCCGTTGGAGTTGGAAGTAGACGTAATGCGTTTAATACCCGGTACGGCTTCTAATGCGTTTTCTATTTTAATCGCGATGCCTTCTTCGGCTTGTTCGGCATCACCACTTTCATAGGTCATAGATATAGTAACAAACCTAGGCTCCATACTAGGAAAGGCTTCCTTTCTAATATCGCCGTAGGACACCATGCCTAGCACGATAAGACCAACCATTAGAAGGTTGGAGGCCACCGAATTTTGCGCAAACCACGCAATAATGCCCTTGTGACTATTCATTGCCATTGCCCTCAACTACAGGCTTCACCAGAGTGTTTACAAGATAGTTATTAAGCGGGCGCGCTACAATAAGCGCTTGGTTAGCACCCGCCATAGGCGTGATATAAGCAAAACCTTCGTACTCAAAAAGCACGGTAGGGGTAAACTTGTTGAGCAAGTTAGTGTCGGGCGCGACAAACCATACTTCTTGTTTTTGCGATATGGCCGAGGACGGCACTTTCCATACATTATCAAGGTCACGGCCTTCAATTTCAGCCACTAGAAACGTACCGAAATACAAAGGGCTCGCTAACGATAATGGCCTTTCCACAACGGCAACAGCTCTGCGCTGACGGGTATCTTCGTCTTGGTGTAACTCTATACGCTCAATACTTGCCAGCCACTGATGTTCGCCAGTGGTATCGGTTAGTTGTACTTTCCAATCTGGCTTTTCACCTACCTGTGCTTGGGGCAACTGTGCCCATTGGCTAGGCGAGAGTGGGATAGAAATTTCTGCCACATCAGCGGAATACAAACCGGCCACTTCGGTGCCCACTTGTACATAACTTCCAGGCTGAATGCTGCGGCTAACCACTAAGGCATTAAATGGGGCGCTGATGTTAGCAAAAGCTAAATCGCGCTTTGCCGCCGCGACATTCTGCTCGGCTTCTCGCAATGCTGCTTGCGCTGATTTAAGTTGAGGTGCGCGAAGCACTAAGGCCGACTCTGGCTCACCGGTCAACCCTGAGCGTGTCCATTCGTCTTGTGCTTGCAACCCTTGAAGGCGTTCTTCTTCAAGAGCGACGAAAGCAGTTTCATAAGTTGCTTCGGCAGCGGCTAGTGCTTGGCGATAATCAGTATTATCTACATACGCCATCACCTCACCTTTATTTAACAAAGCGCCGGTTTCAAAGCGTGGCGACAATTCAGTAATTTGCCCACTCACTTGCGCTGATAACGTAAGCATGTGAGTAGCACTGGCTTGCCCGTACCCTTTTACTTTTGCATTGTAGGTAGTTGGGTAAACCTCTACCACGCCCACTTCGGCAACATCTGCTGAGCTACTGCCAGCCGTTTGATTATTGGCTGCACTTTTCGCCCCGTTTTGATTTTGGCTTTGATCAGGCTTTTGACCTGACTTTTGACTAGACATATCGCGATGCGGGCGCTCACCAGGCTGACGGCCTTCACCTTGTTCATCTGTCGGCGCAAGCACGGTTTGTTCTACACCACGTTGTGCTTCTACTTGAGTAATCGCTTTTTCAGCATTCGCATTTCTAGGCGCACTAATCTCTTGATTTCCTTTACCTGCCCGGCCTTCTTTTCCTCCTTTGGGGCCAGGGCCCATACCCGGACCTCCTGAGCCACCTAATTGGCTCATGGTATAAAGAATGGCAATAACAATAGTCATTGCGGCACCAAGGGTTACGATAATTTTTTTCTTGTTCATTGTGACACTCCAAGGCCTAGCGCAAGGCCCAAGTCGATACGATTACTTAACTGAGAATATTGAAGCTCGACGCGCTGCGCCTGCAAATTAAAGGTGGTGTCGTAAACTGACAGTAAATCTAAAATGTCTACCAAGCCTTGACGGTATTGCCCCGAAAAAGTTTCGGCGCTATTTAATGCATTACGGTAAGCAATGTCGGTGTAATACTGACGCTGAGTAAACGCTTTTTCGTTATCTAACGCGTTTTGCACTTCTTGTACTGCGTTAAGTAATGTTTCCCGATATTGCCACCAACTGTTTAACGTATTTAACTTGGCATCATCGATTTGCGCGCGAAGAGCGCCGCCTTGAAACAAGGGGGCGGTTACCTGCCCAAGAAGATTCCACAGAGGGTTAGAAAACAGCGATTGAGAAGGTGTGACACCGTTGTCAGTTAGTCCCGCCGACAGATTGATACTAGGTAGGAGTGCTTTGTATGCGACTTTCACATTGGCTTCATCGGCTTTAATAGCATAGTAAGCCGCTTGTAAATCGGGGCGTCTAGCTAGGTCTTGCTCTGGCAAGGCAAGCATTGGTTCAAGCACTTCTGGAAATTTCGTTACTGCGGGAAAGTCAGATAAAGATTGGTCTTGGCGACCTAGCAACACCGCTAGCGTTCGCTTGGCAGCACTAATCGTATTTTCATACAATGCGATAGAGGCTCGGGTATTTGCGCTACTGGTTTTCGCGTTGTCTAAATCATCAAGAGATCCAAGCCCAGTACGGTAGCGCTTAAGGATAATACTTTCACTATTTTCGTAAACGCCCAACCGTTCCTGCTCAATAGCAAGCAATTGTTTCTGCGTGATAATGTCTAAGTAATTACGGATAACACTGGCAACAAGTGCATCGCGAGAAGATTGATACGCTGAGCGGGCGCTAGCAGCATCAAAACTAGCGGCAGTTACACTGTCGCTAATTTTTTGCCATAGATCCACTTCCCAGCTAACGGTTAAGCCGCTAGTGTAATTTGCATCACTATTTTCCGTTTTAGCGCCTGAAAAGCTGGCATCTACATTAAGGTTATCTGCCGCATCAGCCGACTTAATCGCCACCTGCGCTTTCCTCAACGTAATAAGCGTTTGCTGCAAGCTTGCATTGTTTTCAAGCGCTTCATCAATATAGGCTTGCAGCCCTTCTACCGACACTAAGTCGGTTAATGCAGTGGCCGCAACAGCATCTTCTGATTGCACTTGCCACGTAACACTTTCTCCTGTCATTGCAGATGCCGACTCGCTAAGCGAAGCCTCGTCATGACTGGCACACGCGGTTAACCCCGTCAGTACAAGTGCCACAAATGGCATAAATGAAATTTTACCTAACCCGATCATTGTAATTCGATTATTGCCTACCATGCATACAGGGTGTCACAGCGGGGGTTAAGGCGGGGTTAACGACCAAAATTTTGTTTGAAGTTTTTTATCGCGCTCAAATAAGCGAGTCACTAATGCACTATGAAATAAAAAAAGCCAGTCACAAGGACTGGCTTTACATGGTTACCGATTACTACAAGGAAAATTACCTTGTGCTATTACTCATCGTCTTCCACTAACGTCATGAGAGATGTATTACCACCGGATGCCGTAGTATCGATACTAATGGTTTTTTCAGTCATTAAACGCTGAATCAACTTATCGTTATATTCAGCGGTGATCACTGGCAAAATAGCCCCTTCACGCGATGACAGCATTGCGGTAATACGCGCCGTACGTTCAGTGCTTGAATCCACAACTACGCCCGCTAAGTCTTCATCCATCAATAAGGCATCGAAGTGACCTAAACGCGCTACTTGGAATACCCCTTTCGGCGCACCCGTAGATTCAAACTTATTTTGAATCTCAATAGCTTCTTCGTAGAAGATTTCAGATACCACCGATACCACCGTGTTACCTGTAGCAAGTGCGGTAACGATAGACAGCATCCAGTACTCAAACGATACGTCTTTATCGGCGAAACATACCAGGGTGCCTCTGGGTTCAAGGTAAAGTTTGTTAGATTCGCCTGTAGGACCAGGAAGCTCGGTAGGTTTCGCTAACTTACGCTCAACACTGGTTAACTGCTGGCGGGCAGTGGCCAACGTGCGGTTTAAATCATCGGCTAGGTCGTCAACAATGTCGACCTTGGCAATTTTGGCCAGTAACTGACGTACCATAGAGATACGATCATTTAAGGCCATATGTCGCCACTGGGCTTCAACTTCCTTAGCTTGATCCATCACAACATGGGCACGTTCGGCAATTTTATCGTCACCGACTAGCGCGTTATCTGTACCATCAACATCATCAATCAATGTTGGTTTCGGTGTAGCACGTTCCATCATTAAACGTGGCAAGTAGTTAGGCCCACCCGCTTTTGGACCCGTACCTGATAACCCACGTCCACCGAAGGGTTGTACGCCAACAATAGCGCCAATCATGTTGCGGTTAATATAGACATTACCTGCACGGCTCTTAGCAGCAAGCTCGTATGCACGCTCTTCAATGCGCGAGTGAATACCCATGGTTAGGCCGTAACCCGTACCATTAATTTGCTCTAAAACATTGTCTAGCTCTTTCGATTTAAAGCGCACTAGATGCACCACTGGGCCAAATACTTCTTTTTCCAGCACATCCAAGTTATCAATCTGATAAAGCGTAGGTGGGAAGAAAGTACCGTTTTCAGTGCCTTCAGGCAGATCGTTTCGATAAAGCAGTTTTCCTTTTCCTTCCATAAAGTCTACATGGTCGGTTAGGCTCTTAAGTGCTTTTTCGTCGATAACTGGGCCAACGTCAGTGGCCAGCATGGTCGGATCGCCAATGGTTAACTCTTTCATGGCACCGATTAACATACTGATAAGATCATCAGCAATTTCTTCTTGCACGAATAATACGCGAAGGGCTGAACAGCGTTGTCCCGCACTTTGGAAACCAGAATGAATAACATCATCAACTACCTGCTCTGGTAGCGCGGTTGAATCCACAATCATGCAGTTTTGCCCGCCAGTTTCAGCAATGAGCGGTACTTGCTCACCACCACGATTAGCAAGTTCTTGTGAGATTAGCGTGCCCGTTTGGGTAGAACCGGTAAACATCACCGCTTTAATGCGTTCATCAGAAAGCAGGGTTTCACCTACTTCTTTACCTGGGGCAATAATGAGTTTTAACGCGTCTTCAGGCAGGCCTACCGATTGCATAATATCCACAGCGCGTTTCGCCACCATACTGGTTTGTTCAGCTGGTTTGGCAATAACCGTATTACCGGTAACTAATGCTGCGGATACCTGACCTAAAAATATTGCCAGAGGGAAGTTCCACGGGCTAATACACAGCACCACACCACGAGGAAGCAAGCGCTTGTCTTCAGCCAATTCTTGGGCACGGGCCGCGTAGTAACGACAAAAATCCACCGCTTCACGTACTTCATCAATGCTGTCTTGCGCGACTTTACCTGCTTCACGCATACAAATAGCAATAAGTTCTGCCATGTGGCGCTCTAGGGCATCAGCGGAGCGATTAAGAATTTCAGCACGTTCTGAAGTGTCACGCTTAGACCAAGCGTCGAAGCCTGCATCTGCGTCGTCTAACGCTTTTCGCATATCATCAGGTTGTGCGTAATAATGGTAACCCACCACATCGTCGTGGTTCATTGGGTTTCTTACCGCTGTTGCGCCCTCAGGAACACCATCGGTTACACTGTAAAACTCTTGCCAACGCTCTAGTTCGTGTTGAAGCGCGGTAACCGCGTTCACGTCGGTTAAATCTAGTCCGCGAGAGTTATCACGTTCAGGTGCGTATAAACCACGTGGTGTTTTAATTAGTTTGTTGAAACGCACTTTAAGGCGCTGGGTTTTTTCCACCGGATCTTCAAGTAATGATTCAACCGGCTTTTCATCATCAACAATGGCGTTTACGAACGACGAGTTTGCGCCATTTTCTAATAAGCGACGCACTAGATAAGCTAATAAGTCTTCATGTTCACCCACAGGCGCATAAACACGGCACTGAATTTTTTCTTCGGTTACTACCGTATCGTAAAGGGTATCGCCCATGCCGTGTAAGCACTGGAACTCAAACCCTTCTTTATCGTCGCCAGCCAGTTCAATAATCACTGATGCAGAGTAGGCATTGTGAGTAGCAAATTGCGGGTACAAAGTATCGCGGTATTCTAATAATCGGTTTGCACAAGCATGGTAAGACACATCGGTAGATGACTTACGGGTAAACACAGGAAACTCTTCTAAGCCCGCTTGTTGGGTAAGCTTAATTTCCGTATCCCAGTAAGCGCCTTTTACCAATCGCACCATTAACGAACGGCCGACTTCTAACGAAAGCGCGCGTAAATGTTCAATTACATGAATAGCACGTTTTTGATAGGCTTGAACCGCTAAACCAAAGCCAGTCCATCCGTTTAAATCTTCATCACGGAATACCGCTTCAATGATATCGAGGGAAAGCTCTAAACGGTCAGCTTCTTCAGCGTCAACCGTTAAGCCAATATCGTACTCTTTAGCCAACATACACAAGGCTTTTAAGCGCGGCGGAATATCACGCATTGCGCGCTCTCTGTGTAAGAACTCAAAGCGTGGATGTATTGCCGACAACTTAACTGAAATACCTGGTGAGCGCTTAGGTCCACGGCCGTTAGCCGCTTTACCAATCACTTCAATAGCTTTAACGTAAGAATCATAATAACGGTCTGCATCTTCCATAGTGCGAGCGCCTTCGCCCAGCATGTCGTAGGAATATACATAGCCTTTGGTTTCTTTTTCCTTAGCACGCTCTACCGCATCTTTGATGGTTTCGCCCATCACAAACTGACGACCCATTACCCGCATGGCAATATTCATTGCGCGGCGGATAACCGGCTCACCTAAGCGACCCAAGGTTTTCTTCAACAGTCCAAACTGTTCTTTCTTGCGCTTGTCAGCATAATTGACCATGTTGCCAGTAAACAATAAGCCCCATGCTGAAGCGTTCACGAACAAAGAATCTGAATTGCCAAGGTGTGGTGTCCACTGCCCTTTAGATAATTTGTCGCGGATGAGTTCATCTTGCGTATCGCCATCAGGCACACGCAACAAGGCTTCAGCCAAACACATCAATACCACACCTTCTGAGGTGGATAGTGAATACTCATTTAACAACGCATCTACGCCACCATGGCCTTCTTGGTTTCGACGAATTTGCAGTACCATTTTACGGGCGCGTTCCCACGCACGACTTCTCGCACGAGGGTTTACCTCAGCAATGGGTAAAATTTGATCTACAGCCACAGATTCACTAATTCGATAGTAGTCTCGAATGCGCTGGCGTAGGGGAGATGTAGTATGAAGTGTGTCGTTAATGAGCATTGCAACCCTTTATTCGAATAGCTGTAGAAAATGGTTCCGGTAACGTAAAACTAGCATAACGTTACATGGAAAAAATGAATTAACAAGTAAAGCTAAGCTTTGCTTGAAGCGCCCCACCTAAAGTGGGCCGCGCTTGCGTCAATAGGTATTTAAACTTCGATCTTCTCAATGAAGATCACGATATCGCCGAAATTGCGCGGATACTAGCATAAATGCGTCTTTCGCCAAGCCCTCGCTGTCAACTTTTTGCGCCACTGTGATAGAGCGTCTAAGAACGCAGGTGAATAACATTTCACAGGGATTCAACTCACGGGTGGCACTCCACACCATGTTAAATAAATGTTTAAAAATATCTATTCAAGGCCAACAACTTCAATATAAGGTCTACACTAGATAATATAAAAACTGGAGGTTCCTGCTGATGTGGTTACGCAATTTTAGTTTAATTCAAAGGCTCAGTATCATTGTCGCGCTGACGGCGCTGTTGTTTTTGGTGCTAACCGGTGCGGTATTAAACCAGCACTACAAGGCGCTCAAAGAAAAGTCGTATAAAGAAAATCAACACCTGGTAGAAGTTGTTCATACCTTGCTTGCAAGCTTTGAATCCTTGGAAGGAGTAGATGAAGACGCCGCTAAACAACAGGCGCTGACCGCAGTTAGCCGCCTTAGATACGATGAGAGCAACTATTTTTGGATTCAAGATGCTACCCCTGCCATGGTCATGCACCCCATCAAACCATCGCTGAACGGGCAAGATTTACGAAGCTTTAAAGATGGAAACGGTAAAGCGTTTTTTGTGGAAATGGCCCAACTGGTTAAGTCTTCAGGCAGTGGCTTTGTTGATTATGTTTGGCCACTACCAGGTGAGGAAACGCCGGTAGACAAAATTTCGTATGTTAAAGAGTTCAAACCATGGGGTTGGACTGTAGGTTCAGGTATTTACTTATCCACTCTTGAAGCAGAGTACGCCAACTTACGCAATTTGCTTATCGTTATTTGTATTATTAGCGTGTTATTGGTGGTAGCGCTTATCTTCTATATTGGCGGCAGTATTGTTAAACCTGTCCATGAAGTCACTGAAAGAATGAAAGATATTGCCATGGGAGAGGGCGATTTAACACGGTCACTTCCAGAATCAGGCCACGATGAAATAACGCGCCTTGCTCGCTACTTCAATGAATACACCAATAAAATGCGGCAATCCTTGTTAGGTATACGTGAAAATATCACCGCCCTAACGCAGCAAGCCGTTCTGGTTGAAACCGTTAGCCAAGATAGCAATGACCAAGCGCAAAGCCAAAATGAAAATATGATGCAAGTTGCCGTGGCCATGGAACAAATGACCACCCAAATTCAGCAAGTGAGCCAAAATGCAGATACTGCTGAAACGAGTACTAGCGGCGCACGCGCCAATGTAGAACAAGGCACCAGCGTAGTAGAAAGTACCGTGAGTGATATTCGTTCTTTGACGTCGAACATTGAGAGCGTGAGCCATGTGGTGAGCGAGCTTGCCGAACAAACTAACAGTATTGGCGCTGTACTAGACGTTATTCGCGGCATTGCCGATCAAACTAACTTACTTGCACTGAATGCTGCTATTGAGGCCGCTCGCGCTGGGGAACAAGGCCGAGGGTTTGCCGTGGTGGCCGATGAAGTTCGTACGCTAGCCAGTCGTACAGGCCAAAGTACCGATGAAATTCAAGCGATGATTGAAAAGCTACAGAGCAATGCAAAAGCTGCTGTAGACGCCGTGCAAGTCAGTCAGAGTGCTTCAGCAAATACGGTGGACAATGCCAACAAAGCAAACGATAGCTTAAAAGAAGCCGACCGGCTTATGAATGAGATTTCAGGTATGAGTAGCCAAATAGCTCGTGCGACAGAACAACAGGCAGAGGCCGCCAATGAAGCCAATATTCGCATCAATGCCTTATCAGGTGCAGCTGATAACAGTCTAAAAACGGCGGAAAAATTAGCGAGTGCCAGTCAGGCACTAAAAGCTAGCTGTATGGCGATAAAAGAAATTGCCAGCAAATTTAAACTTTAGTGAACCAAATTAGTCGTAAAAAGGAAGGTATTCACAGGTTTATACTACTTCCTGCGTATGGAAGTATTTAAAGCGGTGCTTTAGACTGGTTATCTACATCGTTAGATAACCAGCTAAACGTCGTTTACAAGGAGTGATATATGAGCAGTGATAGTAAAGGGATCCCAATCAAGTATTGGGTATTGGGCTTTTTTGTTTTACTTATCTTAGTGTATGTTCTATTTGCTAATACCATTATTAAAGCCGTACTAGAATCGAAATTAGGCGAGTCTTATGGCGCAGAAGTCAACATTGCCGAATTTGATCACTCTTTATATCCTACCACTGTTACTCTTAAAGGCATTGGCTTAACCAACGCAACAAAGCCTTCTCACAATCAAGTGCTAGTTGGCGAAGCAAATGCTGACGTTGCCCTAATGCCGCTGCTTTCCAATCAAGTTGTGGTAAACAACCTGAACTTACTTGATGTGCAATTTGACCAAGTCCGTGAGCACGAAGGTGAAGTTTACCGGGTGCCTGAAAGCTCACTGTCCTACGATGAAATTAAAGCAAAAGCCAAAGAAGCAGTGCCTTCTGTAGACGAACTGCTTGCCCGTAATCCATTAAAAACGACCGCCGCTGTTGCCGAGGCAAAAGAAGCCTACGCCACCTATTCTGAAGGCTTGAAGCAAGAATATGAAAACTTGCCTGATAAAGAACGCATCGACTATTACAAAACCCAGGTTGCTGCGCTTAAAGAAACGAATTACAAAGATCCACAAGCCCTCATTCAAGCTAAGTCGTCGTTAGATAAGCTAAAAGAAGAAATGAGTGCAGATCGTGCGCTTATTAGCAGCTTTACCGAAAAAGCGTCGAATGCTAAGAGTGCGTTGAGCAACTCGGTAAAGGCCTTAAAAGAAGCGCCTAGTGAAGATTATGCATTACTTAAAGGCGTGATTGCGGGCGATGAAGCGGCACTATCTCAAGTGACTTACTTTGTATTTGGCGACAAAGCTGCTGAATACTCAGAGTACCTAATGTCGGCCATGCAAATTGTGATGCCCCTACTCCAAGGCGGTGATACACCCGAAGAACCTGCTGCCGATATGCCTTCTATTTTGGTGAAGCAAGCTAATGTGTCTGTGCTTTGGCAAAACGAGTCGATAAGTAGCTCATGGCAGAACATTACCAACACCCACAGTGTGTTTGGAGACCCAACGACCTTTACCATTGAAGCAGCTGGCGACATGCTTAAGCAATTTACCTCAAGTGGTGAATTCTGGATTGATGAAAGTGGCGTAGATGCGAGCCAAGTATGGGAGTTAGCTGGGGTAAATATGTCAAATATTCCAGTAAGCGGTAATGAAACCCTTAACGCCGTGATGAAAACTGCACTCATGGCAACCACAGGCTCAATGGAAGTGGTTGATAACCAGCTAAGCGGCAACGGTAAGGTTAACTTGCAAGAGTTAGTGATGGAAGCTACAGGAACTAGCGACGTGACTAGCGCGATTGCCTCTGCACTTCAATCGTTAAGTAGTTTATCGATGACCATGCTACTTGATGGCACTTTAGCTAACCCTGGGTTTAATATTAAGTCAGATTTAGACAATAAATTGGCCCAAGCTGCTATCTCTCAACTCACCGCGTCTCAGCAAGATAAGCTTGATGAACTTAATGCCAAGCTAAATGCGATGGTTGCCAGTGAACAAGATGCTCTATCGAGTGAATTGGTTGATGTTAATTCAATGCTAAGTGCGGCACAGGGCGACAGCGGCGCCTTACAAGAACTACTTCAAAGCCAATTGAGCAGCGTAGTTGAAGAACAAAAGAATAAATTGTTCGACAAACTCAAAGGGAAATTAGGGCAAGGTGAATAAAGCACCTTTGATTCCTAAGCCCTTCGCGGCATAATAGGTCATAACGTAGAGGGCAGTTTACTGCCCTTTTTAAATTTTCCTCCGCTTACCGGTTTTTAGGTGATTTTGTGTGGCAAGATAAATGGCTTCCTATTGTACTCATCACCCTATTAGGGTTGTTGCAGTATCGACTGTGGTTTGGGAAAAACAGTATTCCTGACTACCTTAGTCGAGAGCAGGAAGTAAAAACTCAAGCGCAGCAAAACGCAAACCTTGCACAGCGAAATGCCTTGCTAAACGCAGATATCACCGACCTTAAAGTAGGTTTAGAAGCCATTGAAGAGCGCGCTCGCAATGAATTAGGTCTGATTAAGCAAGGGGAAACTTTTTACCGGATTTTACCGCCAGAAACTAAGTGAGTAACATGACATCCTCCTCTGTGGTTGCGGTTATTCCCGCAGCTGGAATTGGCAGCCGAATGCAGGCTGATCGCCCCAAACAGTATTTAACCCTTCAAGGGAAAACGATTCTTGAACACACCGTTGAAATACTGCTAAACCATCACGCCATCGATTACCTTGTTATTGCCATTAGCCCTCACGACACCTACTTCCCTTCTCTTGCCATTGCTAATAATCCGAAGGTTAAAGTCGTAGAAGGTGGCAATGAACGGGCTGACTCTGTGCTAAATGCCGTAAACACCCTGCCAGAAAATACGTGGGCATTAGTGCACGATGCCGCGCGTCCTTGCGTAAGTGCTCATGACATTACTCAATTGCTAACGGTGATGGATAATGGACAGGTAGCAGGCGGTATTTTAGCGTCTCGGGTACGAGATACCATGAAACGAGGTGCCGATAGCCGGGCTGCTAATGCCAATTTCCCAACGGTTCTTCATACTGAAAGTAGAGAAAATTTATGGCATGCCCTTACGCCGCAGTTGTTTCCCACTGCGCTGCTTAAGAGTGCGTTATACGATGGGCTCGCCGCTGGTGCATCCATTACCGATGAAGCATCGGCCATAGAATACAGCGGGTACAAGGTTGCACTTATTGATAGCGACCCAGCCAATATTAAAATAACCCACCCTGGGGATTTACCCTTGGCAGATTTTTACTTACATCAACGACAGAAGGCACAAGTAGAATGCGAATAGGACACGGTTTCGACGTTCATAAATTTGGTGGTAACGGCCCCATTGTTATTGGTGGTGTAAGCATTGACTATGAACAAGGCCTAGTCGCCCATTCTGATGGCGACGTATTACTACATGCGTTATGCGACGCTTTACTTGGCGCTGCAGCCCTAGGTGATATAGGCAAACATTTTCCCGATACTGATGACGCCTATTCAGGTGCCGATAGTCGTGTACTACTCAGGCATGTCGTTCACGTAGTCAATGAAAAAGGCTATACCTTAGGCAATGCCGATATGACCATAGTGGCGCAAGCCCCAAAAATGGCACCACACATTCAGGCCATGCGAGAGATCATAGCCAAAGACTGTCATTGCGAGCTTGATGTAATCAACGTAAAAGCGACTACGACAGAAAAGTTAGGATATACAGGCAGAAAGGAAGGCATTGCTGCACATGCGGTCGTGTTACTGGAAAAGATATGAAACCATTACATACTCAACACTGGAATTACTACTTCAATAAACCCGTTTCAACTGGCTTATTTAAATTCCAACCTGATGACTTTCAGGTTGTGGAAGACTTAGGTTATGAACCCTGCGGTGAAGGCGAGCATCAATTCATATTTGTAGAGAAAATTAATACCAATACTGCTTTTGTGGCTGAACAACTGGCTCGCTATACCAAATTGCCCCTTCGCCAAGTAACTTATGCTGGCCGCAAAGATAAGTATGCTCTTACCCGTCAGTGGTTTGGTTTGCATGCACCAGGGCAAGCTGATTTCGATTTTAGCGATTTTGAGCTAGAAGGTGTGCGGGTTATTAAGCAAACTCGCCACAATAGAAAACTTCGTACCGGTCAATTAAAAGGTAATGCCTTCACCATTACGCTGCGCCAAGTTGTACACCCTGAAGCCATTGAAGAACGCCTGCAGGAAATCGCCAAACATGGTGTGCCTAATTATTATGGCGAACAGCGCTTTGGGGTCATGCGTGTGAACGAGCAAGGTGAAGTGCAGCGCGGTGGCAACCTTGCCATGGCTGAGCGGATGATAAACGGTGAAACCATTCGTCATAGAAATAAGCGCTCTATGGCATTATCGGCCTTGCGTAGCTGGCTATTCAATGAGGTCATCTCTACTCGTTTAGAAAACGAGACCTTCGATAAAGTAGTTACCGGTGATGCATTGGTATTAACCGGCTCAAACAGTTTCTTTATTGACGATGACAAGCAGCAAGACAGTCAGCAACGTTATGAAGACAAAGATGTATGTCCTTCGGCACCGCTTTGGGGTAAGGGTGACTTAGTTACCACATCAGAAGCAAACGCTACGGAGGAGAAAGTAGCGATAGGCCATCCTGAAGTTATCGACTTCCTAGGGCAATGTGGTTTCGAGCAAGAACGTCGTGCAATAAAAATATGGCCATCGCAACTTGAATGGCAAAGTAAGGGTGATACATTAACCCTATCTTTTTCATTACCTAGCGGTTGTTTTGCCACATCCGTACTTAGGGAATGTGTTGAAACCGTTTCTCCCATTCACAGTATTTAGTTGAGATTGCATGAAAATCCTAATGAGTAACGATGATGGTGTGTTTGCAAAAGGCTTAGCTATTTTGCACGAAACTATCGCCAGCGAGCACGATATTACTGTTGTCGCCCCCGATCGTAACTGTAGCGGCGCAAGTAACGCCCTTTCGTTACATCAACCCCTTCGTATTCAACGCATGGACAGTGGCTTTTATTCTGTCAATGGCACGCCATCAGACTGTGTTCATTTAGGTATCAGCCGAATATTAAAAGATGACCCCGAACTGGTGGTATCTGGCATTAATCATGGTGCTAACTTAGGCGATGATGTAGTTTATTCAGGTACGGTAGCCGCGGCGACGGAAGGGCGATATATGGGCTTGCCTGCCATTGCCGTGTCGCTTGCCAGTAAGAAAGGTGAGAACTTTGAAACAGCAGCTCGGGTAGTGCTAGATATTATCCGTAAACTTCAATCTCATCCTTTACCTGCAAATCAAATTTTGAACGTAAATGTTCCTGATATACCCTATGATGAACTTAAAGGTATAGAAGTTACCAGACAGGGTCGCCGACATCGTGCTGAACCTATGTTTGAAGATAAAGACCCGTTTGGTCAAACCATCTATTGGTATGGCCCAGCAGGTTCAGAACAAGATGCTGGCCCAGGTACAGACTTTCACGCAGTGGCAAACGGATATTGCTCCGTTACCCCGCTCAGTGTAGATATGACTGCCTACCAAAGCTTAGACAATATGAAAGAATGGTTAGCCAAATAACCGAATAATGCGCGGCCGATAATAAGGATAATAAGCACCACCATGAGAGCCTCCAGAAAAGGGGATGCGCTAGCACAGCTGCTTTATGATGAAGGGATCCGTTCGCAGCCTGTGCTCAATGCCATTGCCGGTACACCCCGGGAAACATTCTTACCTGATGCGCTTAAGCATAAAGCCTATCAGAATACTGCGCTGCCTATCGGGCAGGGGCAAACCATTTCGCAACCCTATATTGTTGCGAAAATGACTGAACTGCTGCTAGATAGTCCGAATAAACCGGAAAAAGTGTTAGAAATTGGTACCGGCTCTGGTTATCAGACCGCTATTCTTGCACAGCTTTTTTCGGCTGTATTCAGCGTAGAACGAATCAAATCGCTACAGTTTCATGCAAAAAGACGGATGAACCAACTCGATTTACATAATATTGCCATGAAGCATGGTGATGGATGGAAAGGGTGGACATCTAAAGGTCCTTACGATGCCATTATTGTGACGGCTGCGGCCAGTAGTTTGCCGCAAGATTTATGCGATCAATTAAAAGAAGGAGGCCGCCTGATCATTCCCGTAGGAAATGAACAGCAGTCTCTATTGTGTATCGACAGGATAGAAGGCGAGCTAAAAACCACCACAATAGAGGCGGTGCGTTTTGTTCCCTTAGTAGCAGGAGAGCTATTGTGAAATTGTTCGAGCCAATGTACGACATGGCACTTCGATGGGCTAGACACCGCCATGCGGTTAAATATTTAGGTGGGCTTAGTTTTGCTGAGTCAGTATTTTTCCCAATTCCACCTGATGTCATGCTTGCGCCCATGTCGTTGTCTCAACCGGACAAAGCGTGGCGCTTCGCGCTTATTACTACGCTTGCGTCTATTTTTGGGGGGATAGCGGGTTATTGGCTGGGGTATTTTGCCTTTGATGCATGGTTAGCGCCTATCATTGAAAGTTGGGGCTATACCCACAAAATAGAAACTGCGACGCAGTGGTTTGCCGATTACGGCGTTTGGGTGGTGTTTGTAGCGGGGTTCTCCCCTATTCCCTATAAAGTCTTCACTACCAGTGCTGGCTTTCTACAAATGGCGTTCTTTCCGTTTCTTATTGCCTCTGCGGTAGGCCGTGGCGCAAGATTTTTCTTGGTCGCAGGACTTATGCGCTGGGGCGGCGCCCCTATGGAAGCAAAGCTACGCCAATATGTGGAAGTATTAGGCTGGGCAGTGGTGCTATTGGCTGTTGCCGCTTACCTTATCTTGCGATAATAGCAGAGCGATGTCATACCGCTTAGTTCTGATTGGTGCTGTGCTACTGCTACTACAAAGTTGCAGTAGCCGAACCGGCCCTGCCCCCGTTGTTCTATTAAATAGTCAAGCAGATCAAGAGTCTGGTGGATTCACATCAGATACCTATAAAGTACAGCCAGGAGACACCCTTTTTGGCATCGCTTGGTATACCGGAAATGACTATCGAGATATCGCTAAATTTAACAGTTTATCAGAACCTTATCGTATTTTCCCTGGTCAAGAATTACGCATCACTCCCCCCCCTAAAATTGTAAAGATTTCGACAAGATCCAAGCCGCAGACCACTCAGTCAGCAGATCCGACCACGACAACAGTAGACAAAAGTTTGATTGACCCCCCCAAACCACGGGCGTATGGTGAAGGTGAAAAAGTTGTTAAGCGACAAAACGTTACGAGCGTCAACAGGCCGTCAGAAAGCGTCAAAATAACGGCAGCCAATAGTTTTCCTAACAAGGTAAAGAAGTGGGTTTGGCCTACCAAAGGTAGGGTTGTTGAAACGTTCAGTAAGTCAGAGTCGGGCAACAAAGGAATTGATATCGCTGCGGCAAAAGGTACATCGATACACGCGGCAGCAGATGGAAAAGTTGTTTATTCAGGAAGCGCCTTAAGAGGCTACGGTAATTTGGTTATTATCAAACATACCGACACCTTTTTAAGTGCCTACGCATACAACGACAACATTATCGTTAAAGAACGAGACTGGGTGTCAGCGGGGCAAAAAATCGCCACCATGGGTGACAGCGGAACAAATTCGGTAAAACTTCATTTTGAAGTTAGGTATCGTGGAAAGTCTTTAGACCCACTGCGTTATCTGCCAGCTACACGACCATAATAATAACAAATAACAATAAGAAACGAATTAAGGAGAAACGTCGTAAGGTAAACCTTGAAGCAGGAGATTCATTGTGGGTCATATAAATCAAAGCCTAGAATCAAATACGAAAGATGACTTAAATGTCATTGATATACCAGCCGATCTGAAAACAGATAAAATAATATCTGATGACACTGACACCAATTCAGAAGAATTAGTGTTAAGCCAAGACGACCAACCAAAAAATCTAGACGCCACACAGTTATATCTAGGTGAAATCGGCTTCTCGCCTCTGCTTAGTGCAGAAGAAGAAGTGTTTTTCGCCAGAAAGGCTCTACGTGGATGTGAAGCCTCACGCAAGCGCATGATTGTTAGCAATTTACGCCTAGTAGTGAAAATAGCGCGTCGATACAACAACCGCGGTCTTGCCCTGTTAGATTTAATCGAAGAAGGGAATCTAGGACTTATACGTGCTGTTGAAAAGTTCGATCCCGAACGTGGTTTTCGTTTTTCAACGTACGCAACCTGGTGGATAAGACAAACCATTGAACGCGCAATTATGAATCAAACGCGCACGATTCGGTTACCTATCCATGTTGTAAAAGAACTTAATGTATATTTACGTGCAGCTCGTGAGTTATCTCAGAAACTCGATCACGAACCTACTGCTGAAGAAATTGCACTTGCCTTAGACAAACCTGTCGAAGACGTTACCAAGATGCTGCGACTTAATGAACGTATTACGTCGGTAGATACCCCAATTGGTGGCGAAAACGATAAAGCGTTGTTAGATATTCTAGCCGATGAAAAAGAATTCGGTCCAGAAGAGAACTTACAAGACTCAGACATCAAATCAAATATTGTTGGCTGGCTGGAAGAACTCAACCCTAAGCAACGTGAAGTGTTGGCAAGACGCTTTGGATTAATGGGTTATGAGCCCTCAACGCTTGAAGATGTGGGTGCTGAAATTGGTCTTACTCGTGAACGAGTTCGTCAAATTCAAGTAGAGGCATTACGTCGATTGCGAGACATTCTAGGCCACCAAGGCCTATCGCTAGAAAATTTATTTAACCAAATGAATTAATAGCACATTGTACTAACACCATGCCGAGGCGCATTTTGCCCTCGGCATTTTTGTTTGTAGTCTTAAACCCTGGTTAAACTCACAAAAGTGTAGTTATGTGGGTTCTTCTCATCAGCGGTGTGCTCCTCACGGCTTTTCTCTTTCCAATGGCCATGGGCATCATAATCAGGAAACTGTGTATCGCCTTCTACTGCCAAATTAATAAATGTTAGGTGCAAAGTATCAGCCTTATCTAAAAACGCCTGATAAATGGTGCCACCACCAATAATCATAACCTCATCTGGGTGACTCTCTAATGCTGAAGCATATTCGATAGCCGCTTCAGGTGATGATACAACCGACGCGTCTGGCAAACTGTAAGCGCTGTTTGTAGTGATAACAATATTCGGTCTTCCCGGCAAAGCGCGTCCGATAGACTCATAGGTTTTACGCCCCATAATGACAGGCTTACCCATGGTTACTTGTTTGAAATGTTTCAAATCTGCTGGCAAATGCCAAGGCATGTCGTTATCAGCTCCGATAACACGGTTATTAGCCATCGCGGCAATCATCGCAATTTTCATAGTAATACTGACCAAAAGTGTTTCAATTGCACCTATGATAACTGATTAAAACCGAGGCGATAACACCCTTCGACTTACCTGCCCCAGTTACTATGAATTTAAACAAACCTAGCCACTTTTCTGTCCTGTTTATTTTCTCATTTTTGACTTACTTAGATACAGATCAAATAGTCTTCCTCTTTCTCCTTTCTCCTTTCTCCTTTCTCCCCATATGGTCTGCTGGGCCTTATTGTCTACTGCGCGTTGCTAGGGTGAAAAAAGCGAGACGAGTCAATCTTAATTACGAACCACATGCAAATAAAAACAATTATCATTTGCGATAATCTTTTATATCGTCTAGGGTGTAATTAGGAGGGCAAGCAAATGCAAATAACTTACTTGTGTGCAAAACACGAAGATTGGATTTACAGCAACCCGAAGCAAGCGCTTCACTTTATGGCCAGAGACGAGATGCAAGGCACACTTTTACTGCACTGCGGACAATACACCGAAGCTATTCCTTACTTAGGTTGCGCTTTTGATATTGCGGTTATTCTCTTAGAAGTAGATGGCGGCGAAAATGAAGCGATGAAAAGCAAAGTGACGAGCCTAGCTGGGCTACTTGAAGAAACCTATTACAACCTCAAACTTCCCGAGTACCGAAACGCCATTTTAGATAGAGCTAATTCTGTATTACAAGCCACAGAATCAGCAATGTTGTCAGCTTTTTTGCTTAAATCTGTGCATCAGTAAGCTGATAAAAATGCTTACCGGCTTAGCATGTAAACTGTGTGTTTTAAAAAGAAATCAAATGCTATTAATAAAAAAACCGCTAGTTTTCGCAAACTAGCGGTTTTAATGTTGTTCGTTTAGCACTGAAATAAGCGTGAATGCTTTTTTAGTTAACGACGGTACTCAACTTCTACATCGTAGTCATCTTCGTCCCAATCTTCATCATCGTCTAAGTCATCACTTAAATTGTCTTCGAAGTCGTCGCCTAAGTCAGCTTCTTGTGCTTCTAACGTATTACGATGGTAAGTATCCCACTTGAACTCAACATCTTTCGTTTCTTCTTCTGCAATAACTTCGGTTGGAAGCGTATCGATGAAGTCCATGATTTCTCGGCAAAGCGGCTCTAAGCCAATCTTCTGGAAAGCAGATATTTGGTATATTGGGCCTTCCCAACCAATTTGTGCGGCAATTTCTTTGCAGCGCTCATTGGCTTCTTCTTCAAGCATCAAATCGACTTTGTTAAACACTAACCAGCGAGGTTTACTTGCTAATTTAGGGTTGTACTTTTCGAGCTCTTCAACAATAGCCTTGGCATTTTCAGCTGGATCGCTTTCATCCACAGGCATAATGTCTACAACATGAAGCAGTATACGGCAGCGCTCTAAATGCTTAAGGAAACGAATACCTAAACCTGCGCCGTCAGCTGCACCTTCAATAAGCCCAGGAATGTCGGCTACTACGAAGCTGCGCTGTGCGTCTTGACGAACTACACCTAGGTTTGGTACTAGCGTAGTAAACGGGTAATCGGCCACTTTAGGCTTAGCTGCAGATACAGAGCGGATAAACGTAGATTTACCTGCATTCGGCATACCTAGTAAACCCACATCGGCCAATAGCATTAATTCGAGTTTTAAATTACGAATTTCGCCTGGCGTACCGTTGGTTTTATGACGTGGTGCACGGTTAGTACTGCTCTTAAAACGCGCATTACCTAAACCGTGAAACCCACCTTGTGCCACTTTAAGCTGTTGCCCATGACGAGTAAGGTCGCCAAGTACTTCACCGGTATCGCTGTCGGTAGCTCGGGTTCCTACTGGAACACTTACCGTTAAATCTTTACCGCCACGGCCAATACAGTTAGCGCCTTGACCATTTTGGCCACGCTCTGCACGGTGGAAACGCTCGAAACGATAGTCGATCAATGTATTCAGGTTTTCATCGGCAAGAAGAAAAACACTACCGCCGTCGCCCCCGTCGCCACCATCAGGGCCACCTTTGGGAACATATTTTTCCCTTCTAAAGCCAATTACGCCGTTGCCGCCGTCACCGGCTTCAACACGAATTTCAGCTTCATCTACAAATTTCATTTATCACTCCGGGCATTGTTGCCGTAGGGGTTATTTATACTCAGTATTTAACTACTAAGTTTACACCAAATTGTTATGTACTGCCCAGATACTAAAGCTCGGGTTTCCATAAAACAAAAAACCCCGCAAGCGCGGGGTTTTTCTAAGCCTGTTCGGCGAGTAGCTAAGGCGCTTACTCTGCTACGATGCTTACAAATTTACGGTTGTTCGGTCCTTTAACATCAAACTGAACTTTACCGCTTTTTAATGCAAACAACGTGTGGTCTTTACCGATACCCATGTTGTCACCAGCGTGGAAACGAGTACCACGTTGACGAACAATGATGTTACCAGCAAGAACAGATTCTCCACCAAAGCGTTTAACACCTAGGCGTTTACTCTCTGAATCACGACCGTTTTTGGTACTACCACCAGCTTTTTTATGTGCCATGTGTTCGTGCTCCTATTAAGCGTTAATGCCAGTAATTTTCACTTCCGTGAACCACTGACGGTGACCCATCTGCTTACGTGAATGCTTACGACGACGGAACTTAACGATTTTAATTTTATCGCCACGACCGTGTGTAACCACCTCAGCAGTCACCTTACCACCAGCAACGTTTGGTGTGCCGATTTTTACGTCGTCACCGTTGCTTACCATTAAAACTTTGTCGAATTCAATCGTGTCACCTGGGGCAACTTCGATTTTTTCTAGACGAACGGTTTGGCCTTCGGCCACACGGTGTTGTTTACCGCCACTTTGGAAAACCGCGTACATAGTTAACTCCGCTCTGCGTCACTGACGCAATCAATTCAAAAAACAGGGCGCGAATTGTACGTGAAACATCCGCAAATCACAACCCCGATTCTGATAAAAGTAGATTATTTTTCCAACATGGGTGAATTTTTGCGTGAATTCACCCAAAAATGCACGTTGTCACACTTAGAAAACAGCGCTAAGTAAATGGACAAACGGTAAAATTCGAGATGATAACCGCCAAATTCGATAAGCATTTATAACTAATAAAAGCATGGAATGCGTTATCTGTAGATGGAAAATCGAATACGATCCAACCGCGCCGATCTGATCATAAAAACGCGCATAAACCGCGCCTTTAAATCACCGTGATCAAAACGATCGAATAACAGATCCGAGATTGTAGCATTTTGATCTGAACTTCGCAGCTAGCAAAAAGAATATTTCTGAAAATACACATTTCACATCAAAATTGAGTGATAGCACCTATAATGAGACTTAACGTAAGTATATTAAGTATATATTAACGACTGATTGATAATTGGCTGTGCAATTCCCGAAGATATGTTCACCGTGACCTTTTCAAGACATGTCGACTGCGATTCGGTTGAATTGGCTGGGTAATACGTTTAATTCGGTAGCCAATGCGTTTAATTCGGTGGCCAATGCGTTTAATTCGGTGGCCAATGTGTTTAATTGGGTGGCTAATGTGTTTAATTGGGTGGATAGTACAGCGCATTCAGGTACAATCAGCCCCTATAATTGCCTAAGAAATGAATAAGTTTTTACGCCCATGCCAATGGATATAAATCAAATACGCGCGCTATCAAACGATGATATGCAAGCGGTTAACCACTTGATTCAACAGCAAGTCGACTCTGACGTTGCACTTATTAATCAATTGGGATTCTACATTGTTAATAGTGGCGGTAAGCGCCTTCGCCCATTACTTACCGTGTTAAGTGCACGTGCAATGGGCATTGAAAATGCTGACCACCATACCCTCGCCGCTATTGTTGAATTTATACATACCGCCACCTTGTTGCACGACGATGTGGTAGATGAATCGACCATGCGACGCGGACGTGAAACCGCTAACGCCGTATTTGGTAACCAAGCATCAGTGTTAGTAGGTGACTTTCTATATACCCGCTCATTTCAGATGATGGTAAGTTTAAAACGCATGCGTGTTATGGACATTTTATCTGAAGCAACCAATCAAATTGCCGAGGGTGAAGTATTGCAGTTAATGAACTGCAACGATGCCTCTACCACAGAAGCACGGTATTTCGACGTAATTTACGGTAAAACCGCCCGCTTGTTTGAAGCGGCTACGCAACTGGCAGCGGTATTAACCGACCAACCAGAAAACGTAGAGCATGCCATGCAAGAATACGGCAAGCACTTAGGCACCGCCTTTCAGTTAGCCGACGATATTCTAGATTACATGGCCGACAGTGATGAAATGGGCAAAAACGCAGGTGATGATCTAGCGGAAGGAAAGCCTACGCTACCTTTGCTATATGCAATGTGGAATACCGACAGTGAAGAAGATAAAGCCCTTATTCGCGATGCCATAGAGCAAAGCAACGGTTTACCTCACCTTACCCGCATTCAACAAATCATGGAAAGCACTGGGGCACTCGATTACACCCGCACGTGCGCCAACAACGAAGTAAAAATGGCTATTGATAGTTTATCTATTATTCCAGATTCACCTTACAAAGAGGCATTGATTGCTCTTGCTCATATCTCGGTAGAACGCACTAGTTAGTGCGTTAACCCGCTTCAAGCATAGCGCCCACCAGCCCCACTAAAAAGCCAAGTATTGCGCCTAAGGGGGGTAACCAATGGTTTTCCATGCGAATACCAGGGGCTATGTCTTGAAATACTGAATACAAAATTCCCCCTGCTGCAAATAGCATAATGCCACTCATGATGACGGGGAAATCTGCCAAATAATAAAACCCTACTGCGCTCATTATTGGGCCAAGTAAGCTCATCAATACAAAAATCCAAATAAGCTTAGTACTACGGTTTTTGTTTGCTGGGGTCATTTCACGATAAGCATTAAACCCTTCTGGTAGATTTTGTACTGCTATTAACACGCCTAACAACATAGTACCTCCACCTAATGCGGCAGTGGTGCCTAGCGCTACGGATTCTGGCACAAAATCACTTAACATGGCGGCAAGTTGGCTTCCTGCGGTTTTCTTTTTTGCCAGATAAATATCCAACGCCATAAAGGCAAGTGCCCCGCCGACAAAACACCTACACGCCATTAAAACCGATACGTCTTTGATACCTTCAGGCACCAACACTAATGCTACCGCTGAAATTAACGCACCCGCCCCCAAGGCTAAAATACCGTGACGCAATTCTTGTTCTAACCACTTAGGACGGAAGCCTTTTACCTTAGATAAGAGCGCACCAGCAGGCATAGCGAGGCCAGCTAAGGTTGCCACTATAATGAGATTTAGAATATCGGGTTGCTGCATGTTTGCTCCCTATGCCTTGAGTCGTTCCATTACTTAGCCTAACACTATTGGTAAAGTGCTTAATAACCATAAAAAAAAGACAGCTCAACGTTGCTGCCTTTTTTCATTGTTCTCGCTGAGCGCATCTATAATTTTTAAGCCTAACGCTATTAATCATAGAGTGATGCGTGGCGATGAGATCATTTTAAATTAAGATCTCGGGTCATGTTTTCGTTCTTATCGCGGTGCACAATGATATTGTCCTCAATGCGAATACCACCGAATGGACGATACGTATCTACCGTATCCCAATTGATGTATTTCGACGCTGGGGTGGCTTTTAAGTCTCTGAGCAAGCTGTCAATAAAATACAAACCAGGCTCGATGGTAAACACCTGGCGCGCTTCAATCATGCGCGTACAACGTAAGAAAGGATGATCTTCAGGGGCAGGCTTAGGTGTACCTCTGTCGTCATTTACCAAACCACCTACATCGTGTACTTGCAGCCCTAAAAAGTGGCCAATGCCGTGAGGGAAGAACGTTCGCGTAATACCTTGTTCAACAATATCTGCCGCCGGAAGATTCACAATGCCTGTGTCTTGTAGGATTTGAGCTATACCTGCATGGGCAAGCAAATGAATATCGGTATAGGCGACACTTGGCTTAAGCGAATCTACCAAGGTTAGCGTAACTTTATCCACGGCTTGAATAAGGTCTGAAAATAGCGTCGAGTTTTGACTGTAGGTTCGGGTGATATCAGCAGCATAACCGTGATAATTTGCTCCTGCATCAATTAAGAAAGAACGAGACTGCTTTGGGGCAATGGTATCGCACTGCATGTAATGCAGAATTGCCGCGTGTTCGTTTAGCGCAATAATACTTGTGTAAGGCACGTCGTTATCGCCTTGGCGGCACGCTGCGCTGTACGCTAAATTAATATCAAATTCACTTTTGCCTTCAATAAAGGCTTGCTCTGCCGCTTTGTGCCCTGCTACCGCCAGCTTGTTTGCTTCACGCATACACTCTAGTTCGTAATCGGTTTTATACGCCCGTTGGTAATGCAAATAATGCAGCACTCTATCTGGGTTTACGTTTTCAAACCCTAATGCTTTAGCTACTTCAATGTATTCCCCAACATAAGCAAAACCACGCTTATCGTAAGGCAGGTGTTTCTCGACAGCATCGGCTTGTTGAAGCAAAATAATATTGAAGCTGTCGGTCCAAAAATCTTGTGGCTCTGGCGGTACTTTGTGCCAGAAGTCTTCTGGGCGATAAAAAATAAGGGTAGGCTTATCTTCACCATTAACCACTAACCAGCAATTGGGGTTATCGATAACCGGCACCCATGCTTTAAATTGTGGGTTTACCTTAAATGGATAATGGTTATCGTCTAAGAACAAGCGCTTGCCTTGCCCTGAATGGATGACTAACCCTTCTAGCCCTTCACGCTGAAGTGCTTCACGAGTGCGAGATTGAAGTTCATCGATATGTTGCTGATAGCTTGCCTGATGTTTTGACATAACACCTCATTTAAGTTTTTTGATTTGCATGGCTAACTGGCCTTCTTCAATGAGCAACGCGTTACCAGCCGTTTCAAATACGCTGGTTCTACGCTAGCTTCACTAAGTGCGAGAAGTGAATAATATTAGCCATTGTCGTTAAGTGTGCTTCTCTTCTAAGGCGACTTGAGTACGCTCTCTTAAAGGAGAATAGTGTACCACGATAGCCGCTTAGCTTTCACCGAGCGGCTTGTATCATTAGTTAAACATCTGCGCTAGTGAGGCGCTAATTGCAAGGTTCCCGTTACAGGGTGGGTGCTAACTGCACTTGATGAAGGAATAACATCTTGGGTAAGCTGCGGAAACACGTTTTTATTTTCACCCAGCTGATGCTCGTAAATATACTGATAAGCCAATACCGCTTTTACGTAACTACGGGTTTCTTTGTAAGGAATATTCTCAATCCAAATGTCCACTGGCAACGCTTCGCCTGCGGGTAACCATTCCAACACTTTACGCCAGCCAGCGTTATACGACGCCGACACCAATACAGGATTATTATCAAGTTTATCGCCTAGATAACGTAAATACTGCACACCGTAGTCGAGATTATTCTCAACTTGAAACAAGGTATGTCGACTGACTTTCTTTTTGGCTAAGTATTGCGCGGTACCTGGCATAAGTTGCATTAACCCTGCCGCGCCCACCGGCGATACTGCGTCTACCATGAAAGAGCTTTCACGACGGGCGATTGCCATCGCAAACGCTTTTGATACGTCGTAGGTTTCACTCTTTTCACTAAATTGTGACTCGAACGCCAAGGGGAAACGACGCTCAACATCGTCCCAATAACCACTTTTAGCGAAACTGATGATGGCTTGGTCGTATATACCCCACTCGTAAGCCAGCACTCCTGCATCAGTCACTTGTGAATCGGGTAAATTCGATAGCAAATAGCGCCACTCTCGACGCGCACTCGTAGAACGCTCTAAACGGTAAAATTCCGTTGCCCGTTGGGTAGCGGGGGTATTCGCAATAGCGTGCACCGCACTTTGCACCCGAGGCGCTGGCGTATATGCCAAATTAGGCTGACTATTAATACGGGCACTCGCCATAAAACCATAATAATTGCGTTCGGTGGACAGTTGCTGATACATCACCGTAGCCTGCATCACATTCCCTAGTTCTTCGAGCGCGCGGGCTTTCCAATAGCGGAAGTTTTCCTCTTGCTGGAGTTCAGGACTGGCGGCATCAATCACATCGACGACCCGCTGCCATTGTTTGCCGCGAAGCAAAAACGACACATGCCAAAATTTCACATCATCGCTAGCACCTGCGATATCGGCCTTATCTAGCCATTCATGGGCTTCAGGTAAGAAATCTAAAGTCGCGCTTAAGGCAATAGCCCGTTGAATAATATGTAATTCAGGCTCTGAGAAAATGTTTTTCGGGGCGTAGGTATTGTAAGCCTTTATTGCCGCTTTAGGGTTTCTCCACGCCAGTTTTTCTATACCCCAGGTTAATATTTCAGCTTCGCTGTTTTTGTGTTTCAAAGGAAACAGGCGGGTTCGGTTAACTAAACTTACATCACGTGATACCGATGACCACGCATCGGCTAAATACTGATGACTAGTGGGCAATTGGCGTTTTAAATAAGGAATAATGCGGCGATTATCTTCTTTCGCTGCAATGGCAATACGCTTAACCACTTTATCTGGCGTCATGAGGCCATTGCTTCGCCACTTTGCAAATAGAGGGTCGCATTCATCGGGCTGCGACTGGCCGCTGTACCAAAGAGGGTCTACATCCGTTAGCACAGGTTTGGGATCGTCGGTACGTTTTAATTTGTAACCCAAGGCTTGGCAGGTAAGTTTAGCGCCCATGCCATCACGATAACTACTTAAAAACGCGTTTTCGTGGCCTTGAGAAGATAGGTAGTTCAGCCATCTATAGCGCAAACCATAACTAACAGGTTGCCCCGCGTAATCTTCTAGAAACTGTTCTACTTCACGCTGAGTTTTAAGCGACATGGTGCGTTCTAATCGCAAACGAAGTAGATACGGATAGAGTGGATAATTCGCCAACCCGTAAATTTCTGCGTCTAAATCTTCTAAACGTCTTTTCGGTAGGGTTCGTAAGCTTTTTTCTAAAATTAAGAAACGTGCCCGCTCATCGGCGTAGATGTCATCAGGGAATAGCGGCGAAACTTGCGCATGGCTTAGCTGAAGGCAGCTTGAAATAGCCACTATCGTAAATAACCCCAATGGCTTATGCAAAGGCAACTGCTTGAAAAATGCGAGTGCAGTTGGAAAAAAATTTATTCCTACTTTATACGACACAATGTGAACTCCTACCCCTTGTTGCATTCAAATACACCAGAGTTGGTGTAATGATAAAACGATGCTTGCGTGAAAGCCGAAAAATTATCGGCGTGGATCCGTGCCACAGAAGTAAAAAGTGCCAGCGTTGATGATTATGACTTACAACCATTTACATCATGATTGTAGATTATTGTTTTGCTGGATTGGCGCTTTGCGTCAATAGCATCCATTATACAAGCACTATTATTGAAATGAAGCTTGATTTTCGATGAATGACCTCCATTTTTAACAATTGAAACGCTCGTTTGAATTTTTCATTGATATTTTGTTTAAGTTTAGTTAAAAAGCTAGCCACCCTAACGCATTAGTGTTGTGGTACGACCAGAATGTATGTTTGGTTTATACGCTTATAGCGAATGGTTAGATTGCTACACTACTATCCCGGCCAACGCCGAAGGAGATGATAATGATATACACAGGCAAGAGTTTATCCGTCAGTCTGTTAGATGATGGCTTTGCTGAACTGGTATTTGATGCCGAAGGTTCAGTAAACAAGTTCGACCGCCAAACGGTGACAGAACTTGATGAAGCAACCCAAGCATTGCTTAAAGAAAGCGGTGTTAAAGGCTTAGTAGTACGCAGCGCAAAATCTGCATTTATTGTAGGTGCTGATATCACCGAATTTACCGGCTTATTCGCGATGGATGAAGCCGAAGTACTAAACTGGGTAGCAAACACGTCTCAGGTGTTTGACCGCTTCGAAGATTTGCCTTTCCCTACCGTTGCTGCCATTAACGGTTTTGCATTGGGTGGTGGCTGTGAAATGACACTAGCCTGTGACCTTCGCGTTGCAGATACAACTGCCTCTATTGGCCTACCAGAAGTTAAATTAGGCATAATGCCTGGCTTTGGTGGCACCGTACGTTTACCTCGCTTAATTGGTGCCGACAATGCACTAGAGTGGATGACCACAGGTAAAGACAGAAAAGGCGCAAAAGCCCTTGCTGAAGGCGCCGTTGACGCCGTAGTTGCACCAGAGTCATTACGCGACAGCGCACTTTCTATGCTAAAAGATGCCGCAGATGGCAAGTTCAAATGGGAAGCACGTCGTGCTCAGAAGAAAGCCCCATTACAGCTAAATAAAAACGAAGCTATGATGAGTTTTTCTACCGCACAAGCCATGGTATTTGCCCAAGCAGGCAAGCACTACCCTGCTCCGCACAAAATGGTAGAAACCGTTCAAAAAGCCGCAGGCCTTGACCGCGATGGCGCACTTAAGCTTGAAAACGCTGGCTTTGTTGCCCTAACTAAAACCGATGCAGCGCAAGCGCAAATTGGTATTTTCCTAGCCGACCAGCTAGTAAGAAGTAAAGGTAAGAAACAAGCTAAAGCTGCCACAAAAGAGGTAAAACTTAATGCCGTACTGGGTGCGGGCATTATGGGTGGCGGTATTGCGTATCAAAGTGCTGTTAAAGGCATGCCAGTGATCATGAAAGACATTAACACTGAAGCACTAGACCTAGGCTTAAACGAAGCTGCCAATATTCTTGGTAAAGGTATGCAGCGCGGTAAAGTTGATGCCAAAACCATGGCAAAAACCCTTAACGCTATTACGCCTACCCTTGACTACAACACGCTTAAAGATGCAGATCTTGTGATTGAAGCCGTTGTTGAAAACCCGAAAGTAAAAGGCATAGTGCTTAAAGAAGTAGAAGACGTAGTGGCCGATGACGCTATCATCTGTTCTAACACCTCTACTATTTCAATTAACCAATTAGCGAAAAGCTTAGACAAGCCAGAACGCTTCTGTGGTATGCACTTCTTTAACCCAGTACACCGCATGCCATTGGTTGAAATTATTCGTGGTGAAAATACCTCGGAAGATACTATTAATGCCGTAGTGGCCACCACACTTCGCATGGGTAAAACCCCAATTGTGGTTAACGATTGCCCAGGGTTCTTGGTAAACCGCGTATTGTTCCCTTACTTCGCAGGCTTCAGTAAGTTGCTAATAGATGGCGCTGATTTTGTTGCTGTTGATAAAGTAATGGAAAAACAGTTCGGCTGGCCAATGGGCCCCGCTTACCTAATGGATGTTGTTGGTATTGATACTGGCGACCACGCTGCAGACGTTATGGCAGCAGGTATTCCAGAGCGTATGGCACGTATTGGCGACGACCCAGTAACCGTGCTTTATAAAGAAAAACGCTTAGGCCAGAAAAATGGCAAAGGCTTTTATAACTACGGTAAAGACAAGCGCGGTAAGCCTACGAAAGTGGCTGCTGAAGAAGCATACAGCTTGCTTGCTCCTATTACAGCCGATACCAAAGACTTCGACGCGCAAGACATTATTGCACGCTTGATGATCCCTATGGCTAACGAAGCAATTCGTTGCCTAGAAGAAGGCATTGTAGGTACTGCAGCTGAAGCAGATATGGCCTTACTTTACGGTTTAGGCTTCCCTCCATTCCGCGGTGGTGTATTCCGCTGGATTGAAACAATGGGATTAGCGAACTTTGTCGAACTAGCCGACAAATACGCCAGTCTTGGCCCGATTTACCAAATTTCAGATGGCGTTCGCAAGATGGCCGCTGAAGGTAAATCTTACTTCGCTTAATTCCCAAGGAGACTAATAATGAAAGAAGTCGTAGTTATCGATTGTGTTCGTACCCCTATGGGACGCTCGAAAGCCGGTGTATTTAGAAATGTTCGTGCAGAGACTATGTCTGCCGCGCTAATGACCGCATTACTTGAGCGCAACCCAGGTGTTGATCCAGCAGAAATTGAAGACATTATATGGGGCTGTGTACAGCAAACCAAAGAACAAGGTTTCAACATTGCGCGTAATGCGCAATTGCTAACCCAAATTCCACGTACTACAGGTGCAGTCACCGTTAACCGTTTATGCGGTTCATCGATGCAAGCATTGCATGATGCGACTAGCGGCATTATGAGCGGTCGTGGCGATATATACATGATTGGTGGTGTTGAGCACATGGGCCATGTACCTATGAACTACAACATCGACTTTCACCCAGGCCTTGCTAAGTACACCGCAAAAGCCTCTGGCATGATGGGTATGACCGCCGAGCTACTTGGTCGTCAAAATGGTATCACTCGTGAAATGCAAGATGCGTTTGGCGCACGTTCGCATCAGCTAGCGCATAAAGCACACCTTGAAGGCCGCTGGGCTAACGAGATTGTGCCTATCGAAGGCCATGATGCCAACGGTACGCTTAAACTGATTGACCATGATGAAGTTATTCGCCCAGAAAGCACAGCTGAAAGCATGGCGCAACTTCGCCCTGTGTTCGACCCAGTAAACGGCACCGTTACAGCAGGTACATCATCAGCGTTGTCTGACGGTGCGTCTGCCATGTTGCTTATGTCTGCCGACAAAGCAAAAGCACTAGGTTTAACACCTCGCGCTAAAATTCGTTCAATGGCAGTGGCAGGTTGTGATGCAGCTATTATGGGTTACGGCCCAGTACCGGCAACACAAAAAGCCCTAAAACGTGCTGGCCTTAGCATGGACGATATTCAACTGGCTGAGTTCAACGAAGCCTTTGCTGCCCAAGCACTATCGTGCATTAAGCAACTAGGTTGGATGGACAATCTTGATGACAAGATTAACCTTAACGGCGGCGCTATTTCACTAGGCCACCCTCTAGGTTGTTCTGGTTCACGTATATCAGGTACCTTGATTAACCTGATGGAATCGCAAGATGTAGAGCTAGGCTTAGCCACCATGTGTATTGGTTTAGGCCAAGGTATAGCCACTGTATTTGAACGTGTGTAATTAATTATTTACGTTTTATTGAAAGGGCCTTCGGGCCCTTTTTTGTTGCATGAGGTTCGTAAAGCACAATACAGCTTGAGCAAACACGACTATTTTAAAACACGGGAAAGCGGGCTAACTACCCCTTGCGCCCCCTGTTGTAATACATGAGTGTAAATTTGCGTAGTTTTCACATCAGAATGACCAAGTTGCGTTTGCACAGTACGAATGTCGGCACCCGACTGTAAAAGGTGAGTAGCAAATGAATGTCGTAAGGTATGCGGCGTAACCTTCTTTTTAAGCCCACACGCACTTGCGGTTATTCTTATCGCCTTTTGTATGCTTGATTCATCAATATGATGTCGACGCGTTTTTCCATTCTCGGGATCAACCGATAAACGCGCAGAAGGAAAAAGATAATGCCATCCAAGTTCTTTAGGCGCATTTTGGTATTTAACACGCAAACGATGAGGCAAATATACCCCTTGGTAACTAGGGTTATCTAAATCTGCAATAAGGTAACTTTCAACTACACTTATTTGCCGATTAAGCCCAGGTTTTAGCTCTGATGCTAAAGTAACAACACGATGTTTGCCGCCTTTACCATCCCATATTCGAATAGCGTTGTAGTCGAAATCAATGTCTTTTACACGCAACCTCACAGCCTCCATTAAACGTAACCCGCTTCCATAAAGTAACGAAATAGGTAACTTTAAATGAGCAGGAAGTTGAGCAAAAAGCGCAACCACTTCGTCTTGCGTAAGCACAACAGGTAACTTGGCTTGCCTGCGACTTGTAACAAAATCAAGGCTCAAGGAAAGAGGCTTTTCTAGTATGTCTCGATAAAGAAATGCCAACGCATTGAGTGCGCTGGCTTGAGTAGCCGGTGCTACATTCTTTTTATTCACTAAGTGAGATAGAAACAATTCTACTTCTTTGTCTCCCATCTCGGCAGGATGCCTAGTATTGTGAAACCGAATATAACTAACAATCCACCCACTATAAAGCTGTATAGAGCGCTTAGCGTAACGGTGATTTCGCATGTGTTGAACCACCATTTGCATAAACATTGATTTCATTTTTATTTTTCACATTTAAACTGTAATTACATACAGCATTACGATTTTTTAGTACGCCGTAAAATAAAAAGGAAACATTCCGTACTTAAGTACAGTGTTTTCAGATACAAAGTGTAGGATATTGATATAAGTTAACTTACGTGCGAAAGTTAAAATATTATTTGGGTGATATATGGAAACTTTCCGCCTTGCATAAAGGATTTTTTCCGTACACTAAATTGTTATATGCCACTAGGAAAACCTAACTTATGGTTTACTTATTAGCTGGGATTGTGTGTGTTCATTTGGCTTGGGCATTTTTTAATACTCTAGCGGTTCACAGCACATTGTTTATCAATAATAGCTCTCGAGCTATTACCTTA
>NZ_PYHU01000023.1:0-44151 GCF_003989595.1 Alteromonas sp. KS69 | reverse complement strand
ACAGTTAATCCGAACATAGCCTTACACAAAGTAAAGATGACACACAGATAACAAAATTAAGACAAGGAAATGACAAGGCTAAACTGATTTCCCCTTATATACTGTAGTCATATATAGTTAGGGTAATAGATGATTCTATCGATAAACTTGTATTTAGGCAGCGAGCTAAAGTTATTACTAGAAGCGGTTACCCTACATAAAATTTAATCCCCCTTTACCGATACAACGCGAGGTCGAGTTTTGCTAAAGATTATTGTACTAATACCACTTATCTTGTCGTTATTGTGGTTTGGCTACTTGAGGGTGAATAGCTATTCCCTAGCACAAGGCAAACAAGGTTTTACTTACATACTGGTACTGTCGAGTGTTATTGCGGTATTTTACGCGCTGATGCTCTTTCTGACTCATTAGTACTTTTACTTATTAAAGAAAAACGCTCACAAAAAAGCCAGTGTTGGCGAAGCGATAACCACATCGCTTGTTCAACACTGGCTTTTTTAGCGTATTTTTCACTTACCGTTAAGGCGAGGAATAGCGCTAGGCTTACTATATAACGGTTTTACGTTTCAACCTGGTTATATTCTCACAAGCCTTTAAACAGTAAGATCAGTAATACTAAAGGTTCTCAGACACCGTAACATCAGCATCAGCACGTAAAGCTTCAATGAACTGCTGGTAAACACGTTGACCTTGCATCTGTGCTAAACGAGGTTTCAGACTTTCTGACATCTCAGCACTTAGCGCAGGGGCACTGTTCACTTTAACAAGCTCTACAATGGCAACGTCACCGCTCACGGTCGCAATCACATCTACGCGCTTTTCAGCTTCGGTAGATAACGTAAACAGTTTATCAACGATACTGCGGTTTAGTGTACTACCACTTCTCGCTACGGCTTCAGCACTTTCCCAGTTAAGAGACTTTTCTGCTAATGTTGCATCTACACTTTCGCCTTGCTGAAGCGATTCAACAACACTTGTAGCCCAGCTTTCAGCAGCTTCTTGTGCTTTCTGTGCTTTCACTGTTGACACAATTCCATCACGAACTTCATCTAGGGCTTGAGTACGCTGTGGCAAGTGCTCTACAACACGCACAACAACTACCGTTTCATCATCTAGTTCGATAATGTCACTGTTCACGCCTTCATCGATAAGTTCAGAAGAAAACGCGACTTCAGTCAGTGCAGGTGAGCTCATATTTACTGGCACAGTGTTACGGCTAAACAAACCTGTTTCTTGTACCGGTAAGTCAACGGCGTTAGCAACATCTTCTAGTGTATCAGGCACTTCAAATGCAATTTCAGCCATGGTGTTTTGCAGCTCGAAGAATTCTTCTAATGCTTTATCGGTAAGCAATGTCTCGCGGATTTCTGCTTCTACGTCTTCAAATGCTTGAACTTGCGCTTCTTTAAGTTCAGTCAATTTAATGATGTGAAAACCGAATTCAGTTTCTACAACGTCGGTATAGTCTCCCACATTCGCTAAACTAAATACCGCTTCATCAAACGCATCGTCCATCATTCCAGGAGTAATAAAATCTAGATCACCACCATTTTCAGCTGAAAAGGTGTCATCTGAATTATTTTCAGCTAACTCAGCAAAATCAGCACCGTCGTTCAGTTGGTCTAATAGTGCTTGAGTTTTCGCTTTTGCTGCATCAGCATCATCACCTGACTCGATAAGAATATGTGAAACTCGACGCTCTTCTTCTTTGCCATAACCGCTAAGGTTATTGTCATAGTAAGTGCGAACGGCTTCGTCATCGACGCTTACGCGGCTTTTAACGTCTTCTACTGTCAGTGATACATAGGCAAGCTTAATTTGCTCTTCGGTATCAAATGCAGTGATGTTAGCGTTGTAATATTCGGCAATATCATCTTCTGTTACTTCCACCGACTCGGCGAATGAAGCAGAGTCAATCATCACGTATTTAGCGTCACGCGTTTGAAGCTGTAATGCATTCGCACGTTCAGCTTCTCCAGGTAACGCAAACTCAGAATTGGTTAACGCTGCAGCCAATTGATTTTGTGTCATTTGAATGCGTAAATAATCACGGAAGTCAGCAACCTGAAAGCCGTTTTGACGCAAAATAGTTTGGAAACGGTCGTTGTCGAATTGACCACCGAACTGAAACTCTGGCATTTGTACGATAGTTTCACGAATTTGAGCATCGCTAACGCGTAAGCCCATTTCCTGTGCTTGTTGCTGAATGAGTTTTTCAGCAATAAGTCTATCTAGTACGTTACGACGAAAGTCACTTAAATACTGTTCGCTTGAAAACAACTGGGCAATGCTTTCGCCAAATTGTGATTCCATTTGTGCCCGTTGGTTCTGATAACCGCGTTCTAATTCCTGAGCAGAAATTTCTTCGCCATTAACTGTTGCTACTGCCGTAGTACCTGAAGACGTCAGGTAGCTTCCTACACCAGCAAACACGAAACTCAATACGATTAGGGCAATAATTGCCATTGCCCATGGGCCTTGAGAACCTTCTCTGATTCTTTCTAGCATGATTGTTCTTCAACTCCGTTGCTTACTACACTTGCCCTTTAGCGTTGGATAATACCTACGCTAACATCATGGCAAAAAATAAGCGGTGATTATAACCTAATACCTGTGAAGATAAACGGCTTAACAAAAACTAATCCTTCTATTGTCCAATAAAACCGCAGCGTGATGCGCAATGCACTGTCGCGCTATAGGTGAGATAAAGAAAATAGTGGGAAATGATAAATTCGGCGTTACAAATAAAAAAGGCGATGGCATAAGCCATCGCCTTTTTCTTGCAAGTTTTGCTTAGTTACAAGCGTCTTTCAGAGCTTTACCAGCTTTGAAAGATGGAACTTTCGCCGCTGAAATCTGAATAGTCTCACCAGTTTGTGGATTACGACCACTACGAGCAGAGCGCTCACGTACTGAGAAAGTACCGAAACCGACTAGTGCCACTTGGTCACCGTCTTTAAGTGCTGCAGTTACTGAGTCAGTGAATGCATCTAGAGCGCGGCCGGCAGCTGCTTTTGAAATATCTGCGCCAGCAGCAATTTGGTCGATAAGTTGAGACTTGTTCACTATTATGATCCCCTTCGATTGTTATTATACTGTTTGTCCAAAACGATTTGATTGAACGTTATAGCAAGCTTGATTCTGAACATCAAGCATCTGTCACAATTAATTAACTTTTATTGAATCGCTGCAATCCCTTTTGTGGCAAGGCTTCAAGCGAATACAAATTAAAGGTAACACAACTCTTGCGACAAGAAAGCCCTATTTTGAAAAAAATAGGCGAATTGGCGAAGGTATGCACACTTTTTAATCAATTATTGCAAATTTAAGGCTGCAAGCCTTTAAAATTAGGACATGCAGCCAACCATTTTAGCTTTTAGTTGCAACCTCAAAAGACTCTACTGGCTCTTGAAGTGCAATATCAAGCACATCATCAATCCACTTTACAGGGTGAATTGATAAATCTTTTTTCACGTTTTCTGGAATTTCTTCCAGATCACGTTCATTTTCTGCTGGAATAACCACCGTTTTAATTCCACCACGGTGTGCGGCTAGTAGCTTTTCTTTCAAACCACCAATGGCCAACACTTCACCACGCAGTGTTATCTCACCGGTCATGGCCACATCGCATTTAACGGGGTTACCTGTTAACGATGACACCAAAGCTGTACACATGGCGATACCCGCACTTGGGCCATCTTTAGGTGTAGCACCTTCAGGCACATGCACGTGAATATCGCGTTTTTCATAAAAATCTTCGTTAATACGAAGCTTTTCAGCGCGACTACGCACTACCGTCATTGCAGCTTTGATAGATTCCTGCATAACATCACCAAGCGAACCGGTTGATGTCATCTTGCCTTTACCCGGCACTGAGGTGGTTTCGATAGTCAGTAAATCACCGCCTACCTGTGTCCACGCCAACCCGGTAACTTGGCCAATTTGATTGTCTTTGTCTGCCTTACCGTAATCGAAGCGTTGTACACCTAAGTAATCTTTAAGATTATCTTGAGTCACTGACACTTTATCTTTGCTCTTAGTCAGCAAGATATCTTTAACGGCTTTACGACATACCTTAGAAATTTCACGTTCTAAGCTACGAACGCCTGCTTCACGGGTGTAGTAACGAATCATGCCGATAATGGCAGATTCGGTAATCTCAAGCTCTTTAGACTTAAGCCCGTTACGTTCCATCTGCTTACTGATTAAGTGACGTGTTGCGATGTTTAGCTTCTCGTCTTCGGTATAACCAGAAAGACGAATAACTTCCATACGGTCAAGTAATGGGCCTGGAATATTCATGCTATTCGAGGTCGCCACAAACATCACATCAGATAAATCGTAGTCCACTTCTAAATAGTGGTCACTGAAACTATTGTTCTGTTCTGGGTCAAGCACTTCAAGTAACGCAGAAGCTGGGTCGCCACGCATATCAGACGACATTTTATCAATCTCATCTAATAGGAAAAGTGGGTTTTTAACTCCAACTTTTGCCATTTTCTGCACTAATTTTCCAGGTAATGAGCCTATGTAAGTACGTCTATGTCCACGAATTTCAGCTTCATCACGCACGCCGCCTAATGCCATACGTACATACTTGCGCCCTGTCGCTTTCGCAACAGATTGACCAAGAGAGGTTTTACCCACACCAGGAGGCCCTACAAGACACAAGATGGGTCCTTTCAGCTTTTTAACACGCTGTTGTACCGCGAGGTATTCTAGAATGCGTTCTTTGACTTTCTCTAACCCGTAATGATCTTCATTTAAAACCACTTCAGCGCGAGATAAATCTTTCTTCACTGGTGAACGCTTATTCCACGGTACATTGGTTAGCCACTCAATGTAGCTGCGTAATACGGTAGCTTCTGCCGACATGGGCGACATCATCTTAAGCTTTTGCAACTCAGACTTAGCTTTGTCCAACGCTTCTTGCGGCATTTTGGCGTCTTCGATTTTCTTCGCTAACGCTTCAAATTCATCCGGTGCATCATCAAGCTCACCGAGCTCTTTTTGAATGGCTTTCATTTGCTCATTCAAATAGTACTCACGCTGGCTTTTTTCCATTTGCTTTTTAACACGGGTGCGAATTTTCTTCTCAACCTGTAGCAAATCGATTTCACCTTCCATCAAGGCCATTAAATACTCAAGGCGTTCATTCACCCCTTTCATTTCTAGCACTTTTTGTTTTTCGGTGAGTTTAAGCGGCATGTGCGCAGCCATGGTATCTGCTAAGCGTGCAGCATCTTCGATACCATTTAGCGACGTAAGTACCTCAGGCGGTATTTTTTTGTTTAGCTTAACGTAACCTTCAAACTGCGATACCGCAGAGCGAATAAGCACTTCTTGCTCGCTCTCATCAATAGCACCGTCTTCAATTTTATTTACGTTAGCTACAAAGAATGGCTCTGATTGCTCGTAACCTTCAACTTCACCACGCACACTCCCTTCAACTAACACTTTCACCGTGCCGTCAGGAAGTTTCAAAAGTTGAAGAATGGTGGCAATAGTACCAACGGTATAAATGTCATCGGCATCGGGTTCATCCACACCGGCGTCTTTCTGGGCCACTAAGAAAATCTGTTTCTCGTTTTCCATTGCCGCTTCAAGACAACGGATCGATTTTTCTCGCCCGACAAATAAGGGTATGACCATATGCGGATAAACAACCACGTCCCTTAAGGCAAGCACAGGAATTTCAATGCGATTTTCTCGCTCAACTGTCATACGTGTTCTCTATTAGTTAGCATTGTCGATTGATATGGGGATGCTAGCGCAAAGTTCAAATAAAACATTCTTAATGTACGTAAATTCGCTGCTTTCCCTGCTTTTCTTTACCATTATCGATTTTAGACCGTATGGCAATAGTTTGTTGCCGAATCTATCAGAAAGGATAGGTTAAACGGGTTTGTTTGCTTAAATAACCAACAAGTTGTTATTTGAGAGGCGGAAAAACGCTAATTTTAGCCATACAGGAAAGCGTAACATTTGAGTATTATTTTTATGCCGTTGAAGTGAATAATCTTGAATGTTGAGGTTGAGGGTGAAAGTAAGCTCGAGGTTAACAAACCCTCACGCAGAAAATATTTATAGGCTTTTAGAAAACAAAAAAGGCCCTGAAGGACCTTTTCTAGAAAGCAAAGCTACCTACTCAGAGGCTGCTTTTTTATCTGTATTGTCGTAAATCAAGATAGGCTTAGACTCGCCGCGAATAACGGTTTCATCAATAACTACTTTGCTTACGTCTACCGCAGACGGTAATTCGTACATGGTATCAAGCAGAACTGCTTCAACAATTGAACGAAGACCACGGGCACCCGTTTTACGTTCCATCGCCTTTTTAGCGATAGCATGCAGTGCGTCGTCACGGAACTCAAGTTCCACATCTTCCATATCAAATAAAGCTGAATACTGCTTCGTAATCGCATTCTTAGGCTCTTTAAGAATTTGAATTAAGGCTTCTTCATTCAATTCTTCAAGACTAGTGACCACTGGTAAACGACCGATAAATTCAGGAATTAACCCGTATTTAACCAAATCTTGTGGTTCTACTTGTTTGAACAACTCGCTAATTTGCGCGGTGTTTTCGGATTTAGACTTAACAGCCGCACCGAATCCAATACCCGTTCCTTTCTGCGCACGTTGTTCAATAACCTTATCAAGGCCTGCGAACGCGCCACCACAGATAAACAGAATCTTAGAGGTATCTACCTGCAAAAATTCTTGCTGTGGATGCTTACGACCGCCTTGTGGAGGAACCGAAGCAACAGTCCCTTCAATAAGCTTAAGCAATGCTTGCTGCACACCTTCACCCGATACATCACGAGTAATAGATGGGTTATCTGATTTACGCGAAATTTTATCAATTTCATCAATGTAAACAATGCCGCGTTGGGCTTTTTCTACATCGTAATCACATTTTTGCAGAAGCTTTTGAATGATATTTTCAACATCTTCACCCACATAACCAGCTTCGGTTAATGTGGTCGCGTCTGCCATTGTGAAAGGAACGTCAAGCAAACGTGCAAGCGTTTCCGCCAGTAATGTTTTACCACTACCCGTTGGGCCGATAAGTAGGATATTACTCTTACCAAGCTCCACACCATCGTGCACATCACCATTACGTAAACGTTTGTAGTGGTTATATACCGCTACAGACAATACTTTTTTGGCGTGCTCTTGACCGATAACGTAGTCATCTAGGTGCGCATGTATTTCACTTGGCTTTGGTAAAGCATCCTGCTTTTGCTTAGGCGCGATCTCCTTGATTTCTTCGCGAATGATATCGTTACATAACTCAACACACTCGTCGCAAATAAATACCGACGGGCCTGCTATTAACTTTCTTACTTCGTGTTGGCTTTTGCCACAAAACGAGCAGTACAGTAACTTGTTATCACCGTCACCGCTTTGTTTATCACTCATTACTATTGCCTCTGCCTTGCCTGAACCGAAAACCAAATCGTGCCAAGCACTAGTTCAGGTCTACTATATATAACTATACTACTTAGTTGCAGCCGCGTCAGATCGATTTGTCATAACTTGGTCGATAAGACCATACTCTTTGGCTTCGGTTGCACTAAGGAAGTTGTCACGATCGGTATCGTGGGCAACTTTTTCATAATCTTGTCCAGTATGTTGGGCCATTAAGCGGTTCAACTTCTCTTTAATAGACAGGATTTCCTTCGCATGAATTTCAAAATCTGATGCTTGACCTTGGAATCCACCTAAAGGTTGGTGAATCATCACGCGAGAATTCGGTAAACAGTAACGCTTACCTTTAGCACCACCAGATAGCAAGAACGCACCCATGCTAGCCGCTTGCCCCACACATACCGTGCTTACGTCTGGCTTGATGAAATTCATGGTGTCGTAAATTGCCATACCCGCAGTTACAGAACCACCAGGTGAATTGATATAAAGGAAAATGTCTTTTTCTGGATTTTCAGCTTCCAAAAATAGCATTTGAGCCACAATCAGGTTGGCCATGTGGTCTTCTACCTGCCCTACTAAGAAAATAACATTTTCTTTTAGTAGACGAGAATAGATGTCGTACGAACGTTCACCTTTGGAAGTCTGTTCAACTACCATAGGAACAAGTGCATTCATTGGATCAAATGGGGTATTAGTCATAGCTACCTTGATTATCTAGCGTTAAAAACAAAAATGCTCGGAAGGCTCCGAGCATTTAAGCAGTTGCTGACAGGTGAAGTCAATCAGACAGTAAAAAATTACGCCTGTTTGTTCATAACCTCGTCAAAAGCTTTAGTTACTTCGGTAACTTTAGCTTGCTCAAGTACCCACTCAACCGCCTGCTCTTCTAATGCAACATTTTGCATTTGCTGCATGAGCTCTTGGTTGTTGTTGTAGTATTCTACAACTTCTTGAGGGTCTTCATACGCAGAAGCAGCAGTTTCGATCATCTCGTTTACTTTTGCTTCGTCAGCTTTAAGTTCGTTTTGCTTAATTACTTCACCTAATAATAGGCCAATTGAAACACGACGCTTGGCATTATCAGTAAATAATTCAGCAGGCAACTCAGGAAGGTTTTGACCACCGCCCTGTTGGCTGAAACGCTGCTTAGCTTGTTCACGTAAAGCGTTAACCTCTTGGTCGATAAGTGCTTGAGGAATATCAAGCTCATTAGCGTCAACCAATTTAGCAATAACGTCTTCTTTAACCTGAGTTTTAAGTGTTTGATCTAGCTCGCGTTGCATGTTCTTACGAACTTCAGCTTTAAGCGCGTCAACACCACCTTCCTGAACACCGAACAAGGTAGCAAACTCTTCGTCAACTTTAGGAAGTGACTGGCCTTCTACTTTTTTCACTGTTACTTGGAATACCGCGTCTTTACCTTTAAGGTTTTCTGCGTGGTAATCTTCAGGGAAAGCAACTTCTACTGTTACTTCTTCGCCCGCTTTCGCGCCTACAAGTGGCTTTTCGAAACCTGGGATCATGCGATCTTGACCTAGTTCAAGTTCGAAATCTTCAGCTTTTCCGCCTTCAAATTCTTCACCGTCGATAGAACCAACGAAATCGATAACAACTTTATCGTCTTTCTTCGCTTTACGTTTAACTTCTTTCCAAGAAGCGTGTTGCTTCTGTAGCGTTACCATCATGTTATCAAGATCTTCGTCAGTAATCTCTACTACTGGCTTTTCGATTTCAATATCGTTGATGCCTTTAACTTCTACTTCTGGATATACTTCAAAAGAAGCAACAAATTCCAAATCCTGACCATCTTCATCTTTAGTCAGTTCGAAATTTGGCATACCAGCTGGTTGAATTTTTTCTTGAACGATAGCCTGGTAGAAGTTTTGCTGCATTACATCACCAGCAATTTCTTGACGCACTGCTTGGCCGAAACGCTTTTTGATTACGCTTACTGGTACCTTGCCTGGGCGGAAACCGTTAATACGTTGCGTTTTCGCCAACTGCTGTAGGCGAGATTTAACAGCTGAATCAATAGCGTCAGCTGGAACGGTGATAGTAAGACGGCGTTCTAAACCCTGGGTCGTCTCGACTGAAACTTGCATTATATTACCTCAACTTTACGCCTATTTAAGCGCTTTGTTCTCAATCCCCTCTCCCGTCATGTCTATGTGACATATCACACCGGGGTAGAGGTCGTTTCCGACGTTTGCACTAACAAAACACCACACAATACTGTGTTAATCGCGTATTTGTTACAAACATACGAGTTAAAAAAAGACGCCGTAGTATACAGTCGCAGAGAACGAGAGTCGAGAGGGAAACACAAGTTTGTAACACGCTTTTGAATGATAAGTGTGCAAACGGATAGAAATAAGGAAATTAATAAGGAAAATATAACGAGGATAGAGTAAATGGTCGGTGAGATAGGATTTGAACCTACGACCCCTTGTACCCAAAACAAGTGCGCTACCAAGCTGCGCCACTCACCGACAATAATACTTAACAAAACACTTAAAAAGCACTTACAACAGCGCTTTAAACAGCTTTTGTGAAAAAAGCCTAAAACATGGTGCGGAAGGAGAGACTTGAACTCTCACGCCGTGAAGCACTGGAACCTAAATCCAGCGTGTCTACCAATTCCACCACTCCCGCGAAAAAGTGGGGTGGACGATGGGGCTCGAACCCACGACAACCGGAATCACAATCCGGGGCTCTACCAACTGAGCTACGCCCACCACTGAGGTGCTTGCAATAAATAAACATGTTGAATTGATAGTACATGTTTATCTTTAAAGATTCGACCAATCTGAATCAGGTCCTACCTGACTCGCATGGCGCGTCCGGCAGGATTCGAACCTGCGACCCACGGCTTAGAAGGCCGTTGCTCTATCCAGCTGAGCTACGGACGCTCGGCGAATCTTCGCTTGCAAAAAATGGTCGGTGAGATAGGATTTGAACCTACGACCCCTTGTACCCAAAACAAGTGCGCTACCAAGCTGCGCCACTCACCGACTGCGTAACGATACGTTTGAAGCAATTTGCGTCTGTGCCGTTACGGGGTGCGAATATTACTGACAAGACCCCACCTCGTCAAACACTTTTTTAAATAAAATATTCAACCGCTCACAAAGCACGCATAAATGTGCTTTTTTGAGCACTTTGGGCATTTTTCAAACTAACCGAAACCTAAAAACAGATAATTTAGTGCGAACTTGAAGGTAGGCGGCGTACTCGTTCATCGTAAACAACTTCACTCTTTATCGAAATTTACTTTTTATAAGCGCAAATCTTTAAAAATTTTCTCGATTTACAGTAATTGTATGTTTCTACTGGTCGCCAGTAGCAGTTTTATGAAACAATAATTAGCACTTAATGACCACACATTATAATCACTTCTATGACAGCTCATTTAATTGACGGCAAATTGATTGCCAAACAAGTACGCCAGCATGTTGCTTCTTATGTAGATTCACTTATTAACGCCAAGAAACGTCAACCTGGTTTGGCCGTGGTATTAGTCGGTAGCGATGCCGCCTCTCAAGTTTATGTTTCTAATAAACGTAAAGCATGTGATGAAGTGGGATTTGTATCTCGTTCTTTTGATTTACCCGCTGACACTACAGAAAACGAACTGTTAGCGCTTGTCGATCAACTAAATGACGACAAAGAAATAGACGGGATTTTAGTGCAGCTGCCCCTACCTGCCGGTTTAAATGCAGAAAAAGTATTAGAGCGCATTCACCCACATAAAGATGTTGATGGGTTTCACCCTTACAATATAGGTAGATTGGCACAACGTATCCCCGCACTTCGCCCATGTACTCCAAAAGGTATCATGACCATGATCGAGGCCACTAAGCGCCCCGTTAAAGGTTTAGATGCGGTTATTGTGGGTGCTTCTAATATCGTAGGTCGCCCTATGAGCTTAGAACTATTGCTTGCAGGTTGTACGGTCACTACTTGTCATAAATTTACACAAGATTTAAAAGCCCATGTAAGTCGTGCAGACCTTCTTGTGGTCGCGGTAGGCAAGCCAAACTTTATTCCTGGTGACTGGATTAAGCCCGGCGCTATCGTTATCGATGTAGGCATTAACCGTGTGAGTGACGGTTCGCTCGTTGGCGACGTGGATTTTGAGCCTGCTAAACAACGTGCGGGGTGGATTACCCCCGTTCCTGGCGGCGTGGGCCCAATGACAGTGGCCAGCTTAATAGAAAATACCCTAGAAGCTTACGTCAAATACCATTCCTAAGTTGAATTTGTGAACGATACACAGTTTATAGAAGCCACTATGCGTTGGGTTGATGACATTGTCATCAACCACAACTTTTGCCCCTTTGCCGGTTTCGTACGTCAACCGGGCCAAATTCACTGCGTCGTGGTTAACGGGGATGCAGGCGATGTTATTACCTCGCTTTTCGATGAGTGTAAACGCTTAGACGAACAAGATAATATTGCTACTACCCTTATCATCGCGCCTTCATCATCTACAGCTTCCTTCGATGATTACCTGGATGTATTAGCGATATGTGACCGTATGCTATCTGATTGGGGGTACACTGGCGTGTATCAACTCGCCAGTTTTCATCCTGACTATCAATTCGATGGCGAAGCTAAAGACAGCGTCGCGAATTATACCAACCGCTCTCCCTTCCCTCTACTTCATTTAATTCGCGAGCGAGATATTGCCCGCTATATGAAAAACGAAGATGATGCAGAGAAAATTTACACTCACAATATTGCCAAAGCCAATGAACTAGGTTGCCCTTATTTTGAAAAAGTATTGAAGGAAATGCGAAGCGCTAAAAATAAAAACGGCCTGTAAATGTACAGGCCAAAAGGTTTAATTGGGTCCAGGGATGCCAAATACGGCAGCCCCAAATGTCCGTAATTGGTTCAAGGTTTTAAACTTGAATTCGTACTCTACGTAAACTATGTGAGAATTTTATGACAGTGCGTTATGCAAGTAGGATTTTAAGGTAATGACCCCTAGTCAGTTTCCCCTTTCCGCTATCGGTCATATACAAACGCCGTTTAAACAAAAGTTTGCTATTCCCCGACAGCCCAATTTAGCCAAGGCGAAAGGGCAAGTAGTATTAGCGCCTGACTTTGATGATCCTCGAGTGTTTAAAGGTTTAGAGGTATTTAGCCATGTATGGCTACTCTTTCTCTTCCATGAGAATTTAGATAAAGGTTGGAAACCCTCGGTGAAAGCCCCTCGTTTAGGCGGAAATGCAACGCTTGGGGTGTTTGCCTCAAGAAGTACGCATCGCCCGAATGGTATAGGCATGTCGGCAGTGAAAAATTTAGGTTCTGACATTGTAGATGGAAAGCTTACCTTGCACGTCGAAGGAGTAGATTTGTTAGATGGCACCCCAATTATCGATATTAAGCCTTATTTACCCTACGCCGATGCGCTCCCCCATGCATCGGATAGCATGGCAGAACTGAATCACGCAGCCCCCATACCCAACTTAGAGGTAACCATTAACCCTCTCGTGCAAAACATGTTGAACGAAGCCGCATCGCAGCACCCGGATCTACCCACACTACTAACAGCCGTGCTGGCTCAAGACCCCCGCCCCGCTTATCGTCATAAACTATTAAGTGATGAAAAGACCTACCATACTGCACTGTATAATTATGACTTTGCCTTCACAGTAAAAAATAGTGTGGTTGAAGTCATTGGGATTAACACGCTTTAGTCGCACGTGGTTGTAGCACTATTGCTCACAGTTAATTAGAATACGCTCAATTGTATTTTTCATAGTTATAGGAAGACCGCTTCGAATGCGCACTAGTCAATATTTACTTGCCACGCAGAAAGAAACTCCGGCCGATGCTGAGGTTATCAGCCACCAGTTAATGTTACGTGCTGGTATGATAAGAAAACTGGCTTCAGGCCTTTATACGTGGTTGCCAACTGGGCTTCGCGTACTGAATAAAGTGGCAAACATCGTTCGTGAAGAAATGAACAAAGCAGGCGGTGTAGAAGTGTTAATGCCAGTAGTCCAACCTGCTGACTTGTGGGAAGAGTCTGGCCGTTGGGAAGAATATGGCCCAGAGTTACTGCGCATTAAAGACCGCCACCAGCGAGACTTTGTGCTAGGTCCTACACATGAAGAAGTAATCACATCGTTAGTTAGAAACGAAATCAGTAGTTACAAACAACTGCCAATTAATCTTTATCAAATTCAAACTAAATTCCGTGATGAAGTACGTCCTCGCTTTGGCATTATGCGTGGTCGTGAGTTCACCATGAAAGATGCTTACAGCTTCCACTTAGACGATACGTGTTTAGATAAAACTTACCAAACAATGTATGAAGCCTATGGAAATATCTTCAATCGCATGGGCTTAGACTACCGTGCGGTTATTGCAGATTCAGGCTCAATTGGTGGAAACCATTCCCATGAATTCCACGTCCTTGCCGAGTCTGGTGAAGATGCCATTGCCTTTGCAAGCGACAGCGACTACGCCGCAAACGTTGAAATGGCGGCTACTGCAATGCCAGAAAAACAACAAGCTTCAGGCGCAGCAGCAGAAGTCGTAAGTGGTAAAGCTTCAGATAGCGCACTTAGCATTTATGTTGTTAAAGGCGAAACGGAAGAAGAGAGCACAACTGAACAGTGGGTTGTATTAGTATTGCGCGCAGAACATGAGCTTAACGATGTTAAAGCGGAAAAAGTCACTGGCGTAGCTAGTCCGCTTGTTATAGCAAGTGAAGAAAAAGCCACTGAAATCTTAGGCGCTCATCCTGCTTTCGTTAACCCTAATGATATTACGCTGCCAATGCATGTCGATTTTAGTGCCGCAGCACTTGCTGATTTTGTTTGTGGTGCAGGCGAAAATGGCCAAATCACGAAAGATGCAAATTGGACTGTGGACATACAAACGGCAGATTTACGTAACATTGTGGCTGGTGATGCTTCACCAGACGGCAATGGTACTATAGAAATAAAGCGCGGCATTGAAGTGGGCCATATTTTCCAATTAGGTAGCAAATACTCAGAAGCGATGAATTGTGGTGTACTAAGCGAAACGGGTAAACATCAAACGCTTACCATGGGGTGTTATGGAATTGGTGTTTCACGTATTGTTGCGGCGGCTATTGAACAAAACCATGATAAATACGGCATCATGTGGCCTGATCCTATCGCGCCATTTAAAATTGCATTAATTCCAATGAATATGCATAAATCTCACCGTATCAAAGAAGCGGCTGAGGCACTGTACGAACAACTGATTGCGTTAGGTATAGACGTATTATTTGACGATCGTAAAGAACGCCCAGGTGTTATGTTCAATGACATGGAATTAATTGGTATACCTCATAGCATTGTTATCGGTGAGAGAAACCTCGACAATCAACAAATTGAATACAAAAACCGCCGTACAGGTGAAAAGCAATTATTAGATTTAGATTCGGCTAAAGACTTTGTTGTTAGTCTCTAACTTTGTCTATTATTGAAAGATAAATATTAGTAATTTTGCATTTGACCTTGTATACAGCTATGCAATAGCGGTTAGCTACAAGAATAAAAAACGGTGAACATATGCGGTTAACATTTTACGGCGTGAGAGGCTCTATTCCTACTCCTGGAGAAGCCTATGCACGCTATGGTGGTAATACCGCATGCGTTCACATTGAATTAGCCGATGGCACCGATATTGTGCTTGATTCGGGAACGGGTATCAGGCTGTTGGGGAACAAACTTCGCAGCAAAGATACGCCTATTCACTTGTTGCTCAGCCACAATCACTGGGATCACATACAAGGTTTTCCATTCTTCAGCCCTATCTTTCAAAAAGACCGAGATATCTATATTTACCCAGGGCAAACGACATTGCCCGAACACGATCAGATTTTAAGGCAAATGGACGGCTCAACGTTTCCTGTCCCTGTCAGTGCGTTACAGTCAAAACTCCATCTAACCATTATCCCGCCAGAGCAAGATATTTGGGAGATTGGTACTGCTACCATTCGCCGAATCCCTATTAATCACCCTGGTAAGGGTAGCGCCTATAGTATTGAAGAAAAAGGCATAAAAATCGCCTACATTACTGACAACGAACTCTACCCGCCGTATAATAAAGAAACCGACTTTTTAACGTTTGTCGATTTTGCTAGAAACGCAGACGTTATTATTCATGATGCACAATATATGATGTCCGATATGCCGGCTAAAACTGGGTGGGGCCATTCGGTTGCTGAAGAAGCCGTAAAACTTGCCATGGCGAGCAATTCAAAAAAATTAGCGCTATACAGCCATGATCCAGATCGTACAGATGAGGATATTGATAAGCTGGTTGAACACTGCATGGATTACATCACTATTGCAGAATCGAACCTAGAAATATTTGCATCAGCGGAAGGCCAGTTACTGGATTTCACTCATTAAAATAAATTAGCAAAAAACAACAACGACTTACCTAACGGAGAACACCACCAGTGTCAGTGTTTAAGCCATTTTTAATATTGGCTGCAGTCAGTCTGTGCAGCATAAATGCGCTTGCCCAAGAAAGCGCGCAAGATGAACAAGAGAGTGATATTGAAGTTATTGATATCATTAAACGAGATACCACAACAGAAAGTGCGCTCGATAATCGTATGGAAGGTGATAAGGAAGCAATTGATAACGTTTTTGCTATTACCCAGCATAGACAAAACTATTTACTTCCTATGAGTTACATTACCAATCCAAATTCGAACGGAAATGAAGAGCTCACAGAAGAAAATGTTGATAAAAAAGAAGCCAAGTTCCAGGTTAGTGTAAAGCTGCCTCTCTATTTGGAAGACACTGGATTTGATGGCATTTACCTCGGTTTTACCCTCACCTCATTTTGGCAGTTATATAATAGCGAAGTGTCAAAACCCTTTAGAGAAACCAATTACGAACCAGAGATATTTTGGCAAGAAACGGCAGACTACTCTGTTTTAGGGTATAAATTTAATACCTTTCAATTAGGGTTTAACCATATGTCTAACGGACAGAGTGGCCTTAGTTCTAGAAGTTGGAACCGTATTTTCGCCTCTGTTGTGTTTAGTGACCAAGACGATATTTATTACCTAAAAACTTGGTATCGTATTCCTGAAGATGAAAAAGAAGACCCACTTGATCCTACAGGTGATGACAACCCAGATATCGAAAACTATTATGGTCGTGTGGAATTTGGTTATGGGCGCAAGCTTGGCAATTTTAAAGTAATGGCATTGCTTCGAAATAACCTTAACTTAGGGAATAACCGAGGTAGCATTCAGCTTGATTTAACCTATCCGCTTACCGACCGTTATGAATTATTGTTTCAATATTTTAACGGCTACGGCGACTCGCTCATTGATTACAACCGCTCTCAAGAACGAGTAGGACTAGGCTTTCAGCTACTTTTCCTATAAGCAGTTTTTAATAAGAGGCCCTACTTGATAGGCCTCTTGTTTAAATGACGCCAGCTGCTTTATAAAGTTGAAGATGAACTTCTACTAACGCATCTATGTCACGCTGATACCCGCCCCCAATAACCGCCGCAATGGGTATGCCCATACGTTCAGCGAACGCAAAAGCCATATCGTCTCGGGCGCTAACGCCTTCAGTCGTGATGTTTAATAAGCCCAAGTCATCATTGATGTGAATATCTACACCAGCGTCATAGATAATGGCATCTGCTTGAAATTGCATAGCAACCATGGCGAGCGTTTCTTGCACCGCATTTAAGTATTCGTCATCTTCACAGCCCTTCGCCATGCCTATATCGATGTTTGAATGCTGCTTTCGATAAGGGAAGTTTTTCTCACCATGAACTGACACGGTGAAAATACTATTATCGTATTGAGTAAGCTTAGCGGTACCGTCACCCTGATGGACATCAAAGTCGATAATTAATACATTGTCTATACCGCTAAATTTTTGCATGGCTTTCGCCGCAAGAAATAAATCGTTAAATAAGCAAAAACCCGATCCAAAATCTGAAAAAGCATGATGGTAGCCTCCGGTTAAATTTAACGCCTTTCCATGTTTTATGGCCAATTCAGCAGTTAAACAGGTGCCAGCTACTGCCGTAAGCGTGCGTTCGATGAGTTGATCGGACCAAGGAAAGCCAATACGACGCATAGCTTTTTTATCTAACGTGCCGCTTGTTAACTGCTGAACATAGTCTTTGTCGAAGTGACACTCTAATTCCGTTATCGCTAACGGTGAAGGAGTGTGAAATACACTATCAGCAACACCGTGAGACGATAACGCGTTTCGAATGCCCTGGTATTTATCAATGGGGAAACGATGGCGTTCAGGTAGGCTAAGTTGGCTATAAATAGGATGGAATACCAATGGGATCATAACGTCTCAGTCACTACCTTATTTTATTTGCGGCGAAAACCCCAGTGAGTTTATGAAAAAGGAGCATGCACTTAAACTAACTCCGTTTCATTATACGCAATATCATGTGTTAGCGGGTTAAACTGTTCACCACTTTTTCCACATTGTCTGACATGCTTTTCATCGACTGTGCCATGTCATCACGTTGTGCCAATTTATGATAGCGGTCGGACGATGCCACCACGTTCGCAATAATACTTTCCACCTGCGACAACACTGCTTCTTGTTCGTCTGCGGCTTCATTAAGGGCAACCACTACACTCGCCGTTTCTTTAATATCCTCAACCACGTTATTTAAGGTTTGCAATGCAGTACCAGCTTCAGTCGCATTGCTGTCTGAAAGCTGTTTACCTTCTTCCATGGCCAGAACGGCTCCACGGGCTTCTGCTTCAAAGCTACTAAGAATATCGTTTATTTCTTTCGTTGATTGCTGTGTTTTAGCTGCTAACGCCCGCACTTCATCTGCCACCACGGCAAAACCTCTACCATGTTCTCCTGCCCTAGCAGCTTCAATTGCAGCATTCAAAGCCAATAAGTTGGTTTGATCGGCAATCTCATTGATAACGTTAACCACTTTAAGAATATTCTTACTGCGGCTTTGAAGGTCGCTGACAATGTCACTCGACTCTGTTACCGTTTTTGCTAGTTGTTTGAACCCTGCATTCGCCCGCTCAAAAGTTGAATAACAACTTGCTACGTTATCCTCTGAATTTTTGGTAGCCACAGCCACTTGGTCGGTAATGGCGACCAAGTTCTGCACTATACCTTTTAATTTATCTGTGGTGGCATCTAAAGAGAGTGAAGCATCGCGCTGCTCTACCGCACCATCCATAATTGACTGCCCCACGTCGCCAAGGGCAACAAAAGCGCGCTCCATTTCTGATTCAGTTTGATGCAACTGGGTAACCGAGGCTTTTAACTTGCTTTGTAATGCTCTGGCAGAGTCAGCCAAAATGCCAAGCTCGTGCCCACTTGAATACGTCAGCGAGTAATCGTACTGACTAGTAGCTAGATTAGAAATGCATGCAGCCACTTCACGGGTAGGGTTAATTACCTGCGTGCGAAGACGACTAATTACATAGGTAACAGATAGCAGTGACAGCGCGATAGCAGCAAGCAAAATCAGCCATAACATCCTTCGCGTACCGTTTTTCAAATCAGTAATGGCTAGCTCAGATTGATGTGCTATTTCATCGGCAATACTTTCTAGTAACTTCGCAGGTTCTCGGTCAATACCGCGAACGTAGCTATCCCCTACTTTCGGATCTAAACCCGATGCTATAAAAGCCGCATAGCCTTCTCGATACTTTTCAGCCATATAGGCGTGCGCCGTTTGGAACTTTCGAATATCCGCTTTGGCTTTATCACTCACTACAGGGTTCGACAGCATTTGGCTGAATTGCTGCTTTATCTCAGCTTCCCGCTTTTGGAAGCGAGACCAGTACTTTTCGCGGTCGTCGTCGTCATGCCCTCGCAGCAGTGTATTTTTCCACTCCTGAACCTGGGTTTTGAAGGTATTTAACGTTGCGTTTACGTCTCGTTCTGCCTGAACAAGTGTATGCTCTAGTGATTCGAAACTGCTCAACAGCGAAAAAGATTTATAAATAGATGCGGCGTTTAAAAATACCAATAAACATAAGCTCGCAAGCACAGGGGTAATTACTAATCGACTGATACTGGTATAATTGAACACGGCGGTTAACCTTTAGTCTAATAAAAATTCGAAAATCGTGAAGCGCCGCCATTAAATGATATATAAATGACAAAAACATTACAGGTAACGTATAACTTTACACACCTTTAAATGCGTATTTATACGAAAGAAATATAGTCAAAAAAAAAGGCCTTGCGGCCTTTTTTTATTCCCACTCAATCGTAGCTGGGGGTTTACCTGATATGTCGTAAACGACGCGGGAAATACCATCAATTTCATTAATAATACGATTCGATACTTTACCTAAGAAGTCGTATGGTAAGTGCGCCCAATGTGCCGTCATAAAGTCGATAGTTTCTACCGCGCGTAGTGATACAACCCAATCGTATTTACGGGCATCACCCATAACGCCCACAGAGCGTACAGGCAAAAACACGGTAAAAGCTTGGCTCACTTTCTGATATAAATCGGCGTTATATAATTCTTCAATGAAAATAGCGTCTGCGCGGCGTAGTAAATCACAATACTCTTTTTTCACTTCACCAAGCACACGTACACCTAAACCAGGCCCTGGGAATGGGTGGCGATAAAGCATGTCGTACGGTAAACCGAGTTCAAGACCGATTTTGCGTACTTCATCTTTAAACAATTCACGTAATGGCTCAACCAAACCTAGCGCCATATCTTCTGGCAAGCCACCAACATTATGGTGAGACTTAATCACGTGGGCTTTACCTGTTGCTGAACCGGCTGATTCAATAACATCAGGATAGATAGTGCCCTGCGCTAGCCATTTCGCATTGGCCAGCTTTCCAGCTTCTTCGTCGAATACTCGGACAAATTCATTACCAATGGCTTTACGCTTAAGCTCTGGATCTTCAATATCCTTTAAGCGTCCTAAGAAGCGCTCTTCTGCGTCAACACGGATAATATTGAGACCAAAATGGTCACCAAACATTTCCATCACTTGGTCAGCTTCGTTTAAGCGAAGCAAACCATTGTCTACAAACACACAGGTAAGGTTCTCACCGATAGCACGATGAAGCAGCATGGCAGTAACCGATGAATCGACACCACCCGATAAACCCAGAATAACGCGATCGTCGCCTACCTTCTTCTGGATACGCGTAATGGCATCTTCGATAATGGCATCAGCAGTCCATAGTTTTTCGCACTTACACACATCTAAAACAAAATGACTTAGTAAACGCATGCCCTGTTTAGTATGAGTAACTTCAGGGTGAAACTGAACGCCATAAAATTGCTTTTCTTCGTTATACATAGCAGCATGGGGGCAGGATGCTGTTTGCGCGATGGTTTCAAATCCCTCAGGAACCGCAGATACCTTGTCACCATGACTCATCCACACGTCGAGCAATGCATTACCATTCTCGCCAATACTGTCTTCAATATGGCTAAGTAAAGACGTTGGTTTAATAATTTCTACTTGCGCATAACCAAACTCTCGCTTGTCTGAGCCTAAAACACCACCACCCAGTTGCGCTGCCATGGTTTGCATGCCGTAACAAATACCAAAAACAGGCACACCAGCTTCGAATACATATTCCGGGGCGCGTGGAGAGTTTTCCTCAGGCACTGACTCAGGACCGCCAGATAAAATGATACCATCGGGGTTAAATTCTCGAATTTGTTCTTCGGTCACGTCCCAAGCCCAAAGCTCACAATAAACGCCTATTTCACGTACACGACGTGCGATAAGCTGCGTATACTGTGAACCAAAATCTAAAATAAGAATGCGTTGGTCGTGGATATTTGTGGTCATGTTTTTACCCGTTTTATAATAGAACGAAGGCGGCAGTAAGGCGGAAAACTACCCGCCTCTTAATGCGCTATATATGATAATAACTCGTCGCGAATCTAGCCTAAACGGTAGTTCGGCGCTTCTTTAGTAATGCTAACATCATGGACGTGTGACTCGCCCATACCTGCAGAGGTAACACGAACAAACTGCGCTTTTGTGCGAAGCTCGTCAATACTGCCACAGCCGGTAAGCCCCATGGCTGAGCGTAGCCCGCCCATTTGCTGATGGATGATATTCGCAATAGGCCCTTTATAGGCTACGCGACCTTCAATACCTTCAGGTACAAGCTTTTCTGCATTATTTGATTCTTGAAAATAACGGTCAGATGAACCGTGGTTTTGGTTCATTGCACCAAGCGATCCCATACCGCGATACGATTTAAAGTAACGACCTTGGTAAAGTTCAACTTCACCTGGCGCTTCTTCTGTTCCCGCTAACATGCTACCTACCATTACGCAGCTTGCGCCAGCAGCAAGCGCTTTCGCGATATCACCAGAGAATCGAATACCGCCATCGGCAATAACCGGAATGTCTGTACCTGCAAGTGCATCTACCGCATCAGATACCGCAGTAATTTGTGGTACACCACAACCGGTCACTATACGAGTAGTACAAATTGAACCTGGGCCTATACCAACTTTAACTGCATCAACGCCTGCATCGGCCAGTGCTTTTGCACCATCACCTGTTGCTACGTTACCGGCAATAATTTGGACATCAGGATAATCACTGCGCACTTTCTTAACGCGGTCAATAACACCTTGTGAATGACCATGAGAGGTATCGATAAGTAAAACATCTACACCGGCTTCAACTAAAAGTTGAATACGCTCATCAGTACCTGGCCCAACGCTAACTGCTGCACCAACACGTAATCGACCCAATGAATCTTTACAGGCATTCGGTTTATTTTCTGCTTTTTGGAAATCTTTAACTGTAATAAGACCAGTAAGCTTGAACGCATCATCAACCACAAGAATTTTTTCAATGCGGTGTTCATGCATAAGATCGAGTACTTGGTCTGAACTTGCACCTTCTTTAACAGTAACAAGGTCGTCTTTACCCGTCATCACATTACTGATTGGTAGTTCTAGGCGCTTTTCGAAACGTAAATCTCGACCAGTCACGATACCAATTAAATTATTTTGATGATCGGTTACCGGAAAACCAGAGTAACCTAGACGCTTAGAAAGGGTAATAACTTCGCCGATAGTGGCATCTTTAGCAACCGTAACGGGGTCAGAAACCACACCACTTTCGTACTTTTTCACTTCACGAACATGCTTTGCCTGTTGCGCAGGTTCCATGTTTTTGTGAATAAAGCCGATGCCGCCCTCTTGAGCAAGTGCAATCGCTAGGCGTGCTTCAGAGACGGTGTCCATCGCCGCAGATACCATAGGGATATTTAACGTGACACCACGAGTTAGACGAGTTTGAAGTTTGGCAGTATGAGGAAGAACTGTCGAGTGGCCGGGAACCAGCAACACATCGTCGAACGTCAGGGCTTCTTGGATGATTCGTAGCATGCAACAACACCTATTCAGTTGAGGGTTAATTGCGGCGCAATTGTAGTGTTTTTTAGATTTCAGGTAAACTCTATTTTATTAAACCAGACGATTTTTTCTTATGTTTACATCTTCACCCTCTACATCGCGACAAATTTTAACAGTTACTAAGCTAAATCGGCTCGCTCGTACCGTGCTTGAAAGCGAGGTAGGACTCATATGGTTATCCGCTGAAATATCTAATTTTGTGAGTGCCGCTTCCGGTCATTGGTACTTCACACTAAAAGATAACAAGGCACAAGTGCGCGCTGCCATGTTTAAAAATACGAATCGTGGTGTGAAACAGCGCCCTAAAGAAGGCGATAAAGTGCTCGTAAGGGCATCTGTAGGTATTTACGAAGCCCGTGGCGACTACCAGCTTGTAATAGAGCATATGGAGAGCGACGGCGAAGGTGCCCTGCAGCAAGCCTATGAAGCGTTAAAAGCAAAACTTAACGCTGAAGGTTTGTTCAGTATTGACCGCAAGCGCCCCATGCCTGAGGTTATTAATCGAATTGGTGTTATAACCTCATCAACAGGCGCGGCACTGCATGACGTACTTAGTGTATTGAAACGCCGTAGCCCGCAAACGGAGGTCATTGTTTATCCTTCCATGGTGCAAGGTGAAACCGCGCCTAATCAGCTTATTAACGCCCTTCGCACTGCGAATCAACGAAATGAAGTAGATGCACTTTTGCTAACCCGTGGTGGTGGCTCGTTAGAAGATTTATGGTGTTTTAACAATGAAAACCTTGCTAGAGAAATTGCCGAGTCGCAATTACCGTTAATCAGCGCCGTTGGGCATGAAGTTGATTTTACTATTGCTGATTTTGTTGCCGATTTACGCGCCCCTACCCCTTCGGCAGCCGCGGAAATATTGAGCCAAGACACGAACGCGCTCAGCGAGAGCTTAGTTCAGTATAAGCAGCGCTTAACCCGTGCCATGCTTCAAAAACTTAGTCATTTAGCTCAGCAACATAAACTTCAGCACCAACGTTTGCAGTCAGTGCATCCGCAAAGCAAAATACAAAATCAGTGGCAAGCCCTCGACAGACTACAATTGCGTTTAAGCCATGCTATTAACAATAAACTCGCTATCGAAAATAAACGGTTTGAGTCTGTCGATAATCGCTTAGCGCGACAAAACCCCACGGTGCGTGTGAATCAAGCTAAAGCGCGCATGATACAAACCCATAAAGCGCTATGTAACAACATGAAGCAGTTAGTAAATAGTAAACAACAAGCTTTTGCTGCAAAAGTGGGTTTATTGCAGTCTGTTAGTCCGCTTTCTACATTGTCGCGAGGCTACAGTATTACGATGTCGAGCGGAAAGGCAGTTACCTCTGTAGATACCGTTAAAGAAAACGATATACTTATGTCTCGAGTGACTGATGGAGAAATAACCAGTAAAATAGTGGAAATTCGTCGTCATCAATAAAGGTTGGCCTTTGTTTCCTATTTTTTCGCGTTCGGGCTGGTTGCTACTTGCGCTAGCCTCTTTATGCGCACCAGCAGTTCATGGTCAACAACAAGCAGTATTATCTGAGCTACCGGTGTTGCCTGAACCGTCATCTTTATCGGCACCTGCGCCTGAAGTTCCTGCAATCGCAATTTCTCTGGCGGTGTTTTCTACTTACCCCAGTGAAACCCTTTTGGATGCCTGTGGCGATACAGAGCCTAATCAGGCGTGTATTGAAGATACCATTACCCCAGAAGCATTTATCTCTACACTGATAGCAAAATCTTGGTTCACTGAGATTAAGCCTTTTGGCAACGACTCAGACTACGAACTACTTATTGCTAACGTGGCTAAGCAAGATGAAACTTCCACTATAAGTGGAGCGCTACGTGAAGAGCTAGATGAAGAACTGGATAAAGAGAAACACTTCACTGAATTAACGCTGCAATGGCGAGGAATAGAGATTGATTCTTTGGTTGTTAGCAGTCAAGTAAATAGCAATGAAACGGCAACAAAGAAAGCCATAGAACCGCTACTATCGTGGTATAAACATGCTACCGAAAACGGGCTGTTCACCCCAAGGTTTTTATATCATGCGCTAAACGCGAGCGATTACGGCAACCATTTAAGCGTACCTGAGTCTTTAGGTGATTTCACCAGACTTGATACTCAGCTGTACCCCGACCCCTTCAAAGGCTCAATTACAAGATATACCCACCCTTCTTTTGAAGATGCGTTAGTTGATGTAACGGTTTATCCCATATTGGCGAAACTCGACACGAATGCGTCACGTAATAAAGCGAACTCGGCCAGCACTGCTAATACTGAAAACTCAGCCCGCACCGACGCTTTGCTTCACCAGCAATTAGATGAAGATTGGAACAAAGCTGACCACGTTGCCACCGCGCGTAATTTAACCTTGTCTCAACCCCAACCAATGTCGCCTTTTAATGTGAAGGGCTTTGCTAGTGGATGGCGACTAGCGCTTAAAGCTGACTCGCCAGTAGACGACCCTATTTTCGCGACAACCTATGTATTTACATGCAACGATAAGATAGTGAAAGTGGCCACCACTTTCCCTAGTGACTTCTCTGACAACTTAGCCCACGAACTCATTGCACATATCACTGTGCCAGAAGAATCTGTGCTTATGCAGCAAGTTCGCGCCATGCTCAAGTAAATAAACGCGTGAAGCACACACCACATAAAACCAAAAAGGTCGGCGCTATTAATAGCGCCGACCTTTCTGTATGTTTGGAATAATAACGTTTCAAACCTGCATATCGCCATTGCCCAAAACGCTTAGTTACCAAGCTTGTTCCGATTAACAGTTACTTTTTCTTACTATGATAAGACAGTAAACGCTTTCGTTTTCGTTCTTGAGTAAGCGTGAGCTTGTTCTTTTTGCCTTCAAACGGGTTAGCCCCTTCCCTAAATTCGATGCGTATAGGCGTGCCCATCACCTGAAGCGCTTTACGGAAGTAGTTCATCAAGAAGCGCTTGTACGACGTAGGTAAATCGTCAACTTGGTTACCGTGAATAACAATGACCGGCGGGTTATAACCACCAGCATGTGCATATTTCATTTTAACCCGACGACCGCGAACTAGCGGCGGCTGATGGTCATCTTGAGCCATTTCCATAATTTGGGTAAGCATAGAAGTATTAATACGCTTAGTGGCGCTTAGGTAAGCTTCTTGTACAGATTCGAATAAGTTACCTACACCGGTGCCGTGCATTGCAGAAATAAAGTGCAAACGTGCAAAGTCGATAAAACCAAGACGGCGATCGAGTTCCCTTTTGATATCGTTTTTAATATCTGTACTCAACCCATCCCACTTATTCACGGCAATAACCAGTGAGCGACCTGAATTTAACACAAAGCCGAGTAAACTTAAGTCTTGGTCGGTAATGCCCTCTCGGGCATCAATAATCATCAGCACAACGTTCGCTTCATCAATCGCTTGCAACGTTTTAACGATAGAGAATTTTTCAACCGCCTCATTCACTTTTCTGCGTTTGCGAACCCCAGCGGTATCGATAAGAATATATTCACGGTCGTCACGTTCCATTGGAATGAAAACGCTATCGCGGGTAGTACCTGGAAGGTCAAAAACAACAACTCGTTCTTCACCTAAAATACGATTCGTTAACGTAGACTTACCTACGTTAGGCTTTCCAACAATGGCCAGCTTGATAGGCTGTTCTTGAAGACGCTTAAGCTGTTCTTCAGCATCAATCTCTTCTTCTTGAACTTCTTCAACAATACGCATGTCAGGAAAAGACGCTTCAAGTGGCACTAGAGCATCTTGAAGTAACTGGCTTACACCACGTCCATGAGCCGCGGCGATTTGCTTAACCGTACCTAAGCCCAGCGCGTAAAAGTCAGCGCTTTCGCTATCGCCATCAATGCCGTCGACTTTATTTGCAACAACTAACACTTTTTTGTTGAGGCGACGAATATGGTCAGCGATCCCTTGATCTGCAGGCAGTAGGCCTGCTCTGGCATCAACAAGTAATAAGACTACGTCGGCTTCTTCAATGGCTAAAAGTGACTGCTGCGCCATTTCAGCATCAATACCTTCTTCGTCACCCGTGATACCGCCGGTATCCACCACGATGAATTGACGCTGCTCAAACTTAGCCTGACCGTACTTGCGGTCACGGGTAAGCCCTGGGTAATCAGCGACCAGCGCATCTCGTGTATTAGTTAAACGATTAAACAAGGTGGACTTACCCACATTAGGGCGGCCTACCAAAGCAACAACGGGCAACATGTATCAAATCCTAAAGGAAAAAAGCTAAAAAACACAAACCGCAAGTAAGCATAGCTTACTTGCGGACAGAGTGTGATTGGGCATTATACCTGTTTAGGTATGATGCGTCAGCCTAACAGAAGATATTAGGCCAACTATCCAACAAATTATGTTGTTGAACAGGCTATAACGTAGAAATGGCTGCCACTACGCCGTTACGGGTCATGGTTACTACCACACCGTCAACGTTTAATGGTGCATCGTATATAGCATCGTCTTCATCATCGCCGCCTACATCAACGCGAGCCACTATTTGGCCAGTCTCTTGTTCAATCCAATGAACGAAACCCCAGTTGTCACCAACAACAATATGCTCACCCACTGGCGTTGCCGCAGTAACAGAACGAGACTTCAGGCTACCTTGTGACCAAAGCTCTACACCGTTTCGTCTGTCTAGGGCATAAATATTAGAGTTGTTATCTACAACAAAAATACTGTTTCCTTCAATACTTAGGTTGCGATACGAACCGTACTCACGCTTCCAGATAATACGACCACTGCGCAGCTCTACTGCTGCCAGCGTCCCATTGTAAGAAACCGTATAAATGGTGCCACCAAAAAGCACGGGGGTGGTATCAAGGTCAACAATACGCTCTAACTCTGTCGCGCCCGTTGGCGTGGCAATAACGGTTTCCCAAGCAAGAATACCTGACTCAAGTAAGTTAACTTGCAACTTGCCCGTAGGGGTTCCTATCAAGGCGCCGCCGTTTGCCGCTACAGGGCCAGAAATACCACGAAGGGTTAATGGCGGTGTATCGCCTTCATGTCGCCATAACTGCTCACCAGTTCGAGTATCAAAGCCAAATAAGGTACCCGCGCCGGTATTAACAACTAAAATACCTTCGTCAGCAGAAGGCGCCGCTAACACTTCACCAGGAACAGACGCTTCCCACTTGGTTTCGCCGGTTTCGGAATCAAGTGCCATTACAACGCCGTTTTCTGTACCTACAAATAACAATCTGTCGGCAACGGAAATGCCACCAATACGCGCACTTGCTCCACTGCGCCAAAGGCGTGCAATAGAGTCCCACCAGCCGTCATCTTCGAATACGGCGAAGTCACGTTCCCATAAAACATCACCGTTCTCTGGGTTCATAGCCACAACACTGCCATGGCGGTCAGCGGCATAAAGGTTTTCGTAAGCATATACCGGGCGAAGGCGAGAGAAATAATGATCAACACCGTCGCCGATGTCTCTGTCCCATTTTACTGAAGGCGTAAACTTCGCATCGATTGGTTTCAAACGGCGAATTTCGAGCTCTTCTTCATCTGCAAACCAATCAGAGACGGTAGAACAACCAGAAAGCGTTACAGAGATGGCCAATGCCATGCCCATCGCCCGAGCAAATCGGCCCTTACGGCCACACGTATTGTGAAACAAATTGCTTACCTCTTTATTTTTATGTACCAGCTTATTGGCCCGCAGCAACGGCTAAGTTGTCTAACTTCATTTGCAATAACGGGTTGTTGGCATTTTTTTCAAGCGCACCTGAGTAGGCTAAACGAGCATCATCAAATTTACTTTGTTGCTGATATACATCACCTTTCAGTTCAGATACTTCAGCAGCAAATGCTTCGTTTGTAATATTGCCTAGCGTAGACAACGCTGCGTCTAGCTGGTTCATTTCAATTTGAACTCGCGTTAAACGAATAGCGGCTAGCGCTTTTAATTCTTCATTTTCAGCAAAGGTAACCACATGGTTTAGGTGTGATGCAGCGGCGTCAAAATCACCAGCATCTACAGCTTGTTTGGCTGCCAATAGACTAGCAATACTGGCGTAGCCTGAGTCTTCGTTTGCATTAATAAAGGCGGTAATTTTATCTGCGCTACCTTCTTCACCATAGGTTTCAACTGCGTTTTGGTATTCCACTGATGCCGCTTCTTTGGTTGCCATCTGCGTATCAGAGTAATAACGCCAGCCCCAAAGGCCACCTAGCCCCAATGCTGCGCCAACGATAATGGCGGTACCGTGCTCTTTCCAAAAGCGTTTAATCGCTTCTACTTGTTGATCTTCTGTTGCGAATTGTTCCATGATTTCCTCTTATTATGCGTTCAGCAGGTCGGCAATAGTGCTCGACAACGCATTAAAAGCGATTGTCTGTTGCTCTTGACCATCACGTAATGGCTTTACTGCTACTTCACGTGATTGCATTTCTTGTGACCCTAACAACAAGGCAAAACGTGCCCCTGTTTTGTCAGCGCGTTTTAATTGTTTTTTAAAGTTTCCGCCGCCACAGTGCATCATCACCCGTACATTAGGCAATGTATCACGAAGGTGTTCTGATACTTCCAAGGCATAGGCCTGAGCATCGTCGCCCATCGCGGTAACGTACACATCAGCACTACTAGTATCTAATGCATCTTCACTTAACGTGGTAAGCAAGAGTACTAAACGTTCCATACCCATAGCAAAGCCTACCGCAGGTGTGGCTTTTCCGCCTAGCTGTTCTACCAAACCGTCATATCGGCCGCCCGCACAGACTGTGCCTTGTGAACCTAAGCTTTCGGTTACCCACTCAAACACGGTACGATTATAATAATCCAGCCCACGCACTAAGCGAGGGTTAATTTCGAATGAAATACCTGCTTGTGTTAAGCGTTCACATAAGCTGTCAAAGTGGGTTTTAGATTCTTCATCTAAATGATCAAGCAATGACGGCGCATCAGCAATGGCTGCTTGCACATTCGGGTTCTTGCTATCAAGTACACGAAGTGGATTTGACTCTAATCGGCGAAGCGATTCTTCATCAAGCTTATCTGCGCGTTCTTTCAAATAGCTAATTAAAGTTTCACGGTAGGCCTGACGGGCTTCGTTTGAACCTAATGAGTTAATTTGCAAGGTAACGTGCTTTTCAATACCAAACGCTTTCCATAATCGAGCGCTTAATAAAATGACTTCCAAATCGATATCGGGGCCATCAAGGCCATAAGTTTCAACACCGAACTGGTGGAATTGACGATAACGCCCTTTTTGCGGACGTTCGTGGCGGAACATTGGCCCCATGTACCACAAGCGTTGCTGTTGGTTATACAACAAGCCATGCTCATTACCGGCACGCACCGTGCTGGCAGTACCTTCAGGGCGAAGGGTTAAACTGTCGCCATTTCTGTCTTCAAAGGTATACATTTCCTTTTCGACAATGTCGGTCACTTCGCCAATAGAGCGCTTGAACAAGTCAGTGCTCTCTACAATAGGCGTGCGAATTTCTTGATAGCCATAACTGGCCACCACTTGACGGAGTACAGATTCTACTTTCTGCCATGTACCGGATACTTCCGGCAGGCAATCATTCATTCCGCGAATTGCCTGAATAGTCTTAGCCACGTGAAATTCTCATACTGCTAAATAGTGAAAAGCCCCGCATTATAGGGGCTTTGTAGATAAACAACAATCGTACAGGCTTAGTCTTTCACCGATACCTGTATTTTGTTGGCTTCGCTCATACGGGTTGCTTTCGCACGAATTCTTGCTTCAAGCTTGTCGATAAGGTCATCGTTGGCTAATCGCTCTTTCACGCGCTTACCATCTTCATATAAGCCGCTCATGTTTCTGGCGCCCGTTAAGCCTAAGTCTGATACCTCAGCTTCACCTGGACCATTTACTACGCAGCCGATAATAGACACATCCATGGGCGTAAGAATATCTTCAAGGCGTTGTTCTAACGCGTTTACCGTACCGATAACATCAAACTCTTGTCTTGAACAACTCGGGCATGCAATGAAGTTAATACCTCTTGAACGGATTCGGAGCGACTTTAAAATGTCGAAACCCACTTTAATTTCTTCGACAGGATCAGCAGCCAGTGAAATACGAATAGTATCACCAATACCCTCTGCCAAAAGCATGCCTAGACCGACAGAGCTTTTTACTGCACCGGCACGTTGACCGCCCGCTTCAGTGATACCCAAATGTAGTGGCTGATCGATTTGCTGCGCTAATAGTCGATAAGCCCCCACCGCCAGAAACACATCAGAGGCTTTTACACTCACTTTGAATTGGTCGAAGTTAAGCTTATCGAGTATATCTACATGTCGCATAGCCGACTCAACCAAGGCTTCAGGCGTAGGTTCGCCGTATTTCTCTTGTAAGTCTTTTTCCAGCGACCCGCCATTTACGCCAATGCGAATGGGGATATTTTTGTCTTTGGCACAATCAACCACGGAACGTACACGTTCCATATTGCCAATATTACCAGGGTTAATTCGTAAACAATCAACACCGTACTCGGCCACTTTAAGCGCAATGCGATAGTCGAAATGAATATCAGCGACCAAAGGCGTGCTTACTTGTTTACGAATTTCCTTGAATGCTTCAGCAGCGTCCATGGTAGGTACGGAAACACGAACAATCTCACCACCTACGGCGACAATACGATTAATTTGATCAACCGTCGCAGCCACATCTGTGGTACGCGTATTCGTCATAGATTGAACAGCAATGGGTGCACCATCGCCAATAGGAATATTACCTACATTAATACGCGTGGACTTTCTGCGTTTGATAGGACTTTCTGCAAACATCTAATTACCTACATAGGAAGCGAGAATCGCGCTATCTGGCCATTTTGAAAGGCCGTGATATCCACGGGGTCGCCATTAACTGATATACGTACATTATCCGGTTTGCCGAGTGTAACTGCAACAGGAGGCACACCTTGAATTTCCATAACACGGCCAGATTGCTTAACACCGTAAGCAATTGCCTCACCGGTTGCGTCTTTTATGTTCACCCAACAATCGTCGTCAAAGGTAAATGTCATTGATATAGGCACTGCCCCACTTTGACTACCTGAACTCGAGGAATTGCTGGCAACTTGGCTACCTAAGCGGATTTCACCGGAGTCTGAATCGCTCACCAATGCAGTCAGGTTATTACTTTCATTGATACCTGCAGACGGCGGCAAGCTTTCATCATCTGTATTACTGCTATTACCATCGACAGATTGAGGAAGCACTGTGCTCTGCGTATCAGTGCCCGTAATAGTGCTTGTTGCTGTATTAGTACTCCTGCTGTTTAACACACCCGAATTAGTGCGGTTAGTTGCTTGAGGAATGGGGGTGTTTGCAGCTTCTTCTTTAATTTTTTCAAGATTAGGCGCTTCAACGATAGCTTCATCACTAGGTTGTTGAACCCACCAGGCTACAATGCCACCGATTATCAGCAATAAAATAATATAGGTAACCATCATCCAGCGATCATCGTGTGTCTGTTTAGCGACACGACGAGAAAAACTCTGCAGTTTGGCCGGTGGTTCTACACTTGTATGATATTGCTCGAAGGCAGCAACAACTTGTTCGGCATTTAATCCTAGTTGTTTCGCGTAGTTTCTTACGTAGCCTTTTGTAAAAGTAATAGAGGTGGTTTTATCCACAGCATCTTCTTCTAAGGCATTGATTTGAGTGACTTTCAAGAAAAGCTTGTCAGCAATTTGCTGCTGCGTTAGCCCTAGCGATTCCCGTCGCTCTCGAAGCATTTTACCTGGGCTTGGCACGGTAGATTCTTGTGCTAAACCTGCTTCTTCAGTCGTTTGTTGTTCTGACACCATTCGACTTCCTATTCCCCTTGCATGTTGTGTGGTACTAACCAAAGCTTCATACCGGCAAAAATCGAGCCAGCATTTTCAATGTTGTTCCACTCCTTCAGCGAGGTAATTTTAATGTTATGCTTCAGAGAAATACGATAAAGGTTTTCGTTCGCCTTTACTATGTGGAATTGCGCTTGCTGGGAAGACAATCCCGTTTTTGTTTCTGTATTCGCATGTGCTGAGTTAGATACTGTATCAGCATTAGTATCTTCCCCTTTTACTTTTCGTTCAACCTGTGGCGTATGCTGCGCTAGAATATTCTTATATTCCGCTGTATACGGGCTGTCAGGAAATAAGGTTGATAATTTATACCCTACTTCTTTTGCCCCTTCCCAATCGTTTGTTCCTTGATGTATTTCAAAGGCCAGCCATAAGGAATCGGGAGAAGGTTTAGCAACGCGTTGGTACTTGTCTAACGTGTACTTCGCTGATGTCCACTGCTCGGTGGCAATATAAAGCTCTGTCAGTAAATATAAACTTTTAGCACGCAAGGGCTGGTGTTTAAGTGCACTTTGAAAGTAGGTAATAGCATCATCAACATTGCCTTGGCTTTGTGCACATAAGGCGAGATTTTCGTAAGTTTCTGCTGAATTGGCATATTGTTGATTACTCACTGCCTTAAGGAAGTACTCCTTAGCGCCCTCGTAATCACCATCTTGACACTTGAACGCGCCATAGCTGTTGGCAATATCACCGTTATTGGGTGCTAACGACATTGCTGTTTGATAGAGATCATCAGCGCGCTTTGCATCCCCAACCAGTTGGTAATAATACGCAATAGCATAGTTAACCTCAGCTGAGCGTGGATCGTATTCTAACGCTTGATCTAAATTCACTTTAGCTTGTTTATAATTATTGTTTTTAAGGTAGGTTAACCCTAAAGACATACGAGTTTTAGCAGCTTCCTGGCGATCAAAGTTACTATTGTAACTCCCAGGTTGCGAGTTGCTTACGCACCCCGCTAAAAAGACTACAGCTGCTATCAATCCTATTCGCATGTTATTACCCTAATATCTTAATGATTATTGGGCCATTTTTACCGAAATCGCTTCGCCCTTCACCTGTTTTTTTAACAATCGCTTAGTTCTGTCTACAACATCACCTACTAATTGCCCACAAGCCGCATCGATATCGTCGCCTCGTGTTTTGCGTACAACAGTGGTAAACCCATAATCCATAAGAACTTTTGAGAATCTATCGATACGCGAATTACTTGAACAAAGGTACGGTGAACCCGGGTATGGGTTAAACGGAATTAAGTTTATTTTACACGGTGTATCTTTCAATACTTTCGCTAATTCATGCGCTTGGTCGGTGCTGTCGTTAATATGTGAAAGCATAACGTATTCAACCGTCACTCGGCCTTGGTTAGCTTTCGATTTTTCAAGATAACGGCGTACGCCAGCCAAAAAGGCTTCAATATTGTATTTTTTATTCACTGGTACAATTTCATTGCGCAGCTCGTCATTTGGCGCATGTAATGAAATCGCCAAAGCCACGTCAATTTGATCGCCCAGCATATCAAGTGCAGGTACCACACCTGAGGTACTTAACGTTACGCGGCGCTTAGATAGGCCAAAACCAAAATCATCTAACATAATGTTCATGGCTGGCACCACGTTTTTAAGGTTAAGCAAAGGCTCACCCATGCCCATCATGACTACGTTAGTAATAGGACGTTTGCTGGTATCTTTTGATAAGCCAAGAAACGTGGCTACACGCCATACTTGACCAATAATTTCACTCACGCTCAAATTACGGTTAAAACCTTGTTGAGCGGTTGAGCAGAACGTACATTCAAGGGCGCAGCCTACTTGTGACGATACACAAAGCGTTGCACGGTCAGCTTCTGGGATCCATACCGTCTCCACTTCCTGACCGCCCTCAAGCGCTAACGCGAACTTAATGGTGCCATCGCTCGCTTCTTGGAAATAGGCAATCTCTGGCGCTTTCACTTCACAGTGTTCTATCAGCATCGCGCGCAGGTTTTTATTCAGGTTGCTCATTTTCTCAAAATCGCTTTCGCCCTGCTGATAAATCCATTTCATTACCTGATCGGCACGAAATGGTTTTTCTCCTTTTTCTTTGAAGAAATTACGCAAGCCTTCGCGATTAAGATTTAACAAATTTGTCTTTGCCATAAAATGATGACCCTTTTACCTATTCAAGGCTATTGCCTTGTACTGCTAATATGATGACGCGAACGGACATTAGGAGGTTCGAATCCATGTTGCTCTAAATCTACTTGAGTTATTAAGATGAAACCTCATGAGCCTCTATCGGAAGCCCTTAAATAACGAGTTACTCTTTAAAGCGTAAGTAGTGAAAAGCCGTTCACTTGTAGGACGTAAGCAGAAGAAATGCTGCTAAGAAAAACGTTACGCCCAAAACGGTCAAAAGTCATAGACCAAAGCCGTTCAAAATTTGCGCGGATTTTACCATACTTGTTCAAGTAGAAAAAGCGTAACCCACAGACTTAATACAGGGTGTAACTTGCTATATTGTTACGTCTTCTTGACGAAGCTAGCCAAAACTAGAGGCTGTACAATAAAGCTGAAAAACAGACTTACAGAAACAAAAAACGAGGCCGAAGCCTCGTTTTTTAGATTCGGTCGTTTGCGATTAACGCGTACGAGGACAAATCTCTTCTTCAGAGAAGAAGTAAGCAATTTCACGTGCAGCTGATTCTGGTGCATCAGAACCGTGACATGCGTTTTCATCAATTGAAGCAGCGTAGTCAGAACGAAGTGTTCCAGCAGCGGCATCAGCTGGGTTAGTTGCACCCATGATTTCACGGTTTTTAACAACAGCGTTTTCGCCTTCAAGAACCTGAACCATTACTGGGCCAGATGTCATGAAATCAACTAGAGCGCCGAAAAAAGGACGTTCTTTATGTTCTGCGTAGAAACCTTCAGCTTGTTCTTTGCTCATGTGGATCATCTTAGATGCCACGATGCGAAGACCAGCAGATTCGAAACGGTTGTAAATTGCACCGATAACGTTTTTAGCTACCGCATCAGGCTTGATAATCGAAAAAGTACGCTCTAGAGCCATTGTTTTCTCCAAACAAATTTAAGTCTTATGAATTTTTGGCCGCGAATTATAGGCAATTATTAACGGCTTGACCAGCGGCGATTTCAACACCCCATGGCGCTCTACTACACGTGATAAAAGTGACACTATTATGACAGCGTTTATGACGCACTCGGTTTTGGACGCATATTACACTTAATTTTACCTAGCGCCCGGCACCAATATTTATATAACTAACTGTTTTCTTTAGCAAGATGTTGAATTTTCGCCACGATTGCACGAAGTCCATTTCCCCGAGTCGGCGTAATATGGCGCTCCAAATCTAGCGCTTCGAAATAGCCATCAATATCAAATTCAAGAATATCTTTCGGCGATTTATTATTATACGCCGCTAAAACTAACGCTAATAAGCCTTGAACAATCACTGCGTCACTGTCTACTTCAAAGGTAATTTGGTTATTGTCGTAAGACTCAACCAGCCACACACTGCTTTGGCAACCTTTTACCAGCCTGTCTGCCGTGCGCTTGTCTTCTGGCAAGCCAGGCACAGATTTACCTAAATCGATAATATATTGATAGCGCTGTTCCCAATCATCGAAAAACGCTAAATCATCAATTATTTCTTCAGTAGAGGGTAATGCCATGAATAATCCTGTGTTATTAAAAGAAAAGGCCCGCTTCTAGCTGCGCTTCTTCACTCATCATTTCTCGTGACCACGCTGGATCGAATACTAACTCAACATTGACGGCAGTAACAAAGGGAACAAGTGCTACACGATATTCTACATCGCCTACCAATACTGGCCCCATGCCGCAACCTGGCGCGGTTAACGTCATATCAATATCAACTTCGCCACTATCTTGATTAACGTTAACCTTATAGATAAGCCCTAGCGATACTAAGTTAATCGGTATTTCAGGGTCGAAGATAGTTTCAAGCGCATCCCAGACCTGCTGCTCACTCACTTTGCCATCTTCAGGCTCGGCGAAGTTAAGTACTTGGGCTTTACGGCCAATCGCATCGGCATCGGTGCCGTCAATACGGTACATATTGCCACGCCACGTAACCGTGTAATTTCCACCTAAATCTTGCGTGATCGTAACAAACTCACCTTCTGGTATGGTTGCAGGGTTTCCTGCTGGAACAAGACGTGCTTTACACTCTCGTTCTGTCACCACCATCTTCTGCTTCATGCTATAACTTCTTAATATTGCAGTTAGCCAACGTTGAAGCTTTCGCCACAACCACACTCATCAACCACATTTGGGTTGTTGTACTTGATAATGCCGTTCACACCTTCAGTCACATAGTCAATTTCCGTACTACGTACTAGGTCTGCTGCATCTTCTGAAACCGCAACACGAAGGGTTGGTGAAATTTCTACAATTTCGTCGCCGTCTTTCGCGCTATCAGCAAAATCAAGTTCGTATGCATAACCGGTACAGCCACTTACACGGGTAGACAAGCGAATTAACTGACCCGGCTTGTCTTTAAGCTTGCTTTCAAAATGCTTAATGGCGCTGTCGCTCAAGGTAATAAGCTTTGTGCTAGGAACAAATGTTTCAACACTCATAGTGCCTCCTTAGGCCAACATCATTTTCGCTTTCTTAAGTGCAGCAAATAAGCTGTCCACTTCTTCAAGCGTGTTGTAAATTGAGAACGATGCACGAGCAGTGCCTGGAATACCAAAGCGCTTCATCAGCGGCTGAGCACAGTTATCGCCCGTTCTTATTGCTACGCCTTGCCTATCAAGAATAAACCCAACATCACCAGGGTGCGCACCGTCTAATAAAAAGCTTAAAACACCAACTTTATTAGGCGCAGTGCCAATTAAACGCATACCTTCAAACGCAAGTGCTTGTTCAGTGGCGTAGCTTAATAGTGCTTGTTCATGGTTATGTAATGCGGCCATATCAAGATTTTTAAACCAGTCAACAGCAGCACCTAAACCAATAGCGCCCGCAATATTAGGCGTACCTGCTTCTAAGCGATTCGGCAATTCGCCCCACGTCGCTTCATGATAAGACACGTCTTTAATCATTTCGCCGCCGGTTTGCCATACTGGCCAGTCTTCTAGCACCGATTTACGGCCCCATAAAACGCCAATGCCAGTAGGTCCGAACAGCTTGTGCCCGGAAAAAGCGTAAAAATCACAGCCTATGTCTTGTACGTCAACGCCGCCATGGGCAATGCCCTGCGCGCCGTCCACTAACACCCATGCACCTACTGCTTTCGCTTTTTCCGTTAGCAGTTTAATAGGGTTAACCGTACCTAATGCATTTGATACATGCGGAAACGCCACCATTTTAGTGCTAGGTGTTAAGAGTCTATCGAAAGCGTCGATATCGAGCTCACCGTTATCGAACACCGGCACAATATTTAATGTTGCGCCAGAACGTCGACACGCTTGCTGCCACGTAACCAAGTTCGCGTGGTGCTCTAATTCTGTCACCATGACTTGGTCGCCTTCGCGAAGCAACTGCCCCAACCCGTTAGCCACAATATTAATGGCTTCAGTGGTCCCGCTGGTCCAAATCACTTCTTCCCGCGCACTGGCGTTAATGAAGCCCGCTACACTCGTGCGCGCATTTTCATAACGTCGAGTTGCTTCATCAGATAAATGATGAGCGCCGCGATGCACGTTCGCATTGGTGTTCGTATAGAAATCGACAATGGCATCAATCACCGCATGCGGCTTTTGTGTTGTCGCCGCGTTGTCGAGGTAAACCAATGGCTTACCATCTACCGTTTTAGCAAGGATTGGAAACTGGGCGCGAAGCGCAGCAACGTCTAAGCTCATTTTACCTCCATGTGTGCAAAGCGCTCGCTTAGCACAGGAAGTAGCCAATCGCGGATAGCCGCATTTGGCATATCGTTAATTAGCTCTTGAATGAAACCAAAGTTCAACATCACTAAGGCTTTACTGCGCGGTACGCCGCGAGTCAGCATGTAATAAAGCGCTTCACCTTCAATTTCTGCCACTGTTGCACCGTGAGCACAGCGCACGTCGTCAGCATAAATTTCAAGTTCAGGTTTAGTGTTGATAACACCGCGACGAGACAACAATAAGTTACGGTTGTTAAGCTCTGCCAAGGTCTTTTGCGCGTCACGGTGAATGTGAATACGACCGTTAAACACCGCACGGGCTTTATCACCCACAATCCCACGCGCATTTTCTTCTGTGGTGCCGTTAGGCATGGCGTGCTCAATGGTTGAATGTAAGTCGAATAACTCACCTTCAGCCAACAAATAAATCGCGTTCATTTTGGCGTTAGCAAATTCACCGGCATGATGCATATCTACATCTAAGCGTGACAACTCACTACCATAGCCCACTAGAGTGCTATTTAAGGTTGAGCGGTCGTGCAACATAAAGTGGCTTCCACCTAGTTGCTTAGCGCTGCCTGTGAACATCGCAAAACGGTAGTGCTCTAAGTGCGCATCATCAGCAATATCGTATTCAGCAAATGCCGTAGTAAGGCTATCGGTATCACCTGAACCTTGTTCAATGATAACCGCGCTTGATGCATTACCTAGCTTAACCAATACGCGAGTATGGGCATCTACGTTTTTAGTCGCTAAATTCACAATGCGAATAGGCTTGGTTACTTTTGCGCCGTCTACTACATTGATGAAAACACCGTGCTGGCAAAGTGCATCATTAACACGGCCAAATAAATGGCGCGTTGGCTTCACTTGACCGAACACACTGGCAATGGCTTGCTGTGTAGCCGCATCGTCAACGTTTAGCGAAGTAATTGACATGCCTTGTGGCACGTCTAGCGTGTTAATTTGCGTAACTAACACACCATCAACAAACACGATATCTAACGCGTTTAAGTTATCGATATTTGGCACAGGTACGCTGTCTACTTGCGTGGCAATCGCAACGTTACGCTTTTCTACGGGCGTAAGTGGCGTATTGATCCAGCTTTCGTTGCGGCGTTTCGGCCAACCATCGTTTTTTAATTGTGTTAAGGCCTGCTGACGCACGGGCGCCAGATAATCATCTAGCGCTGCCCCATCAATGACCTGTTCTAGCCATTGACTCATGCTTCGGCCTCCTCGTAGGCTTTACCTAAGAAGGCATAACCGCTTTTCTCTACTTCTAGTGCTAGAGATGCATCACCACTTTTCACAATTTTGCCGTCGGCAAGAATGTGTACAAAGTCAGGTTTGATATAATCAAGCAAACGCTGGTAGTGAGTCACTACGATAAAGCTGCGTTCACCATCACGTTGGCTGTTTACACCATCAGCCACCACTTGAAGTGCATCAACGTCTAGGCCTGAGTCAGACTCATCAAGAATACAAAGCTTTGGCTCTAACAAAATCATTTGCATGATTTCGTTACGTTTTTTCTCACCACCAGAGAAGCCTTCGTTAACACCACGCTTTAAAAAATCTAGCGGCAATTGCACTTGCTTACACGCATCTTTGGCTTTCTTTAAAAATTCTGCAGCAGTAAGCGGGTCTTCGCCGCGCTGTTCACGCATGGCGTTGACAGACTCTTTCATGAATTCCATGTTGCTTACGCCTGGAATTTCTACTGGATATTGAAACGCTAAGAACAAACCTTCACGGGCACGTTCTTCCACTTCTAAATCGAGCAAATCTTTACCGTTCAGTGTCACTTCACCTTCGCTAACTTCATAACCATCACGGCCAGAAAGCACATAACCAAGGGTACTCTTACCGGCGCCGTTAGGGCCCATGATAGCGTGTACTTCACCTGGCTTAACTTCTAGGTTAAGCCCTTTAATGATGTTTTTCTCTTCTACGCTGGCATGTAAATTCTTGATACTAAGCATTGATTACCCCACTGAACCTTCAAGACTAATTTCGAGCAGCTTGCCGGCTTCTACGGCAAATTCCATCGGCAGCTCTTTGAATACTTCTTTACAGAAACCGTTAACAATCATGGAAACGGATTTTTCTGTGTCTAAACCACGTTGCTGGCACAAGAACAACTGCTCGTCGCTTACTTTCGACGTTGTTGCTTCGTGCTCAACAATGGCACTTGGATTTCTACTTTCGATATACGGGAATGTATGTGCGCCGCATTTATCGCCGATTAACAGCGAGTCACACTCTGTGAAGTTACGCGCGCCATCGGCACGAGGGCCCATTTGCACTAATCCACGATACGCATTGTTACTGTTACCCGCTGAAATACCTTTAGAGATAATGGTAGAGCGGGTGTTCTTACCAAGGTGAATCATTTTGGTACCGGTGTCGGCTTGCTGCCTACCACGGGTTAACGCCACTGAGTAGAACTCACCTACACTATTATCGCCTTTAAGCACGCAGCTTGGGTATTTCCACGTAACCGCTGAACCGGTTTCAACCTGAGTCCACGAGATTTTTGCGTTCTTATGGCAAATACCACGCTTGGTCACGAAGTTATAAATACCGCCTTTACCATTTTCATCACCCGGGTACCAGTTTTGTACGGTTGAGTACTTAATAGTGGCATCGTCCATAGCAACTAATTCAACTACAGCAGCGTGCAATTGGTTTTCGTCACGCTGAGGTGCAGTACAGCCTTCTAGGTAGCTTACATAACTGCCTTCTTCGGCAACAATAAGCGTACGTTCAAACTGACCGGTGTTCATTTCGTTTATACGGAAATAGGTAGAAAGCTCCATAGGGCAACGTGTGCCTTTTGGAATATAAACGAATGATCCGTCGGTAAATACGGCACTGTTTAATGCAGCAAAGTAGTTATCGGTGCGCGGTACTACCGAGCCGATGTACTTTTTCACTAAATCTGGGTATTTCACCAGCGCTTCAGAGATAGGGCAAAAGATAACGCCCGCTTCTTCTAACTTGCTTCGAAAAGTCGTTACCACTGAAACTGAGTCAAATACCGCATCTACTGCAACACCCGCTAGCATTTCTTGTTCATGCAACGGAATACCTAGTTTTTCGTAGGTACGCAGTAGTTCAGGATCAACTTCATCAAGAGACTGAGGCTTGTCTTTCATACTCTTTGGTGCCGAGTAATAAGAAATGGCTTGATAGTCTACTTTAGGGTAGTCGACATGAGCCCAATCAGGCTCTTCCATTTCAAGCCATGAATGATACGCTTTTAAGCGCCACTCTAGCATCCACTCCGGCTCGTTTTTCATTGCTGAAATACGGCGAATTACTGACTCGTCGAGGCCACTTTCAAAAGTCTCAGATTCGATCTCTGAATAAAATCCAGCATCGTACTTTCTTTCTAACGCCTGTTCGATCTGTTCACTCATGTTGGGATCTCACTTGTTTGCCTGCGTTCGCTGCCTTCACTACTGGCCTCTCGGTCTTGCCAGTAAGTCACGTTGCCGTTTTAGCTACTTACGTATTTGCCAAAACGTATTTGCGATATTCCTATCGAATATCTAGACAGCCTAAAATTTTGGAGCCGTATTATATAATACCTGAGTATTTCACTCAAATATTCAACAGCCCAGTTAAATAAAAATTAAATATCATACCAATCGGTAATTACGATAACGTGCAATAAAATGTGCTATCGGCTTGCGGCCAATACAGTAGCCTCACGCAAACGGGTAACAACATCTGTCACTTTGTTGATGACGTAAGTGATGTCATCTAATGTGGTGAACCTACCTATACTGAAACGTATTCCAGCGTGAGCCAGTTCACTACTTCTGCCAATGGCGCGTAATACGTATGAGGGTTCTAAGCTTGCCGATGTGCAGGCAGAGCCAGAGGATACCGCAATATCGTTCATCGCCATCATCATACTTTCCCCATCCACACCACCAAAACTCACATTTAAAATGTTCGCTATACGCTGAGTTTCATGGCCATTAAGGTAAATATCATCTAACTGGCTTAGCCCTTCCCACAACGCAGTTTTCAACTTGCTAATATGGGCGGTATCATTCTCTAACTGTTGATAGGCAAGGTGTATCGCTTCGCCCATCCCCACAATCTGGTGTGTTGCCAACGTGCCTGAACGCATACCCCGTTCGTGTCCGCCACCATGAATTTGGGCAGCTAAATTGATTTTTGGTCGACGGCGAACGTATAAGGCGCCCATGCCTTTCGGACCATAAATTTTATGCGCTGAAATAGATAACAAGTCGACTGGCAATGCTTGCAAGTCAATGGGAAGCTTACCCACGCTCTGCGCCGCATCTACGTGAAACAGGATGTTCTTAGCACGGCAAAGCTCACCAATAGCGCTAATATCTTGAACAACACCTAATTCGTTATTCACGTGCATTACTGACACTAAAATGGTGTCGGTAGTTATTGCTGCTTCAAGCTGTGAAAGTGAAACAAGACCTGACGTATCCACATCTAGGTAAGTCACTTTAAAACCTTGCTTTTCAAGGTATTCACACGTATCTAAAACAGCTTTGTGTTCGGTATTAACGGTAATGATATGTTTAACGTTATTCACATAGCCTTCTGCTACACCTTTAATGGCCAAATTATTTGATTCTGTCGCACCCGAGGTGAATACGATTTCTCGCGGGTCGCAGTTCAGTGCATCACTTATTTGATTACGGGCGACGTCTACCGCTTCTTCCGCCATCCAACCAAAACGATACGAACGGGAAGCTGGGTTGCCAAAATTGCCATCCATAGTCAGGCACTGCACCATTTTTTCTGCAACCTTTGGGTCGACAGGCGTGGTAGCGGCGTAATCTAAATAAATAGGTGTTGAACGAGACATAAGCGACTAAAACATTCTCTAAAACTGTTGTTATAACTGAAAGCTAACTTCGATATCGTTGGCAACATTACGAAGGGAGGCGCTTTTATCTTGACGCCCAGCCACTTCTTGAACATCGCGCTTGGCCATTAATTCGCCAAGGGTAATATCGTTCAAAAAGGAACTTATCCGATCGCTTAAGTCTTGCCATAAACTATGAGTTAGGCAACGGTCGCCACTTTGACAATCCGCTTGACCTTGGCAACGGGTGGCATCTACAGATTCATCTACCGCACGAATAACTTCACCAATTGATATATTGGCAGCATCGCGCCCTAGTAAATAACCACCACCTGGCCCACGAACACTATCGACTAACTGGTTTTTACGTAGTCGAGAGAAAAGCTGTTCTAAATAAGATAGCGAGATAGCTTGGCGTTCAGAGATATCAGCGAGAGGCACAGGACCGCGTGTCGAATGCAATGCTACATCAAGCATTGCCGTTACTGCGTAGCGCCCTTTAGATGTTAATTTCATAGAATCCTCCCGCTATTAATATAGCAAGAATTTTCACATACCTGACTAAATTGGTCAAGTATAAGACCTAGTAATTTAGTCAAGTATTTTGTCGTTTCCATTCCAAAGCAGGAATGGTTTCTAACGAATCTGGAATGCTCACGCAGCATGGGCGAGGGGCCAAGCCGTAGTGTTTTAGCAGCCTCGTATTTTTTTCTATCTAAGGTAAGCGTCCGATAATTCC
>NZ_PYHU01000022.1:0-92840 GCF_003989595.1 Alteromonas sp. KS69 | reverse complement strand
GATCAACAGGCCCTAGGGCATGGAGAAAGATAATGATTTCGTTCAGAGAGAAAAGTTTGTGGGTGTCTTTGTTAGTATCTGCGGTGATCGCCTCTATCTATGGAGATAACGTATACGCACTTCTTTTTGTGCTGCCCAATAGTAGCCTTGGAGACACTACGTCCCTCATCACACAAATCGTTATTGCCTTCATTATTTTAGAAGTTGCCATACATATTGCGTTAGCCATGAGCCAGCAAGAAGATGCCGATGCCCCTGAAGATGAGCGAGAACGCAATCATCGCCTAACGGCTAACAACGCAGGCTACTGGGTATTAGCCGTTGGTGTTGTTGGGTGCGTGATACAGCAGATGATCAACAGTAACATCGATTTTGACGCGCAAAATAGCTACACCAATTATGCTCTTGCTCCTATTGAGCTAAAGTTAGTCCTTATTTTTTGGTTATCGGAGGTAACCCGCTTTGGTACTGAGATTTACTATTTCCGGAAAGAAAGTTAATGGCTGAACATTATTCAATAACTAACAATATAAGAACCTTGCGCTTTCTTGTCGATGAAATGACGCAGCAGGAACTCGCGTCAAAAGTGGGCGTGACACGCCAAACCATTATGGCGATTGAGAAAGGAAAATACTCACCATCTCTTGAAGTGGCGTTCAAAATTGCCTTGGTATTTGATAAGCCATTTAATGAGGTATTTCAGTATTCGAAAGAGGAAGCGTGATGGGATTGAGGGCCCAGCTCTCAAATAGTTTTTACCTTATACCCATCACGTTATGAACATACCTTGTGCAACTATTTACCTATTGCTCTTATATAGTTAGCCCATTATTATCGATATAAAGAGCGATTAATGGTTAACAAGAATAATGACAAGTGGTTTACGTAAAAGCATCAATATAGTTTTACTTAGCGGGCTAGCAATGGCGAGCCACGCGTTTGCCGATGCGGTGTCCACCGACACTTCATTAGATGCACCTGTTGTTCGGTCTTGCCCTGCCTCCTTTTTTGACGTCTCGCTGATGGCTAATGCTCGGCAGTGTCAGCAATTCGACGATAGCTTGCCTGCTAGCTTGGTCTATTTTACTAAGCACGCGCCTAAAGAGGTAATCGCCTTCTATCAAAATGCCTATCCCCAATTTGTCAGAAAACCTGCAGTTAACCAACGCACCGTGCTTGCAGCAACAGATGATTCGGTTCGTATTGTGGTCTCACCCGATAATGTGGGCACGCAAGTTGATGTACTCATCATTAGTAAGCCATAACCTACCATAAATTTTATTTCCGCCTAGTTACTCTCCTCGTTCAATGTGGCACTGCCTTTGCAATTTCAGTAAAGAACCACAGTGGTGTCAAAAAAAGCGTCATTTTTATGACGCGCATTACACGTTGATATGCGAGGAATATGATGGAACTGGCAATTATTTTAATGATGTTACTTATTGTGGTGGCATTAGGCGCCATAAAATTATCAGATGGTGGCGTAGCGTTTCCTTTTCGCCGAAAGCCACAGCTTTTCACTCCTGTAGAACACTCTTTTTTAAACCTTATTGAACAAGCAATGGGGCGAGAGTTTCGTATCATTTGCCGTGTACGCTTAAGCGACATAGTGTCAGTAAGGCAATCGGCCAACAAGAAAACGGCCAGCCAAGCTATTTCTAGAGCCTCTTCGCGCCAACTTGATTTTATCTTGGTCGACAAACAGGACATGAGCCCCATATTAGCTATCGACCTTGTGCATAACCAAGGAAAAGAGGGTTACAAAACTCAGCGCGATTGGTTTGTTTCTGGCGCATTAGATGCTGCCGGTGTTCCTCATGCGCGAATTAAGGTTAAGTCGGGTTATACCGTAGACGATATTCGTGAATGCCTTGAAAATAAGCTTATTCCTTATAGAAGAATTCAACAAAAAATGTCGCAGCTTCCTACGCACAACCCTGAGCCAACTAAGCGCCCGACTCGCCCAGTTAGGTCGAGCCGCGCGGCAGCTGCATAAAAAAGCCGGTTTCCCCCTAGCCTTTGTTGCACTCCATTATTGCTGTAATAGCAGGTGACAAAGGCTTTTTCCTGTCAGTTTTCCTCATTTCCTTATACAATTCATTACCATATCTGTAGCAAGTTTTGCTTCCCCCAACATTTGAACAAATCGGTATGTACATGAAAGAGACTGACATGAAAGAGACTGGCATAAAAAAAATTGGCATTCTAGGCGCAATGGATGAAGAAGTTGCGTTACTTAAAGCTTCACTTTCAAACCTTAAAGAAACCACATGGAAGCACTTAACCTTTTATGAAGGCACCCTTAATAACGTTGAGGTTGTGTTAGTAAAGTGTGGTATTGGAAAAGTTGCGGCGGCCCTTGCCACTACGGTACTTATCGAGCAATACGCACCAGATGTGGTAGTAAATACAGGTTCAGCAGGCGGGTTTGATAAGAACTTAAACATTGGCGACGTAGTGATTGCCACCCATGTTATCCACCACGATGTGGACTTAACCCATTTCGGCTACAAGCTTGGCCAATGTGCTGGCATGCCTGCAGACTACCGTTGTGACAATACGCTCATTGAAGCCGCAAAAACGGCGACGGGCGAGTTAGAAAACATCCAATCTACCAGCGGTCTTATCTGTACTGGCGATTCGTTTATCGGCACCGACGAAGCGGTAGAGGCGCTGCGTGAAAGTTTCCCAGATATGAAAGCAGTTGAAATGGAAGGTGCAGCTATAGCCCAAACCTGTCACATGCTCGACGTACCGTTTTTGGTAATTCGCTCGCTATCTGACATTGCGGGTAAGACATCAACTGTCAGTTTTAAAGAATATTTAGATACGGCGGCAAAACATTCAGCGCAACTTGTTATGGCTATGATCAAAGCGCTGGCGTAGCGGTAAATGGAAGCATTGCTGACCCAATCAGCATATCAGTCGGTGCTGGTATTATGGTTGGCAGTTGTTCTAGATGCCCTTTGGCGGTGGCCGCTTAGCAGCCACCCGCTTACCCTCATGCGTTATTTGGTTAGGCAGATGGGGTTTAAAGTTCTTCCCTCTTTAAATTACTCTCGTTCGCAGCATTATATCTCTGGTTCATTAGCGGCTATCGTATTATTAGCCCCCTTAATCGTTTGCCTTGCCATACTCATATACATGGCTCAATACCCTGCTTTTTTCGAAGCCGTGATCATGGTTGCCTTGCTCGACTTTGCCTATCAGCGCCATCAGTTCAGTAAGATATTAAAAACAGTAGGAAAAAATAAAAAAGTACTCACCAGAGAAACCGTAGACACCATAGTTGCCCGTGAATGCACCCAATTAACCGATGTAGGTATTGCGAAAGCAGCCATTGAATCGCTATGGCTTAAGTTTTTATATCTTTATTGCGGCGTTATTTTTTACTTTATGTTGGCAGGCCCGATTGGTGCGCTAACCTACCGTTTGTTATTACTCACCTCGTGGCAATGGCACTACCGAAACCCTAAAATGGTGCATTTTGCTAAACCTGTGCGAAAGCTTGTTTCGTTATTAGTGGTTCCCCCTGCGTTACTCGGTTGTGTTGCTGTGCTTCTTTTCACTCACCCCGTAAAAGGCATTCGAGCAGTAAGACGAAGTAAAGCACGAGATAAAACCTCCTTGTTACTTGCGCTGTTTGGTGGAATACAAAATATTCAATTAGGCGGCCCTGCAATTTATCATGGACGAAAATACCGCTACCCTCGCGTAGGCGGTGCCGAGCAAGTAAAGTATTCAGACATGATACGCAGTAAGCGCACTATAGTGGGTGCCATGGCTGTGGTCACCGCCATTGCGAGTGTTTGTTTGCTATTGATCGCAGTACAGACACAAACCCTGAGCGAGGTCTTCTAACGTGAAGAGTCTATTTCACAAATTGCGCAAACACGCTGCATTTATAATAAGTGTTTTACTACTTAAGATATTGAGTAAAGGTAGTACTGTAGAGCGTTCGCTAATAATCGTTACATTACTCACACTAGTACCTCTTTCCACTTCAGCTGAAGCGCAAAGTGGTGAGAAAATTAGTGAGGAAACTCAGCATGAATATGTTCAGGCTGTAGAAGCCAGAAAATCAGCCCCGCGGATTATCACGCTTGCACCTCATTTAACCGAGTGGGTTTATAGCCTTGGTTTAGAAGCACACTTAATTGGCGTTAGCGACTACAGTAACTTTCCTAAAGAAGCACAGCTTTTACCTAAAGTGGCCGACTATCAAGGAGCCGATTTATCCCAGATAATGGCGCTGCAACCTACCCTGATATTAGCGTGGGAAGGAGGCAACAAGCCGCAAGATTTACACCGTTTAGAAAGCTTAGGTTATAAGGTGTTTCGAGCCAAAATCACTGAAGTTGAGGACATCGCCAGTGAGTTGATGCGGTTAGCTAAAGTAACTAACACAGAAGAAAAAGCCAATGCGCTCACCAGTGAGTTTTTACATCATTTAGCAGCAATAAGAGCCGAGTACGCCACGCCTTCAAATAACAAGGTGTTTTATTACTCTTGGACATCGCCGCTAATGACCATAGGTGACAATGCGTGGCCGAACAAGCTACTTAACGTATGTGGTGCGCAAACCCTATTTGCCGACAGCCCAGTCGATTACCCGCAAGTTTCGGTACAAGAAGTATTATCTAGGCAGCCTTTTGCTTTGGTGGCCGCAAGCAATCAGCCAACGTCCGATCTTGAGCAATTTTGGCGTCCTCACCGTCGTTTTTTGTCAGCCCCCTTAATTGTGGTCAATCCAGACATTACCAGCAGGTTCTCACTGCGGTTAATTAATGAACTAAAAACACTGTGTAAGGGTATTAACTAGTACTGCCACAAGGTATAATATCGCCTTGTTATGTTTAAAGGTTATTCATGCGAATCGTTTTAGTCTTGTTTGTCGTCGTTGCTGCTGTCACGCTATTTGTGTCAATGCAATGCACAGCGAAAGCAACCTCTCAAGTGTCGGTTGCGGCTTCCCCGTACCTTATTGAGCGGGTGAAAAACAATGACTGGATGCTTATCGACGTGCGTTCTCCAAGCGACTTTGCTGATGGGCACATTCCAGGTGCCATCAACATGCCTCATGAAAATATTAACGATTATCTTACCGAGCTAGAAGGCCATAAAGACAAGCCTATTATTATTTATTGTCAATCTGGTACTCAGGCTAAACTTGCTATGAAGTTTCTAAAAGACTTAGACTTTTCAGAAGTTATGCATTTAGAAGGCGATATGCTGGGCTGGAATGCCTCCCAAATGCCAATCGACAGAATGTAGCTTTCCGTAGTTATAGCCTTAGCAGATAAAGCCTTTGAAAATATAGCGTCTGTAAATCTAGCTCTCTGCCACTGAATTCGCCACTAACTGCACGCTACGACCTAAACTCTGTCCTACACCGCTATTTACTATCAGACGACAACATCCCTACGTTTTTGATACACTGACACGCATTCACTATGGTGACAGACATTTAATGAAAATAGACCTCGCAACACCCGCTATGCTTTTTCCAGCAATCTCATTGCTGTTACTGGCCTATACAAACCGGTTTTTAACCCTTGCTACGCTTATTCGTAACTTTTCAAAAGAAGAGCGTGACGACAATACTCTAGCCCAAATCAAGAATTTGAGGCTTCGTATTCAGCTTATTAAGCGGATGCAAATTGCGGGAGTTGGCAGCTTCTTTTTGTGTGTTGTATCTATGCTGGCGATTTACCTTACCTACCAACAAGTGGGAAATTGGATATTCGCATTAAGCTTAGTGTCTCTTCTGTATTCACTTTGGATGTCGGTAAAAGAAATACTCATTTCTGTAGAAGCATTAGATTTTCACCTTGATGGTATGAAAGAGCAACATGACAGCACCAAATCTAAATAGCGTTACTTATCTACCTTTGGCGCCCGAACATTTTGATGATGTTATACGCTTAGGCAACCAAGTTCAGGGTGAAAATTACCTGATGCCCGACACATTAAAAGCCATGTACGACAAAAGCTGGCACAACAATATTAATGCTAGCTTAGTGAGTTATTGCGGTGATGACATTGTTGGCTTTCGAATTACCTACGCCCATTCGCAGTGGCAGTGTGATAAATGGTGCAGCCCTGAATTATGGCCGGTAGCACCCGAGAAAGTATGCTATTTCAAATGCAATACAGTATCGCCCGCCATGCAAGGAGCTGGCATTGGAAGTACCTTATTAGCCAAGTCGGTGAGCGCGGCCAAAGCGCAAGGCGCTGAAGCAGGACTTGCTCATATTTGGCTTTCAAGCCCGGGTAATAGTGCGTTTAAATACTTTACTAAAAACGGCGGCGAACTTATTAATAAGCACCCGAACAAGTGGCGCTATGAGTCTATACATGAAGGTTACGATTGCCCTGTGTGCCCTGAAACCTGCGAATGTGAAGGCGCAGAAATGATATTGCGGTTCTCTTAAAGCCGAAATAAGTACACAATTTAATGATTATTGGGTAGCACTGTTTTCACGCTTAAAAGCCGCAAATTAATTAGCGACTGACGAAACAGAAAGTAATACAGATAGCATTCCAAGCAAAAAATACAGACATTAAAAAGCCCCGATAAATCGGGGCTTTTTTGTATTTCTTTTAGCACCTAAGTGCTAATGCCAAACTAGGCTAACGTAATTCTCGCGAATTTACGTTTACCCACTTGATAAACATTTTCGCCAGCTTCGGTCAGTACAAGACGAGTGTCTTCTACTTTATCGCCGTTAATTTTCACAGCACCTTGCTTAATCATACGCATAGCATCAGACGTTGAGCCTACCAGCTTGGTTTCTTTTAATAAGTTGCCAATTGCGATGCCATCATCGCCCAGTGCAATTTCAAACTCTGGCATTTCATCAGGAATCGCATTTTTCTGGAAGCGCTGGATGAAATCTTGATGCGCACCTTCTGCTGCCGCATCGTCATGGAAACGGGCGATAATTTCTTTCGCCAGCAATATTTTAATATCACGCGGGTTTTCGCCGTTCTCAACACACTGCTTAAGTTCAGCAATTTCTTCAAGTGGGCGGAAGCTTAGCAGGTCGTAATAACGCCACATTAAATCATCTGAAATCGACATCACTTTACCAAACATATCGTTTGGTGCATCAGTAATACCGATATAGTTGTTTAATGACTTAGACATTTTTTGAACGCCATCTAGGCCTTCAAGTAACGGCACCATCACAATAGACTGTGGCTTAATACCTTGCTCTTTTTGAAGCTCGCGGCCCATTAGCAAGTTAAAGCGTTGATCGGTACCACCTAACTCAACATCAGATTTTAGCGCAACTGAATCCCACCCTTGTACTAACGGGTACAAAAATTCGTGTATCGCAATAGGCTGACCATTGTTGTAACGCTTTTTAAAGTCGTCACGCTCAAGCATACGTGCAACAGTTTGGCTGGCAGCTAATTTAATCATACCCGCAGCGCCTAATTGATCCATCCACTCTGAGTTAAAGCGAATTTGAGTCAGTTCAGGATCAAGAATTTTGAACACTTGTTCTTGATACGTTTGCGCGTTTTCTAATACCTGTTCTTTGTTTAAGGGCTTGCGTGTCACATTTTTCCCTGTAGGATCGCCAATCAGGCCAGTAAAATCCCCAATAAGAAAAACAACGGTATGGCCTAACTGCTGAAAGGTACGCAGTTTATTGATCAAAACAGTGTGACCAAGATGAAGATCAGGCGCAGTAGGATCAAAACCCGCTTTAATGGTTAGGGTTTTGCCGGATTTTAATTTCTCAATTAAATCCTCTTCGGGGAGTATTTCATCCGTTCCCCGTTTAATTTCAGCTAGCGCTGTTTGCCAGTCTTTCATCGGTTATTTCACACTCTTGATGTTGTAGAATCTATTTTGAGCGGCATTTTACGCGGACATTGGAACCATTAAAAGGTTTCTGCGTCAAAAAGCGGATGACTTGTCGTCACGTTCGTTATTGAACGCAATGGTTGAGGGCTTATTAACTGCTGCACTTTGCATATCAAGGTGCACGTCGAGGACATTGAGATCAGGAGGAAGGGGGCTTACGCAAACACGCGGTAAACCCATCCATGGGCGCTCCGCCATCGCATCCATGCGATGGAGGGTTTGCTACAGCCCCCTCCCTCCTGCTCATGCCCTCGATGTATCATCACTTGCAGTTAAAGTAGCTTTTCGCTATTTACTATAGCCATTGCGTTCAATAATTAACTTTTGCGCTAAAAAACAATGAGAAAAGTTGCATTTTTAAGCAACTTATGTGACAAGTACATTGCACATAAAATTCTCAAGTAGGTAGTATTATGAGAATCAAACTAGACGCCCTTAAGGCGCTAAACATATTTAAACAATTGCCTAAGCAACACCGAACAGGGTTAGCTATCGCTAGCATGTTTTTAGGTGGGCTTATTCTTTTGCCGTCAGACACGGTAGAAGCGAGTCGTCATCAAGACGCTTTGGTCCTTGATACCGGTATTCGTTACCCTCTTGATTTGAACATTATGCCGTCAACCGACGTGTTTTCAATTGAAGAAGAGTCGAACTGGCAAACCTATAAAGTACGCAGCGGCGATACCCTTGCAAAACTGTTTAAGCGTGCGGGTTTTACTTCTCGTGACGTTTACAATGTTACTCAAGCGGGTGATCTTGCTAAAACACTGGTTACCTTATTACCCGGTGATGAGCTTTCGTTTAAAATTAATAACGATGGCACATTTGGTGAGCTTAAATACAAGCTTTCTTCTACCGAAACCTTATTTATTCGCCCTGACTCCACCAGCGAAGATAATAGCTTAACGGCCGAACTTGAAAAGCGTGACGTGGATATTCGCTATAATTTTGCCCAAGGTGAAATTCATTCAAGCTTTTGGAATGCTGGGGCAACAGCAGGATTAACCAGCAACCAAATTATGAACCTTGCGGGCATATTTGGCTGGGATATCGATTTTGCGACAGAAATTCGTTCAGGCGATACCTTTAACGTGGTGTTTGAAGAACAATACATTGATGGTGAGTTCGTCGGCTATGGCGACATAGTTGCAGCAGAATTCACTAACCAAGGTGAAGAGTTTAGCGCTATTTTGCATGAAGATGGTACTTACTACACGCCTGAAGGCCGAAGCATGCGTAAGAGCTTTTTACGTGCGCCAATTAACTTTAGGTACGTGAGCTCTAACTTCTCAAAAGCACGTTTCCATCCCGTACAAAAACGCTGGAAAGCACATCGTGGCACAGATTACGTTGCGGCTGTTGGTACGCCAGTTATGGCGGCGGGTGATGGTAAGGTGATTAAGTCTGCGTACGATAAATACAATGGTCACCATGTATTTGTTCAACATGGTGAAAAATATACCACCAAGTATTTGCACTTCAAAAAACGTGCTGTGAAAGTAGGCGACACGGTTAAACAGGGTCAAACCATTGGTTACTTAGGTAGCACTGGCTTGGCATCAGGCCCGCATGTTCACTACGAATTCTTGGTAGACGGGGTACACCGCAACCCTCGTACTGTTTCGCTACCAAAAGCTCTGCCTATTGCCGCTGAAGAGCGCGAAGCATTTATGGAAATTGCCCATGTACGTCAACAGCAGCTTAACAACAACAAACGCATTATGCTTGCAATGAAATAGCCTACTTATGGCAAAGTATATTGGCCTTATGTCAGGAACTAGCATGGACGGCGTTGACGCCGTCCTTTGCGATATCACTGGCGATAACTGCCAAACTTTACATGCGGTCTCTATTTCCTACCCTGAGAACCTGCTTTCTTTACTTCATTCTCTTTGCAGCCCCTCTACTAACGAGCTAAATGCGATGGCAACCGCCGACAGGTTGGTGGCCGAAAGCTTTGCACGTGCCGTAAACGTGTTGCTATCAAAAACCCAGCTTTCACCAGACGATATCACCGCAATTGGCTCACATGGTCAAACGATAAGGCACTTTCCACAGGGAATTGAACTTTCACATGACGTTGAGCAAAAAGGTTTTACGTGTCAGATTGGCGACCCTAATACTCTTGCCGTGTTAACAGGTATTGATGTTATTGCTGACTTTAGGCGCAAAGATATTGCTCTTGGCGGCCAAGGTGCGCCTTTAGTTCCTGCTTACCATAATGCTATTTTCGCTCATGACACCAACCCCAGAGTGTTGGTTAACATTGGCGGTATTGCGAACATTTCAGTATTAGCAGCTAAACGAGATGCTATTGCCCCTCTTGGCTATGATACTGGCCCAGGCAATACCTTAATGGATGGATGGATTAAGCAGCATTTGAACCAACCCTATGATGACAAAGGGCAATGGGCTAGTACCGGTGTAGTAAGTAATGACCTATTAGCAAGACTGCGAGCAGATAGCTATTTTCATCAAACTGCACCCAAAAGTACCGGCAGAGAGTATTTCAATTTAGCATGGTTAACGTCTTACCTTGATGGGATCGCAAGTTCACAAGCCAGCACCCTCGCCCCTCAAGATGTGCAAGCGACGTTATTAGCGCTAACAGCAACGAGTATTGCTGATGAAATTAACAAGCAAAAAATGCCCAAGGGAGCACAAGTCCTTGTATGTGGGGGCGGTGCCTTTAATCCGGTGTTAATGCAACGTATAACCGGCTTACTGCCACGTTATCAAGTGAGTGACAGCCATAGTATCAATATTCAACCCCAACACGTTGAAGGAGCCGCATTCGCGTGGCTAGCTTTTGCACATCGAAATAATATACCAGGCAACGTACCTGCGGTTACCGGTGCTTCGCGAGAGGCGGTACTGGGAACATATTGCCCAGCAAGCTAAATACAACCCGCCAACTAAATTCAAGTAAGTATTTTAGTTTTGATAGTAACCAGCGCGTTTCATTACCGCTTCAGATTGGTGTTGCGCTGTTTTTAATGCTTCACGAATAGAGAGTTGCTGCTTCACTGCTAAATTTATCTGGACCCCCACTAGGTAACCGAGTGCCGTGAATTCAGGTATTGGAACAAACTGGCTTCCCGTCGTAGGGACATTAATATTATCTAACTCGGTTGCTAGTAATGCGTTGTATTCATAGCTGGCATAGGGAATAGCTTGTACATAGCTGTCACTGTAAGTTGAATGACGCGTGCCAGCCGGCGCTGCATAATAACCATACTTACTTTTGACCAAAGTTATAAACTCTTTAGACGTTAGCCAATAAGCAAGTTCCTGTGCTACTGCTTTGTTTTGAGATAAATGAGGTATAGCGAAATTCCAAGACCAAAACCATTGAGCCCCCTTTGTCGTTGTCCCTATTGGCGCATAAGTCACACCAACATTCTCTGAAACTTTAGAGTATGAAGGGTTTAGGATATAACCACCTAATGATGATGCATCAACAAAGAATGCTAATTTTCCGTCAGCAAAGAGTTGCTGATTATCTTTCCAACCTAAATCGTATTCACCTGGCGGTCCGTTTTTTACTGCGATTGAGACATAGTCGTTGATTGCTCGCTCCCACGACTTAGAAGTCAGCAGTGGCTTCATATCCTCATCAAACCAGCTTCCACCGTATGTATTTACCATGGTGCCAATTAGCGCCATATTTTGCCCCCACCCTACTTTTGTGCGCAGGCCTACCCCATACAGCTGTGATTTGGGATCTTGGACTACCGTAGCTATGTCGCTTAGGTTTTTATATGTTATTTGCGTGGGCAAACTAATATTAGCGCGCTGTAATAGGTCTGTTCGGTAGAAGGTCAGGGTCGTTTCTCCTACAAACGGCAAACCATAGATCTCATCTTGGTATGTATTTGAATGCTTGGCGATGGGTATAATATCTGTCATATCATAGTTCGAGGGGTGCTCGGAAAAAGGTAACAACCAACCCTTTTTAGCCCAGATAGGCACTTCGAAATTACCCAGCATTGTTAAGTCAAACTGCGTTTCGTTAACTGCAAAGTCTCCTAGAAGGTGCTTTCTAAGTATGCTCTCTTCCATTACGCGCCATTGAATATCTAGCGCTGAAAAAGGCGAATCATTGTTATCCAAGTACCTAATAGCGGCTTCAATCCCATTTATATTAGGCGCACCAACTATCAACTTTTTGTCACTCGCAATATTATCCGGTTCGATAAAAATTCCATATCGCTCTAGTATCGAATCGATGGTTCCATCTGCTTCTAAGGAAGCCAAAGCTTGGTTGAAACGCGCCATAATTTGAGGCGCATCGGGCAGTTTTTTTGATATTCCTAAGAAATGGGGATTACTTTTTCTAAGCCCTTTTATGAACTTAAATTTCTGTGCTAAATGAGGCCGATGATTAGTTATTGTTTGTTTTGCGCTGTACTCATCAATGTAAATAAAGTCTACTCGCCCCCTATCTAACATATCTAACAATGTCGGTAATGATTTGGCTAAGAGTACATCGATATTTTCAGCCTCTTGAAGGCTTGACGGTAATTGGGCTCCACGTAGAACCCCAAGACGAGAAAGACCCAAGTTGGTAAATTGTGTCATCGAATCACCTAATTCGACGTTTAATAGATTCTTTATATTTCGGCTATTATGAATAAGATAGTTGATGCCCCCACCACGAATAGCATCGGAATATATCATTCCCTCAATATGTGCGGAGCTATCGCGAAGCGGAAAAACACCTTCAACTTGAGCGCCATCGGCCAGAAAAATAGCCCTAGCATGTGGAAAGAATTCAACTTTGGGTATGTAGCCCATTCTTTCAAAGGCAAGGTGAATGATTTCGTTTACGTACCCTTGTTTAGGGTCATGAGCGCTGCTGAACGGACTTGCTTCTGAGGTAGCTAGAGTAATCGTGTTTCGTTGCTCGGCACAAACGCTAAGTGAAAACGTATAACTCCCTAATAGAATCAAAAATATCGAAAAAAGGCCGATGATATTTGAGTTAATAGAGCCAGACCAATTATTCATAATCCCAATAGTAGTTGAAAACCATTAAGTTAGTATTGACATGAACGACCGAAATTACCAGTTAATCTAGTTTTCTGCGCAACTCGAATTTTATGTAATTGGCTTTTTGATATTGAGGCAGCAATTTTATCTACTAGTGTTTTCGTTCCGCCCAACGTTACCAGCAACTATTAGATCCTTGCTTATTGAAACAATCTACTTCGCTGTTCATCTCGCATAAAAATGCCAGCAAAGGCTGGCATTTTTAAAATCATGATGAGCATCACTACAGCAAAGTAAGTATTACTTCGCCATGTTTGCCTTCAAATTATTGGTCTTCAAATCGTCAATGGATACTTTCTGAGGATTTTTAACTGCTTTAATGTCAAACAGTCCATAGCCAGCCACAAACATAAAGCATACTGCAGGAACAATATAAGAAATAACGATACCTGCTGAGTCGATAATTGCAGCTTGGAAGAGTGGCATTATTGCACCACCTAAAATAGCCATTACCAAACCCGCCGCGCCAAGTTTAGTATCTTTCCCTAGCCCTTCTAACGCGATGCCGTAGATAGTAGGAAACATTAGCGATAAACATGCAGATATTGAAATTAGTGCCACCACACCGACTATATTTGGCGATTGTGTCATAACAATACACAAACCTACTGCTACCAGTGACATCATCATAAGCAGTCGTGCTGGGTAGAGATACTGCATTACCCACGTCATCACAAAACGTGAAATAAGAAACACTATCATGCTGTATTGAAGTACATCGCCGCCTTGTACCTCATTACCTCCAATCGCTTTCATGACGTATTGGATAGTAAAAGTCCACACACAGGTTTGCGCGCCCACATTGAAGAACTGAGCCATTACACCAAAGCGATAATGTTTGTTCGCCACTAGGCGCTTCAATGACGCTGCAATGTCGATATCGTCAGCTTTAGACTCAGTGGCTTCATCCACAGGGGTTTTAATCAAAGCTACAGCAACCCAAACCACAAGAAGTACACACGCCATAGCAACATAAGGGATCATCACCGCATCCAGTTCAGCACCTATAACAGATTTTAGCTCAGTCATAGACATAGCACTTCGCTCTTCAGCTGAAGCCTGATTCAAGTTAGGGAGTATAAGCGTAGCGGCTAAGAATACGCCAAAGTTTGTTCCTACAGGGTTGAATGCCTGTGCTAGGTTTAATCTTCTAGTGGCGCTTTGCTCGTTGCCCATCGCCATAACATAAGGATTAGCGGACGTTTCTAAAATAGACAACCCACCGGCCATCACAAACAAGGCCAACAGGAAAAAGCCATAAGTCATTGTCTGACTTGCTGGGTAAAATAGAAAGGCACCGGCTGCGGCACATCCTAGCCCTACTAGCACACCCGTTTTATAAGAGTATCGTTTATTAATAAAGGCTGCGGGTATCGCTAAACAGAAATAAGCACCGTAGTAAGCGAACTGAACTAAGGCCGATTGTAGTGACGACATAGTAAATATCTTACTAAAGACTTTCACTAGTGGATCTGTCATGTTGGCGGCAACACCCCATGCAGCAAAACACACCGTCAATAGAATAAACGGCAATAGCGTATCTCTGGAAACTATAGGCGTTTTAGTTTGCATCACCCCAACCTCATCTTGTAAACAATTTGTTGAACAATTTAAACAACAATAAATGTTCATGTCAATAAATCAACAAGACTTATTTAATAATAATTAAGGCTATAAAAGTCACAGGAAATTCACACCAATACAATAACTTCAACTATTCATACCATTCCAAATCTTATCAATTCTTTATATTAAACAAGGCTTAAACCACATTTACATATGAAAAAAGCACTACAAAAGTCTATAAAAATAGCATTTCCGTACCGAAAAAACATCACATTGCCTCACTTCAACTATTAACAACTTTGTAAAATACAAATAAATAAACATGATTGATTTATTTCTTTAACTGCATTAAATTGCGTTTCCCATACGAAAACTGTTAACACGATGTAATTTAAGTTCACTCTGTTCTAGGCATTGGAAACAAATAAAAACATCGTGATGAGCACACAAAGATAAGTGCAAGTTATAAGCACGTTCAATCAACTCTAAGGGTAAGATATGAAGCATACTTTTCATTGGTTAAAGCAAAAAACTCTGGCTTTAAAGCCATTTACACTTACTTCCTGCTATCTATTAGTCAGTTTTTCTTACCCTACATTTTCTGCTCAAGATACATCGGAATACATAGAATGGCAGGCCAGCTACACGGGAGAAGCCGCTAGTAATGTTGAAGGGGGGAAGCGTGAAGGGAGTGCATATGCTGGTCAATTATTTTTGGGCGCAGAAATAGACTTAGAAAAATTTGCAGGTTGGGAAAAGACTAAAGTCCATGTGGCATTTACTAATCGTCACGGACAAAACCTTGCGGCCACGCATATTGGAAGCAGTACGTCTGTTCAAGAAATCTATGGCGGCCAAAACTCCCGTTTAGCCAGACTTACCGTAGAGAAAAGCTTTTTTGACGACCAGCTACAAGTAGAAGTTGGCAGAACTGTGGCTAACATCAGCTTTCTTGGTTCAGAGCTATGCCAGTACTTTCAAACGAATTCTGCCTGCGGTAACCCCACCTTTGTATTTAAAACCAGTAACTTTACATGGTGGCCTGTTTCAAGTTGGGGAGGTCACGCAAAGTACTGGCTATCACCTGAAATCTATTTTCATACTGGTGTGTATGAAGAGAACACTCCCCATCAAGATTTGCGTGATCATGGCTTTGATTGGTCAACGGATGAATCTACTGGCGTGGTCGTACCTGTGACGTTGGGCTATCAAACTACATGGGAAAATGACGACTACCCAAAACGCTATGAAATTGGCGGTTGGTATGATGGCGCGGACTATACCGATCCTGCTAAAGATGAGAATGGTAATTTTGCTGCTGTCACCGGTAATGACTATGCAACACAAAATGGGCGCTCTGGTATTTTCGCCCGATTCGAGCAAACCATTTTACGTCCAGATTTAAATTCTAAACGCAGCGTTACGATTTTTGGTGCCGTGTTAACGGGCACATCTGGTGAGCTAATAGAAGATGAGTATATTAAAGCTGGCTTTGTTAAACGTGGTACCTTCGAAGGAAGAGACGAAGACACAATTGGTTTTGTCTTCACGCAACAATTTTATAGTGAGGATGCTATTGAAGACCAACGCGTATTGCGCGAAGCAAATGGCGGTTCAGGTCGCCCTGCAAGCAGCCAAACCATGATGGAGTTAAGCTACGGTGTCCATATTAACGACAATATTCGGGTTCAGCCCAACGTGCATTATATTATCAATCCAGACCAGTTTAGCGAGCGTGACCGACTTCAATCCTTAGATGATGTATGGGTGGTGGGCGTACGATTTGACGTAAACCTTGCAGGTTTACTACTGCGCTAGTTAAAGCAAACTCCCTCTTATTTCTACCGTACAGGTCGTCATTTTGAGGGCCTTTTTTCTTTTTAGCTTAAACGCATTTTCATTAGTTAACGCCTCTTCTCGTATTACGCGACTAACATCTGCATTAACAACTTCGCAGCGTTCCCCCTCGCCTCTATTACACTCATTTTGCTATTTATTAGTACCAATCGGCATATCCTTTCATCTTGAATCAATCCAAGTCGCGTCCATTTCTGTAATCACTTACACACAGTTTTAAAAGGAACAACAAATGTCAGAGTTATCTCTGTTTAAGCCTCTAGAATGGGCAGGAAATACACTTCAAAACCGCATGGTATTAGCACCTATGACACGCGGCCGTGCAGGTAGCAACCGCATCCCTAACAAAATAATGGGCGATCAATACGTACAGCGCGCCGATGCTGGCCTTATTATTACCGAAGCAACGGCCATATCGGAAGAAGGTATTGGCTGGGTAGACACGCCTGGAATCTATACCGAAGAAATGGTGGAAGGATGGCGCTCTATTAATGAAAGAGTGCATGAAGCTGGCGGCAAAATCATCCTTCAGTTATGGCATACCGGTCGTGCGTCTCATAGTGACTTTCATAACGGCGACCTGCCTTTTTCTGCGTCTGCTATTGCCATCGAAGGCGATGAAATTCACACGCCAAAAGGTAAAAAGTCTTATGAAGTGCCAAGAGCAATGACGCAAGATGACATTCGTAGAACGGTGGCTGATTTCAAACATGCGGCTGTAAATGCGAAAGCTGCAGGCTTTGATGGTATAGAAGTGCACGCCGCTAACGGTTACCTGTTAAATCAGTTTTTAGACAGTCGCAGCAATCAACGTAGTGATGAATATGGCGGCAGCGTAGATAATCGATACCGCTTCCTTAGTGAAGTGATGGACGCTGTGCTAGAGATTTGGCCTTCAGAGCAAGTTGGAGTGCGTTTATCGCCTAACGGCGTATTTAATGACATGGGTGCAGATGATTTTCGCGATACGTTTACTTATGTCGCCCAAGCACTTAATAAGCTAGACCTTGGCTATTTACATGTGATGGATGGCCTAGCGTTTGGTTTTCATGAACGCGGTGAGCCTATGACACTTGCTGAGTTTCGTGCCTTGTTCGACGGCATGTTAATGGGCAACTGTGGTTATACCCAAGAGGAGGCAGAGAAACGTATTAGCGACGGTGATGCCGACATGATTGCTTTTGGGCGCCCTTGGATCACCAATCCTGATTTGCCTACGCGGTTTAAAAACAACTACCCGCTGGCAGCGTTTGATGACCCTTCAACATGGTATGGTGGTGGTGAAGAAGGTTATACCGATTACAACACCTACCGTGAAGAAAGCGGAAAAGCGGCCATGGAGTCTTTAACCTAACAAATAAGGTTAATTTAACTGCAGGTGCAAAAATGTTGCAGTTAGTAAATAGAAAAGCAGTCATTTCATGACTGCTTTTTTTATATCTTTAGCAACACTGCGCTATTAATATTTCGCTAGCATTACAGCTTTAGTTAAACGCCACTTGTTTATCGGCTAATACCGCAAGCTTTTCTAGGCAAGACATCCATGCATATTGATGTTGATCGCATTCTTGTTGGTTACTGAAACCACTGTGAATTAGCGTTAACGCCACTTCGCCTTCGCTTGTTTCTTCAAACGAAACATCCACTGAGCTCATTACCGTTTCTTCTACGCCATCTTCCCACGCCCAAGAGAACACAAGCTTCTCGTTTGCTAAGATAGTCACATATTCGCCCGTTAGCGCTATTTCAACGCCGTTGGGTTCAATCATCTTTATGCGGTATCTTCCGCCCTCTTTAAAGCTACTCATAATTTGCGATACCGTGCAATTACCCGGAGCAAACCATTCAGATAAATATTCAGGTTCATGAAACGCAGCAAACAAAAAGGAGATGGGCGCATGAAGGGATACATTCAGGGTAAATTGAAACATGTTAAGTCGCCTGTAAAAAAACTAGAGCCTTGGTAAGTTTAGGCGCTAGCAGAAAAGGATTCTAGGCTGTTATCGGCTATGTTCGACATTTTCTTTAGTTTGACCGATAGCGTTGCCTTATGTGAATGATTATCTTAGGGTATCCTCACTAGCAGTCTCGACTCTGCGTAAACTATTTAAGCTATGTATTCGTGTGCTAATCGTAAAAGCCACCAATAAAGATTACTAAGGCTCATTTATGTCAATTCAATCGCCTACACTCAACGTCTCTATACTCAGCAAAGATGCCAGCGCATTAGCAGAGGAAATAGCAAATGCATGGCCCCAGCCTCATGCTTTGAATATCTGCCAAGCCGTTACCACTTCTGAACAAATTAACCCCGACGAGGTTGAGGTATTGCTTGCCGATCCTAATTTGGCGGCTAAGGTTATCGACCAGTGCACTGGCTTGAAGTGGTGCCAGTCAACGTGGGCTGGTAATGCACCTCTGCTTAATTTGGACAAAAGCGATTATATACTCACTGGCGTAAAAGGCGTGTTTGGAAAGCTAATGCGCGAATATGTGTTTGCTTATCTCTTGCAATACGCACGCAATATTCCGGCGTTTGCGCATAACCAGAATCATCAGCCCCCAATTTGGGAAGAAAGCCCTCGAGCACCCCTTACGGGTAAAACCCTTGGCATTTTAGGCGCTGGTTCAATAGCCCAAGCACTTATTCCTGTGGCAAAAAGTTTTGAAATGAAAGTCATAGGCTTATCGAGAAGTGGTCAAGCGGTAGACGGTTTCGATAGCGTCTATGCAGCAACTGATCTACTCAAGTTTGCCCAAAAGGCCGACCATGTAGTGAACCTGATGCCAGATACGCCCGCAACTACAGGTGTATTAAACCAGGCTTTCTTTAACGCACTGAAGCCTCATAGCGTGTTTATCAACGCAGGACGCGGAAGTGCCATTATAGAAGGTGCCCTTTTAAACGCGCTGGATAACGGCACACTACAAGCAGCAGTCCTTGACGTATTTACACAAGAACCACTGCCAGAGAAGCACCCATTTTGGACACACCCCAAGGTGGTAGTTACTGCTCATACTGCCGCAGTATCATCACCTGAAGATGTTGCTAGCGTATTTATAACCAATGCAATGCGTTACATGGCTAACGAACCGCTCCATTATCAATTTGATTTCAACAAAGGCTACTGACGTGGGTCGGTAGCGGTTAGCTCTATACGATCACGGTGCTTTTCATGAAACTCCAGTAACAAAGGATAGTCTTTAAAACTGTGCAATTCTCTGAATAGCACCCAATCTACCATTGAGTACAGACATATTTCAGGGTACGTCCAGCCGCTAAATCCACCCGCTTCCAACTGCTTAGACAGTGTCGAAAAAACTGATTCTATACGTTCTTTTTGCAAACGAATGATGAGCTTGTCTTGATTGATATCAATATCAGAACGCTTTAGTAGCATCAGCTGCACGAATGAATCATTAGCAGCATCTATCAGAGTGAGTAGGTTTTCTTCCTCCCAAGACAGGGAGTCATGGTCGAATTTACTCGCCAAATAGCTATAAATTACTCTGGAATCGAAAATTAGCTGCCCGTCGTCTTCTAGGCAAGGCACTTTTAAAGTGGGGTTTCGCGATGCAAGTAGCTCTCTGTCTTCCCCAGAGAATATTTGTAAATCGAGGAATTCATGGGGCGTGTTAGAAAGTACTACGCGAATTCTACGTACAAATGGAGATGTTACCGAACCATACAGTTTCATAGCTTCAACCTGAGTGAGTTTACTTACACACTCAGTTTAGCCATAAAATCAACGAGGAGAAAAGTACAAGATCATAAACGCGAGACAAGCATACACCATGATGCGATGTATGCCCGATAATCATTTACACGCTGAAGCTAGCGCCGCATCCACAGGTAGTGGTTGCATTTGGGTTTTGCACTAAAAAGCGTGAACCTTCTAAACCTTCAACATAGTCAACAACGCCGCCCACTAAGTATTGCAAACTCATAGGGTCTACCACTAAGGTAACGTCGTCTTTATCAATTGTCATATCGCCGTCGTTCACCTTCTCATCAAAAGTGAAACCATACTGAAAGCCAGAACAACCGCCTCCAGTAACATAAACCCGCAGTTTTAATTCAGGATTTTCTTCTTCCGTGATGAGCGCTTTTACTTTTGTCGCCGCTGCATCAGAAAACTCAATTGGCAACGCCATTTCTACAGACATACTCACCTCTTCATTAACCATGTGCACCTGCACGCCTTCACGTACACGTATCGATAACCCAATTATCTAATACTTGAGTAATGCTATCAACTATTGGGGTGAAACTAACTGAAACAATAGCTAGCGACATTTCATTTAGCATAAATATGAATGGCAAAATGGACACTCAAGCCCGTAAGGCATACTCTAAAAAGAAACCGACGGGATTAACATGGCGCATTCAGTATCTTCTATTTCCCTTCAAAATCGTAAGCTTAGACTGCCAGAAGGCGCACAAGCTCCTGCTATTGATGAACGAGAACATTACAAACAAGCACTGAAAAGCTGGCAAAAAAAATTACTGCATGTTCAACAGGCCTACTATCACCAAGGCAGGCGTGCAATCATTGTGTTTGAAGGATGGGACGCCGCAGGAAAAGGCGGCGCTATTAGAAGGATAACCGAAAAACTCGACCCTCGCGGGTTTCGCGTTCACTCCTTTGCCAAACCCACACCTGAGGAACAAGGTCGCCACTACCTCTATCGGTTTCAAACCCGGCTACCTGTACCGGGAAGAATAGCCATTTTCGACCGCTCTTACTATGGCCGTGTGATGGTAGAACGCATTGAAGGTTTTACACCTAAACCCGCATGGGAAAGAGCGTATCAAGAAATTAATGAGTTTGAACGACTCTTAATTGATGACGGCGTAACAATTATAAAACTCTTTATGCATATTTCAGCAGCCGAGCAATTAGCGCGCTTTGAAGAACGCTTAAATAACCCTTACAAACGCTGGAAGCTAACCGAAGAAGATATACGAAATCGTGGCCGACGGGACGATTACATTAATGCCATAGAAGAGATGTTTGATAAAACCGATACTGAAATGGCACCTTGGCATGTGATACAGGCCGAGCATAAATGGTTTGCACGTATTAGCGTGCTAAAAACGATTGTAGAGGCACTGAGTGAAGGCGTGATTGTAGAACCACCACCAATCGACCCTACCGTGGTGTATTTAGCAAAGCAGCAACTTGGTATTACCTTAGAGAAAAGCGAATAAACAATAGCAATTTACCCATGCCTTGTTGCTAAGACATGGGCAATACTATTTTAGAGTAAGTCGTGGCATGGGCGGCTTTGATACGATGTAAATCGTCTATTCTTGGCCTTCGCCCTAGCTTTAGCTTTAGCTTTAGCTTTCAGGCAAAGTCACGTTTAGCTCTAGTACGCTGCAATCGTCACTGCTTTCCAACTGTACCGACACTTGGTCGTCTGCAATACTCACATATTTACGTATTACCTGAATAATTTCTTGCTGCATCATGGGCAGATAATCAGGCTCAGTACGTTTACGTCTTTCGTGGGCTACAATAATTTGTAACCGCTCTTTGGCCATGGCCGCAGTGCGCGGCTTTTCCTTTTTCTTGAGTAGGTAATCGAAAATACTCATTACTTGCCTCCTAGCAGGCGCTTAAAGAACCCTTTCTTCTCTGCTTCTAGAAATCTATGTTCAATGGTTTCGCCTAATAAGCGGCGAACGGCGTCTGAATATGCCTGACCAGCATTGGCTTCTAAGTCTAGAATAACCGGCTGACCTTGGTTAGAAGCCTTAAGTACCGCTTCCGATTCAGGAATAACACCCAATAATGGTATCGCTAATATTTCTTCAACATCAGCAACACTAAGCATTTCTGCACTTTCCACTCGCTGAGGATTGTAGCGGGTAAGCAATAAATGCTCTTTTACCGGCTTGCCTTGTTCAGCGCGCAAAGACTTACTTTGCAAAATACCTAAAATACGATCTGAATCACGTACCGAAGAGACTTCAGGGTTAGTCACAACGATAGCTTCATCGGCAAAATACAATGCCATTTGAGCGCCTTGTTCTATACCTGCTGGTGAATCACAGATAATAAAATCGAAATCTTCTTTCAACTCGTTAAGAACGGCTTGAACCCCATCGATGGTAAGCGCGTCTTTATCACGTGTTTGTGATGCTGGCAGAATAAACAAGTTGTCGGTACGCTTATCTTTAATTAGCGCTTGTTTCAGCGTGGCTTCTTTATTTATCACGTTAACGAAGTCGTAAACCACACGGCGTTCACAGCCCATGATTAAATCGAGGTTACGTAAGCCCACATCAAAATCGATGACTACTGTTTTATGACCCGCTAAGGCTAAACCTGTACTGATAGCCGCACTTGAAGTCGTTTTACCAACCCCACCTTTACCCGATGTTACTACGATAATCTTTGCCATTTTTAATTCCTTGTAGAATACGTTAACACTTAGGCGATAGGCTCAATGTGTAACGTGTCCTCTTCTAAATAGATTTGTGCGGGCTGTTTCCAGCATGATGCTTTTACGGTTTCATGCATAATGAATTGCCCAGCAATTGAGATAAGTTCTGCATCTAACGACTGACAAAAAACGCGGGCATGCACATTACCTTTTACGCCCGCCAAAGCTCGGCCTCTAAGTGTGCCGTAAACATGAATATTTCCATCTGCTAGTACTTCTGCCCCTTCGCTCACCGCTGCGGTAATCACCAAATCACCACCTTCGGCATAAACTTGCTGCCCTGAGCGTACTGGGCGGCTAATGACTTTTACAGGTTTAGTGACAGCTGCTGGTGTGGGTACTGGCGGAGATACTGGTGTGGATGCCGCTGGCTCATTCGCGGCCTGCTCTTTTGACGTGGTACTTTCTGATTTTGTTGTTTTCAACGAGCTTTCTGTGAATTTACTTTGGCTAACATCCGCTAAGCCCAAATCGTTGATGATACTTCTAAGTGGCCCTACTTCACCGCGAACCGCCATAGGTTGAAGCTTAAAGCGTCGACACAACGCAACAAGCAACTCGAACTCGGTGGCACTGAGCGATTTGACTAAATGCAATATTAGCGATGAACGAGTGAAAAACTGGGGGGCACTATTTACCTTTTCAGCAAGCTGAGATTCAAAGGTATCTGGCTCAAAATCGATCACTTCTAACACGATACTGGTTAGTGTAGTGCCCTTCATGCGAAAGCATGTATCTGTCATTAATTATTCCTGAGTAATTTTTATTGCTCAACTGCCCAACCATGAGGGCTTAAAGCGAGTATGCACTCTATCAAATTCCGCTTCATCGGCAATAGGCAAGCGCTTAACAAGCGCACAACTGCTCACAAAACAACCACAATCTAACATTCCTTTGCACTAGGCATCTAGTATCGACCTAAAATTGCTTTGAAAATCCGTAAAAAAAGCGTGGGGCTCCACGCTTTGCATACCAATATTTTGTCCATAGAGCCTTTCAACCAGGGAATTAAAGCTCGGTTAACCGCCCTACTAAATGCTTTAGCGCTGAATTTCAGTCAGTTTTTTAGGGTCTAATAACGATTCCAGCTCAGACCTTGGCAAGTCGGTCATCGCTTCTGCAACATCGATAACGGGCATTTTATCTTTGTAAGCTTTTTTCGCTATTTCTGCGGCTTTCGCATAACCAATGATAGGGTTAAGCGCAGTCACTAAAATAGGGTTTTTCGCCAATGCTTTCTCAAGGTTCTCTTGGTTAACCGTAAACCCTTTAATGGCCTGCTCGCCCAAAAGCACACAGCTATTCGACATTAACTTGATGCTCGACAGCAAATTATCGGCAATCATAGGCAACATAACGTTAAGCTCGAAATTGCCCGACTGCCCGCCCACCGTTATGGCTGCATCGTTTCCTATCACCTGTGCAGATGCCATCGCTACCGCTTCGGGTATTACGGGGTTCACTTTGCCGGGCATAATAGATGACCCTGGTTGCAATGCCGGCAGCGATACTTCACCTAAACCAGCAAGGGGCCCTGAGTTCATCCAACGTAAGTCATTTGAAATTTTCATTAAGGTAACGGCGAGGGATTTTATCGCGCCTGATAAAGTTACCGCCGTATCTTGCGAGCTAATTAATGCAAAGCAGTTATCAGCGGGGGTAAATGTTATACCTGTAAGGTCAGATAGAGTGCTCGCAAAAGTGGCGGCAAAATCAGGGTGTGCGTTTACTCCTGTGCCAACTGCCGTTCCACCCTGCGCTAACGTTTGAATGGCGGGTTGAAGCGATTTTATTGTCTTACGTTGCTGACTAAGCTGCGCAGACCAAGCACGCAAACTTTGATCCATCCTAACCGGCATAGCATCCATTAAGTGTGTGCGGCCGGTTTTGCAATAATCAGACACTGAGTTCGCTTTGGTACCAATGATATCGATTAGCCTACTAATGGCAGGGATAAGCGATTCTGTCAGTTCGATAGCGGCACTTGCATGAATGGTAGTGGGAATAACATCGTTTGAGCTTTGTCCGTTGTTAACATGATCGTTAGGGTGAACCGCTTCCCCTTCATGTTTACCTTGTTGCTGATTCGCCAAGTTAGCGATGACCTCATTGGCATTCATATTGGTGCTAGTGCCTGAGCCCGTTTGAAATACATCTACCGGGAAGTGTTGCTGTAACTCGAGCTCATCAAGCAATGTGTCACAGGCCTGCTGTATAGCGTCGGCAGTTCCAGCATTAAGGGTTTCGAGTTTTTTGTTCGCAAGTGCAGCGGCTTTTTTAATTGTCACTAGGGTGCGAATAAAAGTAAGCGGCATTCGTTCACCACTTAATGGAAAGTTATTAATTGCGCGTTGTGTCTGTGCGCCATATAACGCGTCGCTAGGAACTTCGAGCTCGCCCATGCTGTCACGTTCTGTTCGGGTATTTGTCATTACTGTCCCCTTAATCTGATGAAATAAACGTTACTCTACTCTTGCCTACTTCACCCTGCACGGTTTGGATCCTTATTTATCTCTTTCAACAACATTGCATCCATCAACGCGGTTATCAAAGTTTCCCTCAAAGCTCCTATTAACGTAGGACCCAACAAAGCTGAGTCACAAGTGCTATCGGTACGTATTGACAGGACGTATTAACAGGACATCTTGACAGAATACCGATTAATGATAATAATAACCATTATCATTTAATGCAATTATAGCATGATCTGATCACGTAAAAGTTCGTAGGAATTAGTACTGTTTGTTTAAAAAGCACATTACATGTGCTTTTGCTAAAACCTGTTATTTTCACTGTAATGTGTGGGGCTGGAGCTTTAGTACTGGGCCTTTATTTCTGTGCCTTTTATTACCGGGCCTATTATTACTGGGCTTTTTATTACTAAGCCTTGTAGGACCACCACCTGTTGCTAGCATCTGGAATCGAGAGTGTCTTCTTTAACTTCAACTGAAAAAGTCAGTAGATACAGCATTAGACAGAAAACGCTAATGTTAAACAAGCGCCTGTTCTTACCAGCGTTTATCGTCGTGCTGCTTGTTTACTCATTCACGCGTGAAGCGACCATCGCGGTTCTATCCGATGCCTATTTTCAAGTAGCTGCATTTGTTTATGCATCACTGTCAGTTTATTACCTTGCCACTTTGAAAGTATCCGCTGAAGCCATTGGCGACTTTATGCGCAAGCATCCGCTCTATGAAGTAGGCTTGGCATCTTTTCTTGGTGCCCTTCCCGGCTGCGGGGGCGCGATTATTGTAGTCACTCAATATACCCGAGGTGTTACTAGTTTTGGTGCCGTGGTTGCCGTGCTAACAAGTACCATGGGTGACGCCGCGTTCTTGCTTTTGGCTCAGGCGCCGTTTGACGGCTTAACCGTAATGGGTGTAGGCATGGTAGTGGGTACCCTTACCGGCGTTATTGTAAACCGGTTCCACAATTACCAACCGCCGTCCTCCACTACTGCGTTTGGCAGTGCTGACGACAATACCGATGATAGTGTTGATGATAGTGAGCCATCAGCTACCATTGCCTCCTCTTCCATTGATAAGCTTTCTACATATTTTTGGCTGATTGTCGCATTACCATCACTTGCTATCGCCCTAGGCTTGTCGTTCCAATCGCCCGTTCATGAATATCTGGGGGTAACGGAACCTACATTGCAACTTATTGGTGCCGTATTGTGCTTATCGGCCATTACACTGTGGTCGTTAAACGGCGGCAGTGCAGGTTATGCTTCGCTAACTAAAGAAGATGCTATTACGCCTCCGCCACGCTGGCAGAGTAAAGCCGCGCTAGATACCCAATTTGTATTAGCTTGGGTTGTCGTCGCTTTTTTATTGTTTGAATTATCGATACTGTGGTTTGGACTTGATATAGGTGCCACGCTGACATCGATGGGCGCAAGCGTTGTAGGCTTGGCAATTTTGGTGGGGTTTATACCCGGGTGCGGCCCACAAATATTAGTGACCAGTCTGTATTTGAATGGTGCAGTACCTTTTTCTGCACAACTTGGTAATGCTATTAGTAACGACGGTGATGCATTGTTTCCCGCCATAACACTATCACCAAAAGCGGCCATTCTAGCCACTGTCTACTCCGCTATTCCTGCCATAACGGTGGGCTATGGGTATTATTTTCTATTCGAGAGATAGCGATATCAGTGAGGCTAGTAGCTGTGAAACACTAGCGGTTTCCACTTGAGAATGAGCTTCTTCGCCCGGCATATGGGTTTGCATTGTACTTATCGTCGAAGCGCTACTGCGTATCTTCTATTATACTGCCACTATTCAATGCGTCTTCCCACTTGACCGTTTTAGCTAAGTCTCCGCGCTTTGCATTATATTGGTATACAGTAGTTTCAAGGGTAATTGATGTAGGCTGAAAGCCATCGGGTAGCGTAAAGCTTGTATTAATGGCTTGAAAATATTTAAACCTGTACTCAATTTCTTGCTGAATAAACTCTGGCTCACCAATAGTAACCGTGTACTCCTTCCCTTCCCGCTCACCTACTAAGGTGACTGCAAGTTTGCCCTTAACTACTGCTTTGTTTTGTCGCTGCTGTAGTACTACAAAACGCATTTGAAACTGATTAGGCTCTGGCAGTGAGACAACCTCTACCCCTTCAATGATAAAACCATCTTGGGTGGTTTCAGGTGCCATAATTCGTTGGTAAAAAGCGAGTTGCTGCTGAAGCTCAGCCTGTTCGGTTTGAACGTTATTGAGTTGCTCGGCAATCGATTTCTTTTCCAATTCTGTTAACTGTAATGCGACTTCCAATTGGTTAACCTGAGTCACATATTGATTATTTTCACTGACTAATAACGCAATGGTTTTGTCTTGAGCAGCTACCTTCAGGCTATCACCCTCATCCACTATTCGCGCTAACTTGTAGCCAAACGCTATCATTATTAGTAACAAAGCAGCGACAAGCAATGACCACTTGTAATCACCTAGGAGTTGTTTCAATTTATCAGTTGTCATGAATAGTTATGGTTCTTAATTTTCTCGAGCCAGATACATTAAAATTCTTAACATTATGAATTTCAAGTGTTTGTGGTAAGCTGCTTATATCTACGATTTCTCTACTGTATCACAACATGCGTTTGCAGGCTTTACGACAAGAAGTGGCTCACCCGAGGACGTCTATACAACTTTGCCTCTTGGGTATTGTGGGCGGCGTAAGTGCTGCATCACTGATCATCATGTTCCGCCTTTGCGTAGAATGGCTTCAAGCGTCAGGTTTCGGTGCACTACGAGAGTGGTTCAATGATGAGTGGCCCGTTTGGTTTCTCATGCCCTTACTTAGCGTGCTGTGTATTTTGCTTATTGCCTATATCACGGGCTTTAAGCACTATCGAATGGGTATTCCCTTTGTTATCCACCGCGTAAAATATTACTACGGCCATATTCCCTTTCGCACTACTATTAATCAATTTTTCGGCGGTATGTTGGCCTTAGCCGGCGGCTTCGTGGTAGGCCGCGAAGGCCCTTGCGTTCATTTAGGTGCATCGGCCAGTAGCTTCTTAGGCCAATGGCTACGACTTCCCTACAACAGCATTCGTATTTTAGCGGGTTGTGGTATTGCTGCGGGCATATCCGCCTCATTTAATACCCCGTTTGCCGCGGTTATCTTCGTTATGGAAGTGGTACTGCGGGAATACAAAATTCATATATTTGTGCCCGTTATGCTTGCCGCTGCGTGTGGCTCGGTGTTAACCCGTATCGTATTTGGGCAAGTAAACGAACTGTCGTTTTTATCTTTTACCGCGTTTAGTCAGTGGATGTACCTATACCTTGTTTTACTTGGCGTTTTACTCGGTATGCTCGCGACATTATTTAACAACCAACTTATGCGGGTAATGACCTGGTTTAGACCTGTCCCTATGGTATGGCGACTTATGCTGGCGGCGCTAATAACAGGTACAGTGGGTATGTTGTTGCCCGAGGCGTTAGGGGCCAACTTTATTGATGTCGAAACGCTGTTTTCCAGCAACCCAGAAACCCTTTTACTGTGTGCTATTTTAGTGAGTAAAGTCGTGCTGGCTGTATTTGCTATTGGACTGGGTATTCCCGGCGGAATTATTGGGCCTGTAATGGTTATCGGCATGCTTGCTGGTGCGGTACTGTTGGTGCCCTTGTCGTACTTTATCGACGTGCCTGAATTTACTAACAGCTTTGCCTTATTAGGTATTGCTGGCATGCTAACAGCCGTGCTTCACGCGCCCTTAGCTGCCTTGTCGGCGGTAATGGAGTTATCGTACAGCCCTGAAATTATTTTGCCCGCCATGTTGGTTATAGTGCCTGCTTATGTGACATCAACACAATTTTTCGGCAATCGGTCGATTTTTATTCGCCAATTAGATTATCAAAACCTACCCTATGCTATTTCTTCCATTCGGGAAGCCCTTGAAAAAACGGGTGTACTGGCAGCATTAAGCAAAGACTATAAACTTTTTCATGACGCTCCAGATAAGGCACTTGAAGACTATTTATCGAAAAATCCAACAAAGATCGTAATTCAACAATCAAAATTTGAAATAGATGTGCAGTATCGTCTGGTCCAATATAATGTGAGCTTAGAACACGATGCTAATGCGCTTAGTTATCACGAGATGGAAGGCTTAAATGCACAAAGCACGCTTCATGAAGTATATGAGCATCTCAAAAATACGCGTTCTGGCGCGGTCTATATTTACGATCAGGAACTCAACGACATCATTGGCGTTATTACCTGGAATATTTTGCAAAGCTTTTTACAAAAGGCACAGTATTAACAATGTATATTTTATGGTTTAAAGCACTTCATATTTTTTTCATGCTTGCGTGGATGGCCGGAATTTTTTATCTTCCTCGGTTGTTTGTTTACCATGCTGAAGCTACATCGCAAGAAGTGAAAGATCAGTTTAAAGTGATGGAGAGAAGGCTGTGGTTTTTTGTCACCCCTTTCGCTTTGTTAACCTTGGCGTTTGGTGTTGCACTTATTGTGAGCTATGGAAGTACGTGGTTTAAAATGTCAGGTTGGCTGCACATTAAATTCATGCTTTTGCTTGCGCTTTACGGCTATCACTTCTATTTGTTTAAGCTAGTAAAACAATTCTCCCGTGATGAAAATCGTCACAGCGCCAAATTTTACCGCATTATTAATGAAGCTCCGGTACTGCTTATATTGGCTATTGTTTGTTTAGCAGTAGTAAAACCGCTATAAATTCAACAGGCCGTGTTACCACGTACTGATGTTATGGAATAACCGTTAAATAACCTAAAGGAAACTACATGGATGATAGTAACCAGCACTTAAAAGATTTGTTGTCGCAAACTGATTTAGCGTTTAAAGCGCTGATGCGCCAACCTAACTCTAGTGAGTTAAGTCATGCTTACGACAACGCTAAAGCAGAGTTAGACGCTTACATGAAGTCATTGCGTAATACGCTTTCTCAGCGCAAACACCTGCAGCGTCAGAAAGCTCGTTAAGAAGTTTTCGTAAAGGTTTCAAATTGGTTAGGCAATGCTGCGCTCAGTTCGCCAGCCAGATCAATATAATCTTGAATCATTGCTGGAAGTTGTTTCCACAATAAGGGTAAGTTGGCTTTAAGCTGTTGCGCTTGGCTGGGGTTACGATACTGCAATGCCAGTTCAACATTTGCTAGGGTAGTAAATAACTTTAAGCAACGAGACAGCCGTTTCTCTGGGGCATCTGAGTCATTGATATCTTCACGCATTGCATCTTTTGCACTTAACTTTTCCCACGCTTGTTGCCAGACATCTTCAAGTTGCTGGTGCACGTAAAGTAATCCTTCAAGCCATTGAGCTAATTCAGCGGGTATTGCAGAAGCGGGGTCAACAGTAGCATCACCCTCTGAATACACACAGCGTGATGGCATTAAGGGCTTCTCGTCGGTCATACACTGCAGGTGAGCCCTTAAGTTATTCATCAGTACATCCGCTAATGCATCTACATCTTTGTCTACCAGTGCACTTGAAGAGCTCTGTATCAACCATGGCATCCACTGCTCTGGCATAGGTATTTCTGGTGATGCTGCAACAGCGAATATCATACCGTCGGCTTTGTAGGCGCTAGGTAGTACATGCGTTAACTTGCCCTTTTCAAATACAGGCAAAAGAATATCGATGGGACGCGCCGTTTCTGACATTAAAAATTCCTACTAGCGGTTGAAATGACCTATTTATAACCTGTACCCTTCGCGCCCATTTTTATGTTGGGTTAAAAACCTGTTTTAACCGTTATATTCAAAGCACAACAACATAGTGAGCGAGTAGCAATAGAATTAGTTTGCGTGGTTGCGCAATAGCTAACCTGTTGTCATGATAGCAAAACTAAACTAAGAGTGACTGCAATGGCAAAAGATAAATCAGGATATATTATCGCGGCCGCCTTTATTGGCCCAGGTACAGTAACAACGGCAAGTCTAGCAGGCGCTAACTTCGGTTTTCATTTGGTGTGGGCATTACTGTTTTCAATTTTTGCCACCATTGTATTGCAAGATATGGCAGCTCGCTTGGGGGTGGCAACGGGCAAAGGCTTGGCATCAGCCATGAAAGACATGGTGTCTACACCATGGCTGAAAATGCTTTTCATTGCGTTAATTGTTAGCGCAATTGGCATTGGAAACGCCGCTTATGAATCAGGCAATCTAACCGGCGCTGCCATCGGTCTAGATGCTTTTTGGGAAATTGGCACAGGCACCTGGGCGCTTATTCTTGGGGTACTTGCCATTGCTCTACTTTGGACAGGTAGCTATTCATGGATAGAAAGCGTACTGGTTTACCTCGTGTTTATTATGGCTGGCGTGTTTTTCGTTACCCTTATTGTTGCTAAACCCGATATATCATTAATGTTTAGCCAGCTACTGCAGCCGCGTTTAGCCGCCGATTCTATTACCACCATACTTGCGTTGATAGGCACCACTATTGTGCCTTACAACTTATTTCTTCATGCGAGTCTTGTGGCGAAGTCATCCACAAACACGGACAATACAAATTCTGATAAAAGTGATGCGATTAAAGCGTGCAGAAAACAATCGGCAACCGCCATTAGTATGGGCGGCTTAATTACTCTTGTGGTGATGGCCACGGCCATGATGGCCTTTTTCAACCAAGCTGCCACCATGGACGCTGGAAACATGGGTGAGCAGTTAAAGCCTGTCCTAGGTGACAAAGCTCAATGGTTTTTTGCATTAGGCTTGTTCGCGGCAGGGCTAACCAGTGCCATTACGGCACCGCTTGCAGCAGCCTATGCGGTTTGTGGAGCGCTTGGGCTGTCTGACGACATGAAAAGCAAAGGATTTAGGGCGGTGTGGCTGGCAATAATTGTGTGTGGCGTTGCCGTTGCTGCACTCGGCTTTAAACCCTTACCTGCTATCTTATTTGCTCAAGCTACCAACGGCTTATTGCTGCCTATTATTGCTATCTTTTTATTGGTGGTGATGAATAAAAGTAACGCACTTGGCGAATTCAAAAACACCCTATGGAGCAATCTTGCAGGCGTTTTAGTGGTATCTGTTGTGGTAGGGTTGGGTCTTTATAAATTGACTAGCCTATTCATTTAATTCGATAATTTCAGCCACAAAAAAGCCCGTTATGCGTTGAGCAAACGGGCTTTTTATAGGCTAGCATTTAATTAGTGGCTAACTTGACCACTACTTGGCTAAACGCTGTAGCACATCATTAAGCATCGACTGACTACAGCCAAAGTTAATTCTGAAATGATCAGCTTTATGAAAATCTGCGCCAGGAGAAGGGCCAACGCCTTTTTCTTCAGCCCATGTTTGCACGTTTTCTACGCCTAAACCGCTTGCGTCTACCCACGCTAAAAACGTGGCTTCTTGCTTCAGCATAGATAACCCATCGATACCGTTTATCGTTTCATACACGGCATCACGGTTAGCGCGCAAATACTCAATTTGAGCGCTGTGCCATTCGTCACACAAAGTGAATGCCGCTTCGGTAGCGGCTAATCCCAACACGGTAACCCAAGGCATTATGCCAGCGGCTGCGCTGGTAAATTGCTGCCGGAGTTTAGGGTCTGGAATAATCGCAAAAGAGGTGCCTAAACCCGCAACGTTAAAGGTTTTGCTAGCAGCCATTAGGGTAACGCTGTTGTTGGCTAAGTTAGCCTCACGACCAGCAGGAATATGCTTCACTCCAGGCTCTAAAATTAAATCACAGTGGATTTCATCAGAACATAAACGCACGTTATTGGCGTTACAAATATCAGCAACCCTATCTAGCTCTGCTTTGGTTAATACTGAGCCAACTGGATTCATTGGGTTACAAAGAATGAATAACTTACATTTAGGGTCGGCGGCATTGGCTTCTAGTGCTTCGAAATCCAACGTATAGCGCTTTCCTTCCGATTCAGAGTCAATCACAGTGCCAATATCGACACGCTCTAATTCATTTAATTTAGGCGCCGCGAGCAATGGTGGGTAATTAGGCGTTTGAATAAGCACCTTATCGCCTGGCTCACAATAAGCTTTACAGGCTACATTAAACGCAGGCACTACGCCGGGTGTCCACACAATCCATTCTGATTTAACATACCAGTCGTGTTTGTCTTTCAACCAGCGCTGGATTGCACGAATGGCACCTTGATGCTGACTAGGTAGTACATAACCTAAATTACCGTGCTCAACTTGTGCTGAAATTGCATCTAAAATAGGCTGTGCGCAACGAAATTCAGTGTCGGCAACCCAAGCAGGAATAATGTCCTTGCCTTTATATTTCTGCCACTTGAACGAATAGGTATCTTTACGAGGTGGGGTTTGGTCAAAATTAATCGTCACACATACATCCTGTTGCCATTACATTATGGGCACCAGTGTAATAATTCGTGAGCATATAAACTAGCGCTGCTTAGACCATTTAGGACTTTTTTATTTGTTTGCTAACGCCATTACCTATATTCGCTGACGAGTAGTTCGCTATTAGCTAACGCGACTTTTCGTTTTTGCTTGCACAACAGATTTCGCCTTTGCGGCCAAGGCGTCCATTTCCAAGGGTTTCGCTAAAAATCCAGACACGCCTAACTTGCGCGCTTCCATAACGAGTTCTTTATTAGGATCGCCAGTAATAAGTAAAAAGGGAACGGATAAATTCGCAGAGCGGCATGCTTTCAACAAACTTAACCCATCGAATTCTTTCATGACTTGGTCGCTGATAATAAGCTGAAGTGTGTCTGGCGTTTGTTGGAGTAAGAATTCACGAGCAATTTTACTTCGGCTAAACGGGTAAACCGTCGCCGACAAACGGGTTTCTAATGCATCGGTAATAAGATCGAGCGTAATAACATCGTCTTCAATAACTGCTACAGAAAACACGGGCTTTGCCTTTTTAATTTCAATAACTTGATAATAGAGGCCAAATTCGATGTTGCCAACTCATCTTTCGTCGACATTTTGGCAAAAAACGTGAATATAAAAAAAACGCCAGCTTTCAAGCTGGCGTTTTTGAATCATCTCAATGCATTTGAAAACTAATTAAGTTATCAAAGCAGTGGTGATTACTTTTTCTCGCGTGAAGAACGCTTACGTTCGTTTTCAGTAAGTAACTTCTTACGAATACGAATAGATACTGGCGTAACTTCAACTAGTTCGTCTTCATCGATGAACTCAAGCGCTTGCTCAAGAGACATCTTGATAGGCGGAACCAAAGTTTGCGCTTCATCAGTACCAGATGCGCGAACGTTGGTTAACTGCTTACCTTTAAGGGCATTTACAGTTAGGTCGTTATCGCGGCTGTGAATACCGATAACCATACCTTCGTAAACTTCTACACCGTGACCGATAAACAAACGACCACGCTCTTGTAAGTTAAACAAGGCGTTAGTTAGGGCTTTACCGTTAGCGTTGGCAATAAGAACACCGTTCTTACGCTTACCAATGATACCGCCTTTGTACGGACCATAGTGATCGAATGTATGGTAAAGCAAACCAGAACCAGACGTCATCGTCATGAATTCTGTTTGGAAACCAATCAATCCACGGCTAGGAATAACGAAGTCGATACGTACACGGCCTTTACCATCTGGAGACATGTTGGTCATTTCAGCTTTACGCAGACCAAGTTGTTCCATGATTGAGCCCTGATGCGCTTCTTCACAGTCAACCGTTAGTGTTTCAAACGGTTCTTGTGTTTCGCCATTCTCTTCTTTAAGAATAACTTCTGGACGTGATACTGCTAGCTCGTAGCCTTCACGACGCATGTTTTCAATAAGGATACCCAAGTGAAGTTCACCACGACCTGATACGCGGAATTTATCCGGATCTGGTGTTTCTTCAACACGTAGTGCAACGTTATGTACTAGTTCGTCGTTCAAACGCTCTAGAATGTTACGTGAAGTAACGTATTTACCTTCTTTACCAGAAAACGGTGAAGTGTTTACTTGGAAAGTCATGGTCACTGTTGGTTCATCAACAGATAACGGTGTCATTGCTTCTACTTGGTTAGTATCACAAATAGTGTCAGAGATTTTAAGCGAACCTAAACCTGTGATTGCGATGATATCGCCAGCACTTGCACCTTCAACTTCATGACGTGCTAGACCAAGGTAACCATATACTAAGCCAACTTTACCGTTACGCTTCTCACCTTCAGCAGTAACAACAGTTACTTGTTGGTTTGGCTTAACAGTACCGCGCTTAATACGACCAACACCTATTACACCAACATATGAGTTGTAATCAAGTTGAGAAATTTGCATTTGGAATGCACCAGAAGCATCTGCGTCTGGAGGCGATACTTGGTCAACAATCGTTTGGAACAAAGCATTCATGTCTTCTTCAGGTTTGTCGGCGTCTAGTGAAGCCCAACCATTCAGTGCAGAAGCATAAACAACTTGGAAGTCTAGTTGATCGTCAGTTGCGCCAAGGTTGTCGAACAAATCGAATACTTGATCCATAACCCAATCAGGACGTGCGCCTGGCTTATCAATTTTGTTGATAACAACAATTGGCTTTAAGCCTTGAGCAAATGCTTTTTGTGTTACGAAACGCGTTTGAGGCATTGGACCTTCTTGCGCGTCTACTAGAAGCAACACTGAATCGGCCATTGACATTACACGCTCTACTTCACCACCGAAATCGGCGTGTCCTGGAGTATCTACGATGTTGATACGGTAGTCGTTCCAGTTAATAGCAGTGTTTTTCGCTAAGATTGTGATGCCGCGTTCTTTCTCGATGTCATTCGAGTCCATCACGCGCTCTTCTTGCTCACCGCGAGTTTCAAGAGTGCCTGACTGTTGTAACAGTTTATCAACCAAAGTTGTTTTACCGTGGTCAACGTGAGCAATAATAGCAATGTTACGTAATTTATTAATATCAGTGGTATTCATCTAGGGAGCCTGTGTAAATCATTACATGATGTTAAGCATGCATTAGATTTGTTGCAAAAAATGCAGATAGTAAATTTTGCGCGGATTGTACAGAAAAACCACGGCGTTTGCGCACCTTTTTTTTAAAAGGTAGGCATGTTTTTCACTATTATAGTCTTTGATTAACGAATTTATTACTTTTGCGCCCTGTTTTCGGTGGTAAGTGAAGACAAGTTACTCTAGGCTAGCTAACGGCTACTTAAGTTTAATTTGCACCAAAATATAGCGATTGAGCACCATTATCGTGCAACACCATTAATCATTCAGTTATCCTCTTGCTGCTAAGCCAGCAAAATTGGAACCACGATAGATGGCATGAAAATCGCTTTTAGTTTTTCCACTGTTGGGATGAAGCTGATCATTCCGCATTTTTACATTAAACCTGGAGGACACGATGTCAGTAGAAAAGGCATTAGAGCTGATTAAAGAAAGTGAAGCGAAATTTGTTGATTTGCGTTTTACTGATACTAAGGGCAAGGAACAACACGTATCGATTCCTGCTGCTACGGTAGACGAAGAGACATTTGAAGAAGGTAAAATGTTCGATGGTTCTTCAATTGCAGGCTGGAAAGGCATTAATGAATCAGACATGGTACTTATGCCTGATCCTACGAGTGCGGTAGTTGACCCATTCGCAGAAGAGACTCAAGTTAATATTCGTTGTGACATCCTAGAGCCTTCTACAATGGAAGGTTACGAGCGTGATCCACGTTCAGTTGCGCGCCGTGCAGAAGAATACCTAAAATCTACCGGCATCGGCGACACAGTATTCTTCGGTCCAGAGCCAGAATTCTTCCTTTTTGACGATGTTAAATTCCACACAGACATGGCTGGCTCTTTCTACAAGATTGATGCTGCTGAAGCAAAATGGAACTCAGGCGCTGATTTTGAAGGCGGAAACATGGGTCACCGTCCTGGTGTTAAAGGCGGTTACTTCCCAGTTCCTCCAGTAGATTCAGCGCACGACATTCGTGCAGCAATGTGCTTAGTAATGGAAGAAATGGGCTTAGTTATTGAAGCGCATCACCATGAAGTGGCTACTGCTGGTCAAAACGAAATCGCTTGCGAATTCAACACACTAGTAACCAAAGCAGATGAAATCCAAGTTTATAAGTATGTAGTACATAATGTAGCTCACGCTTATGGCCAAACTGCGACGTTCATGCCTAAGCCTCTTGTTGGTGATAACGGTTCTGGTATGCACTGTCACCAATCAATCGCTAAAGATGGCGTAAACATCTTTGCGGGTGATAAGTATGCTGGTCTGTCTGAAGAAGCGCTTTTCTACATTGGCGGTATTATTAAACACGCTCGTGCAATCAACGCTTTTGCAAACGCATCAACGAACTCTTACAAGCGTTTGGTTCCAGGATTTGAAGCACCGGTAATGCTTGCATACTCTGCACGTAACCGTTCTGCATCTATCCGTATTCCATACGTAACTAGCGATAAAGCGCGTCGTATCGAAGTACGTTTCCCTGACCCAACAGCTAACCCATACCTTGCTTTCTCAGCAATGCTTATGGCTGGCCTTGACGGTATTAAGAACAAGATCCATCCTGGCGATTCTATGGATAAAGACTTGTACGACTTACCACCAGAAGAAGCGGCAGAAATTCCAACCGTTGCTAGCTCGCTAGAAATGGCACTAGAAGCATTGGATAACGACCGTGAGTTCCTTAAAGCGGGTGGCGTTATGACTGACGACATGATTGATGCATACATCGATCTTAAGTCTGAAGAAGTAACTACGCTTGCCATGACAACTCACCCAGTTGAGTTCGACATGTACTACAGCGTTTAATTAACGCTTAAGTGCTTATTTATACAAAAGCCCGCTTATGCGGGCTTTTTTTTATGCCAAAGCTTTTCTACTATATAAGTAAGAAACTATGAGTGGGTCTTCCTATTGACTATTTATCCCTACATTGCGTTGCTTACGGTGATGGTGTTACTCCCCAGTGAAAGCCATGGGCAAAGCACATCAAACGACCCTGATGAGTCTACTACCTCAAGCTCTCCTGTTTATAAAGTGAAGCAAGCCGATGGCACTATCCTTTATACCGATAACCCTTCACCAAAAAGCGACCCTGTTGAGTTTGAAGCGAAAACACAGAATGTAGTGTCTAGCCCCTCAACACCGAAACCCGTTTTCGCTCAAACAACTAAATCCAAGGAGGTTGCCTATAAGGTGGTTATAGCCTCTCCTGCCCCTGAGGCTACTCTTCGAAACAACGCCGGAAACTTCACCATACGAGCGAACCAGCCGACTTCAGTGAAGGCGCCCCGCTATCAGTTAATTTTTGATGGCGCCCTATTGCAGAGCAATACAACAGGCGTATTTACCTTAAATGGTATAAATCGGGGCGAACATCAGTATAAGGTTGAGCTAACAGATAATAAGGGCAAGACTCTTGCATCCTCTGCACTACAAACGCTGTTTCTACATCAAGCATCAGCGTTAATAAATAGCAACTAACGTTCGAAAGTAGCGCAAAGCCCGCACCATAGCGGGGAACAGAAAAAAAGTAACACCAATTCTGTGCCTACAATTTTTACCGATACGTTACAATGCACCCATATAGTGCAGAGGAGATAAGCTCGGATGCAATCTACCGAGTTAGACACGCAACAATTTTTGAACAGCCTGAATACTGCGCTTGTGATGGTAGACAATAGATTAAATATTGTTTACGCCAACCACGCAGGAGAAGCCCTGTTTGAAACTGGCAGAAAGCAACTATGCGGTCATCGACTTGATGACTTTTTCCTGCCTGGAAATATCGACACCACTCGTTTACGCGCAGCACTAAGGCACGGAGAAGACTTTACCGAAAACGAAATTCGCCTTTGTTTTAGAGATAATCGCAATGTCATGGTTGATTTAACCGTAACGAACTTGCAGTTAGAAGAAGGGGCTAGGCTACTATTTGAAGTAAAAAAAATAGATCAGCAAAAGCGAATATCCCGTGAAAATTTACAAAACGCACAACATTATGCAGCTCGCGAACTTGTCCGTGGGTTAGCTCATGAAATTAAAAACCCATTAGGGGGCATTCGCGGGGCGGCGCAATTACTTGAAAAAGAATTGAGCGAAGAGCATAAAGAATTTACTCAGATGATCATTGAGCAATCTGATCGACTTAGAAATCTAGTCGACCGTTTGCTTGGACCAAATTCACTGCCTCGGTTTAATTGGAGCAATGTGCATCAAGCATTGGAGCAAGTGCGAAGCCTGATGCGGGTTGACTCAGAAACCCCTATCACCATCATTCGGGATTACGACCCTAGTATTCCACCTCTGATGATTGACGCTGATATGATTCAGCAAGCTGTTTTAAATATTGTCAGAAATAGTATTCAGGCGTTAACCGAAAGTGAAACGCCTGACCCTCAAATTCGCTTGGTAACGCGTATTGAGCGACAGATGACTATTCAGGGAAACCGCCATGCCCTAATCGCTAAAATAAAAGTGATAGACAATGGCCCAGGCATTCCCTCAGAAATAAAAGACACGCTTTTTTACCCCATGGTGAGCAGTAAGCAAAATGGTTCCGGCTTAGGGTTATCGATATCGCAAACATTGATAAACCATCACGGCGGAAAAATAGATGTAGAAAGCCACCCTGGGCACACTGAATTCGTAATTTATATTCCGATAGACCGCAAGGAGACAGACAATGACGAATGAGTCAGTATGGATTGTCGATGACGATAGTTCTATTCGTTGGGTGCTTCAAAAGGCCTTACAAACAGCAAGCATTGGATGCTTGTGTTTTGAAAACCCGCAAGATTTACTCCTTCAATTACAAAGCGGTCAAGCGCCAGAAGTGATTATCTCTGATATTAAAATGCCGCAGATGGACGGCATGACATTGCTTAATGAAGTTCATGCTACGCACCCCATGATGCCGGTAATCATCATGACAGCACATTCCGATTTAGACAGCGCGGTAAACGCCTATCAAAAAGGGGCATTTGAATATCTACCTAAACCCTTTGATATCGATGAAGCGGTCACGCTGACTCAACGTGCGTTAGCCCATGCAAGAGAGCAGTCGAAAACGCAGCAAGCCCCTCAAGACGATCCGGAAACCGAAATTATCGGAGAAGCACCCGCGATGCAGGAAGTTTTCCGTGCAATCGGCCGATTATCTCGTTCTTCAATTAGTGTATTAATTAATGGCCAGTCAGGTACTGGTAAAGAGCTGGTTGCCCACGCCTTACATCGCCATAGCCCGCGCTCTAGTAAACCTTTTATCGCACTTAATATGGCCGCTATTCCAGCCGACTTGGTAGAGTCTGAGTTATTTGGCCATGAAAAAGGCGCGTTTACAGGTGCCCAAAATGCGCGCCAAGGGCGCTTTGAACAAGCTGACGGCGGCACCCTTTTTCTTGATGAAATAGGTGACATGCCTTTAGATGTGCAAACTCGACTTCTTCGGGTTTTAGCCGATGGACAATTTTACCGTGTGGGCGGCCATCAATCTGTGGCAGTAGACGTACGAATTATTGCTGCCACCCACCAAAACTTAGAAAAGCGTGTGGCTGACGGAAAGTTTCGTGAGGATTTATTTCACCGGTTAAATGTTATTCGTGTGCATCTACCGTCTTTATCTGAACGCCGTGAAGATATTCATTTATTAGCCCGTCACTTCTTACGCCGAGCAGCGAAAGAGTTAGATGTAGAAGCAAAAAGTTTAAGCAAAGATGCTGAAAAGTTAATGGCTCAGCTTCCTTGGCCAGGTAACGTAAGACAACTCGAAAACGTATGCCGTTGGTTAACCGTGATGGCTAGCGGACAAGAAGTGTTACCGAGTGACTTACCGCCTGAAATCCACTCAGACAACAGCATCGAAAAGCCCGCCGCCGAAGCGGGAGATTGGCCAGACTTACTCGCCCGTTGGACCGACAAACAACTTCGCGATGGCAGATACAATATTCTTAATGACGCCATGCTTACGTTTGAAAAAATTATGTTGGAACGTGCCCTTCAGCATACTCATGGCCATAAGCAAGATGCCGCTAAGCGTTTAGGTTGGGGCCGTAATACCCTTACTCGTAAACTAAAAGAGCTAGGTATTACGTAGTTTGCGCTAGCTTGTAAGGCCTGCTAATACACAAAAGCCCGCTTTATTCATTGTGAAATAGCGGGCTTTTCTATGCTTGTTGAAAACAAGAAATAGGTTCGTTACTAATCGGAGGCTAGCCGCCTTTTTTCAACAAACTTGTCATCGCCTGGTTGAACAACCTTACCCACTGCATGCTAAATTGCCCTTTAGCACTGCGGTTAATTTCAATAACTGCCTCTTTCTTAGATAGTTGTTTTTCATCATTGTGGGCACGAGAATGTGTCATCGCATCATAAGTATCAACAATGGCAAGTAACTTGGCCCCATCACAAATATCATCTTCTTTAAGGCCTAATGGGTAACCGGTGCCATCAGTACGCTCATGGTGCTGCATCACTATTTTACGGGCCAAATCCCATTGGTCTAAGTGTTCAAGCAAGCGGGAGCTTTTATACACATGGGAACGCATTAAGTTGAATTCTATATCGGTTAACGCCTCGCTTTTATGCAAAAGCTTTAGTGGCATAAATGCCATACCGAAATCATGTACATAACTGGCTACGGCTAGCTGAGATTCATCAATAGGTTTGCCTGCGGTACTATTAATATACAACGCTAACTTAGCAACCCTATCCCCTCTGCCTACCCAAAATTTCGAGCGCTTCTCGATGGTTTGCATAAGATCACGAAAGAAAAGAACATCCAATTTCTTTTCATTACTCATGTCTTTGGGTATACCCGACGTTGCCAGCGTAGGCGGTTTTATTTGAATATTTTCAGGGTTACTGTCGTCGGTTATTACGTCTAAGGCGGGGTTGAGTAATAATACAGCCTCGGTAAGACGTTTCTCATGTTCATCGCCATTATCCGGTGTAATTCGGCTTATCGCCATGACCAACTGTTGGTGCAAGGTATCGTCATATTCGGCTTTTCCTTCAGCCATAACAGCTTCTACAAATGCCTTAACCCTATCCATGGTAAGTAACACCAAGTCACTCATGGTGCTGGTATACGACACCTGTCCTTTACGTAAGTAATCGAGTAAGTCTTCTACATGCTGAAGCAAGGGGATCATGGGTGAGAAATTCACTAACCCAAGGTCGCCTTTAATAGTATGAATTGATCGGAACAACGCACGTTGCAGTTCATTGTCTTCTGGACGAAGCTCTAATTCTATTAATGTCTGCTCACTCGATTCGTAAAGCTCATTAATTTCTTCCATTAAGTCACAAAGAATATCTTCTTCGAGGTCGTCAGGTACAAATGTCTGCATTATGGATACCGGGTTGGTGAGGATAAGGTTTCACTTTCTCTTATTGTAAGATGCTATCGACCAAGTTACCTCATACTAAAGTTAAGTATTTTAGATTAACTTGCCTAATTTGAACGTATTTCTTGCGATACCATGGCAACAGAACCGCTAAAGCATCTATAATAACTCATCGGACAAGTGTACGCTGAAACTTACTTTATACTTCGCGCGTCATTTATATTCAGGAGTCACTTTGATAGCTCTACTACGCGTTCCCGCGCTGTTACTCACCTTTTTACTCGTCAATATAGCCCTTTTGGCGGTATGCATTTTTCGTCCTTTTCACAAAGATAACGTACATACGGCGGGTAAACTTTATTCGTTAATGTCTTACGTAATGGGTTTAAAGGTGATTGTGCGAAAAGATTCAGCGGTAGATATAAAAGAGCCCTACGTATTTATTGCGAATCATCAAAATAGCTACGACGTAATGACTATTTGTAAAGCCGCATTACCCGGCGTTGTTACTATTGGAAAGAAAAGCCTTAAATGGATCCCCATTTTCGGTCAAATTTATTGGCTATCAGGCAATATTCTCATCGATCGTAAAAATTCAGGCAAAGCTAGAAATACCTTAGATATAGCAGCCAACCGCATCGCCAAAAAGCGTACCTCAGTATGGTTCTTCCCTGAAGGAACAAGAAGCTATGGACGGGGCTTATTGCCTTTCAAACAAGGCGCATTTAGGCTGGCGAAAACCACTAATGAGCCCATTGTTATGGTGACTGCCAGTAATCTACACAATAAAGTAAAGTGGAACCGATGGGACAATGGTGTAGTACTTATCGATATTAGTGCACCTGAAGCCCTTACCGACGACAAGCCACTTAAAGCCTGGATGCAGTATTTCAACGACCAGATGAAAAACAAGATAACTGAGTTGAATGCTGAAGTCGCTGAAATGGAAAAAAGCAGGTAAACTTGCGAAAAATGATTGAGGTTATGCTTTATGAGTCAGTTTGATGAAAGAGAAGAATGGTATTCCTTCAACGAGGAAACCATAGAAGCGCTATTAGAAGACGGTAGTCAGGCCGATGCGGAATACACCATTGAGCATCACTTTGCGAGTAACGACTTCGACAAGCTAGAAAAAGCGGCGGTTGATACATTCAAAGCCGGTTTTGAAGTGACGGACGCAGAAGAGTTAATGCTTGATGATGGCGGCACAATTTTTTGTTTCGATGCTATCGTTGAGCGAGCGTTAGACCTTGCAAAACTCAATGCTGATTCCGATGCTTTACTTAAAATTGCTGACAAACAAGACGTTCAATACGACGGCTGGGGAACGTATTTCATGCCCCGCGGCGATGACGAAGATGAGTACGAAGACGATTACCTAGAAGACTAAACCTCGCAGTCTACTCCCTTTACTAAACACTACATTAAGGGTGGCTTCAGTTTTTGTTCATCTTATTTAATCAACAATGGCACCTGTCATTTTGATTAGAAAGGATGTTAACAATGAAATCACCCATTCAACCCCTAGCAAAGCTCTGCCTACTAGCCCTATTACCTTGTTCGTTGATTAACACTTCATACGCGGAACAAACGCTATCAAGTGACCCGGTGTCTGTTGAATCAACAGAATATCGCTACGGCGCTATTTACTCCCCTACTGAAGCATCTACTCAGGCCGCAATTGATGCAACAGCCAAGACTGCCACTACCAGCGCTATTAATGATACTAAAAACAATAACGTTACAAAAGCTGACACGTTGGGGGTTGCTTCGCTGGCTGAGAAAAAAGCGAAACGTGAAAGTCTTTTTAGCGGCACCAGTAAATCCTATGCCGAAGCACAATCAACCACACTTTTGCCTGATTACTGGATTTATGACAGTTGGGTGTCTTTAGATACTGATATTGATTATGACGGGTATTATTCTGAATTTACTGTCGAGTTCGATGCAGATACCGCTTACGACAGTGCTCTTGTATATGGGGTTATTTACTTAGGTAGAAACGACCGGTATGAAGCCATTCATGTCACCTCTGAATTTGTGCTGTATGGTGAAGATTCTTCAGACGCATTTGTGGTAGAAAGCCGGCTGCTTTCAGGTTTCCCCGCGGCAGATTATGATGTGCTCATCGAACTATATGATGCCTACTCCGAGCAACTAGTCGCTTTTTCTGACGGCTATGATGATGCCGACCTTACTTACTTAAGTTTAGAAAGCGACAACCATGAGTATATCTACGAAGATACTGTCATAGTGGTAGAAGAGCACGGCGGTAGCACGACTATCTTCAGTTTGCTATTCATCGCCTTTACCCTAGTGGTGCGTAGAGTAATTCGACACTAACACCTTACGTTTCACTAAAAAGACTTCCATTGAAACGCTGCGGTTTATCCGTTTTTTACTATACTAAAGTCGTAGAACAAAAAATAAGCGTTATGAAACTTATTCAGTTGCCATAATGACTTACTGAAGTGGTTACGGGATAGTAGCCACATCGTTATATAATTTTTTAGTTGGTATGTGGCGATGAGTATAGAAAATGTAAACCTGATAAATTTATTAGAACACGCCAGTATTTGCGTGGTAATACATTCTTGGGACTCACAAGTTGTTTATGTGAACCCTGCTGCCGCAAAAAGTTTTTAAAACGTCTCTCGATGAATTGCAGCGCCGACACCAGTCTATAGATGGATGGGAATTTATAGATAGGCAAAATCGCCGGCTAAACCCAGATGAATACCCAGTTAGTAAAGTGATCTCGTTAAATGTATCCATTACAGATGAAGTTATAGGCTTAGTTGATGATACAACTGGCGAAGTGTGTTGGTTAAGCGTAAGTGCCTATCCTGAGAAAAGTAATGGTACTGGTTTTGTGGTGGTTTACTTTACTGAAATCACAAAAAAAATTGCAGACTTTTCGTTTCTTGATATTGTGCAAAGTGCACAAGATATGATTATCGTGACCGAGGCAGAATCTGTTAATGGCCCCCTATCACCGCAGATTATTTATGTGAATGATGCTATTTGTAAATTGACGGGTTATTCCCGAGAAGAGCTCATCGGAGAAACGCCTAGGATTTTTCAAGGCTCTTTGACAGACAAGGAGGCGACAACCCGTATTCACAGCGCTCTTACAGAGAAAAAGCCCGTAACCGAAACACTGCTCAACTATACAAAAAAAGGTACCCCTTACTGGGTTGAAATGAGCATATTCCCCCTTAAAAATCAATTTGGTGAAGTCACACACTTTGCTTCGGTCGAGCGAGACGTTAGCGCCGTTAAATTTCATGCAGAGCAACTTAATACACGCAATTCTGAACTGAGAGATATTCGAGAAAATTTAGAGAAATTAGTAAGCCAACGCACTAGAGATCTTCGCAACGTTAACGTGAAGCTTGAAAAACTGGCCTATTTCGACCCGCTCACAGACATTCCAAATAGGCGCGCCTTCGAAGAAGCATTAGATAAATCTACGCATTTTGCTCACCGTCACGGCTATTCTCTATTAATCGGCATTGCCGATGTTGACCATTTCAAAAAGCTCAATGATACCTTCGGGCATGCGTTTGGTGACGATGTACTAGTGGCTGTTGCAAAGTCGATGAAACAATTTTTTCGTCAAGAAGATGGCATAGGCCGTGTTGGTGGAGAAGAGTTTGCTTTTTGTATGGTATTGCCCGGCTCCCACGAAGCCATAGACATTCTTGAGCGACTCAGAAAGCGGGTTGAGCTAATTTCAAGCTCGCTTCCTGCCTTAAAGGGTTATGACGTAACTATTAGCATTGGCGCTTATTATGTAAGCGAGGTAAACCCCAGCGAAACAAAAGAAATGGTAAGCATAGCTGATGAAGCGCTGTACCGCGCTAAACGAGAAGGGAGAAATCGGGTTAGCTTGGTACGACAAGATAAAACAGAATTCAATTCAGTCAGTTAGTGGCATAACCTAAACGCTCAGAATCCGTTAATTTTTATCGTTCTTTTGTCTAAAGCTTCGCTCGTATTGGCAAATAACTTGGTAAATATCTAAAATCGATGCCAGAATAAAAATACTATAAAGAACAACTGGAATCGTTCTAATGCCACCCAGCCAACGTTTATCTTCTCGCCCTCGGCGTAGTTTTATTAAAGGAGCCGCTGCGCTGGGAGTAACCGCTGGCGTCACTGCCGGAGTAGCGCCTTTTGCAATAGGTAAGCCAACACCAACGTTAAGGGTCATGGGTACCCATGTCACGCTACAAGAAGAAATTCGTCAACACGCAATGGCTGATTTAGGCATTAATATCCAATTTCAGCCTGGTGGAAGTGCAACCGTACTGCAAAGAGCGTCAATGAATCCTGGTGCTTTTGATTTGTATGAACAGTGGTCAAACAGTATTAATGTTTTGTGGCGCTCGAAAGCTATTCAGCCTATCGAAAAGAAAAAGCTTACCTATTGGGATGAAATAAACGATTTAACCAAAACAGGGAAAGTAACTGAAGCCGCTCGCTTAGGCGCTGGTGATGCCCCCCATAAGATTATTAATGTCCAAGCTGATGGCAGTTTAGGGATAGAACATACAGACACCATTAGCTTTCTTCCCTATGTGCACAACGTAGACTCATTTGGCTACAATACGTCTCAATTTCCTGAACAACTCAAAAACCAAGAAGAAAGCTGGGGATGGCTACTCGATAGTCGGTTGTCTGGCAAAGTGGGGATTGTAAATGATCCCACCATTGGACTTTTCGATTTAGCCCTAGCGGCACAAGCAAAGGGCTACATTACATTTGAAGATATAGGGGCAATGACCACACAAGAGCTGGATAACTTATTCAGTATTCTTATTGAGTTATCCCAGTTAAATCACTTCAGTGGCTTTTGGACATCAGTGCCTGAATCTGTGCAATTTATGAAAAGCCAACGCGTCTCTATAGAGAGCATGTTCTCTCCTGCGGTATCGGCGTTAAACAGCCAAAACATTCCCGTTAAATTTGCTGCGCCGAAGGAAGGTTACCGAGGTTGGCATGGTGTAATGTGTTTATCGTCAGCTTCACAAGGAAGAAGTAAAGATGTGGCTTATGAATATATGAATTGGTGGCTGTCAGGCTGGCCCGGGGCATTTATTGCTCGTCAGGGTTATTACATATCTAATCCAGAGCGTTCTGCAAAATATTTATCGCAAGCCGAATGGGATTATTGGTACAAAGGGTTACCTGCAAGCGAAAATCTAAAAGGCCCGGCAGGTAAGGTTAGTGTTCAAAAAGGTGAACAGCGCTCAGGTGGAAGCTATGAAGATAGGTTTAGTAACATCGCAGTATGGAATACTGTCATGCCAACCTACGAATATAGCCTCCAAAAATGGTATGAATTTATTACGTCTTAACCCAATTGGTTAAGTCAAAGGCACAATAATAGCTATGCTGTCATCGATTCGAACGCAACTTATTCTCGTATTAATTGCTTTAGTCGCCCTGCTCTTAGTACAAGGGTATATTGCTAGAGAAAACCAATCTGTATTAAGCAGCGGCATGGCGGCATCGAGTCGTGCTGTGGTTGATGTGGGAATAGTAAAAGAACTCGAAAGAGATGTTATCGACCTACAGCGGAATGTGCTCATCTACAAAGAAAATGCGAGCCAATCTGCGGTAACACGTTTTGAAAGGTTGATGCTCTCTATCAATAAAAGGCTAGATGAGCTTGCCGATCCTGTTACCCAAAGTGGTGAGATTGACGATACCTATGTGCTGTCTCGTATGCATAAGCACCTTAGTGCCTACCAAGAAAATTTTCGCCAAGTTATTGATGCACGCTCTAGAAAAGACGACTTAATCATTGATGGATCATTGTCAGATTTACTGGCGATTAAGCGGCTATTTGACACTGCCAATGAAGACTTCGCGCTTCCTCAAAGTACCATTGATAAACTTAACTTCCACATTGCTAAAGCGGAAAATGCAATCCTTCGCTATTTGATGAAGCCTGATATGGCGTTAATCACGCAATTCAATGAAGCAATTACTGCCATTAAAGCGGTTACCATGAACAATCATACACTTCATAGCCAAGTGAATGAGTTACTTGAAAAGGCCGAAGCTGACTTATTTAAGCTAACACAAATTACCCAAGGGAATTTGTTTTTGGTTAATGTGGTTATGGCCGGTTCAGCGAATGAGTTTTTATATTTAAGCGGCGAACTTGCTAATCAAGTAACGTCGAAAACCGAATCTATTACTCACAACACCTATTTGGTAGCGCAAGAAACACAACGTAATGGTGAGATATTTTCACTGGTCGCCATTCTACTTGCGGTCATCGCCGCCATATTTACCGCCTATCGTATTTTAGGCCCTATTCGCACCATAACCCACGTATTCAATCGATTATCTGAAGGCCAAAACATTTCGAGTATTCCAGGCAACAGCCGCAACGATGAAATTGGTAATCTTGCTCGCGCCGCTCATGTATTTAGTGACAAAAACAAGCAAACGGAAAGCTTGCTATCGGAAGCCCGTGAACTAAATGGCAGGTTGGAATCTTTAAACTCAGAACTGACTGAAAGTAAGATAAAAGCAGAGCGGGCAACCGCCTCAAAGAGTATTTTCTTAGCCAATATGAGCCATGAAATTCGCACGCCCATGAATGGTATTATTGGTTTAATTGAACTCGCACAGCAACACCCAGTGCCTGATATCGTAAGTGGTTATCTTGATAAAGCGGCCTATTCAAGTCAGATTTTAATGAGTGTCATAAATGATATTCTTGATTTCTCTAAAATTGAAGCCGGCAAACTTAAAATTGAAGAAGTCAGTTTTTCCCTTCATTCTTTATTCGACAATCTCATTGCTGTTATTGCGCTTAAAGCCAAAGAGAAAAACTTAGTTGTTCGCTTTATCGTGTCACCATCCATACCGCCTCAAGTTATTGGCGATCCGCTACGTATTGCGCAAATCATCATGAATATTGGAAGCAATGCGGTGAAGTTTACCGAGCAAGGGCAAATTTGCATTCGGTTTGATGGCAAAATTAACGATAAAGGTAATTTGCTCTCCCTAACAATGAATATTGAAGATTCGGGTATTGGAATGAGTGAGCGGCAACTTGCTCGTATTTTTAACCCCTTTACTCAAGCGGATGACGCGACCAACCGCAAATATGGTGGAACCGGCTTGGGTTTAACCATTGTAAAACAACTCACCGACTTGATGGGTGGCTCACTATCAGCTACTTCAGTAGAAGGAAAAGGCAGTACCTTTACAATATCCTTGCCCCTTCGTGTATTTAAGAATCAGCCTGGTATTTTTGACCTTACGCCTCAGTTGCCCACGTCCAGTGTGTACTTAACCTCTTCGCCTCTTCTGCCCGATGCCTATCAGTCGGTAATACAGATTAGCCAAGCCAGTATTATGGACATTAACGCCGCCCAATCCCTCAATTCTCTGCCTAAACACCTTATTGTTGATATTCCCAGCTTTGGTGTATTTAAAGACAATATCCGCTGGTTACACGAACTGGCAGAGCAAGGAACCCATGTTGGTTTGATCATGGATACCGTAGGGAGTGCGCTGCAAGATAAGTACAACAGCCTGTGGAAAGGCCCTCTTATTATGCACCCCTTTACGCCTGCACAATTTGAACATTTCATGTCTATGGTAGTCAGTAATGAAACACGAAAAACCATGACTAAAAAGGCGGATATCATTGAAGATATTAGCTTAGAAGGGCATGTATTATTGGTTGAAGATAACAACATAAATCAGATTGTTACCGGTGAAATGCTCAAAACCTTAGGGATTACGTTTGATATCGCGGAAGATGGTAATCAGGCAGTGCGCAAAATAGAAAACGCCCCTCATTATGATTTAGTATTAATGGATGTACAAATGCCCGTAATGGATGGTTATGAGGCAACAAAAGCCTTAAGAAAAGCGGGCTTTACTACCCTTCCCATTATCGGGCTCTCGGCTAATGCTATGAAAGAAGACAAACAGAGCGCTATCGATGTAGGCATGAACGACTATCTTACTAAGCCAATTAAACGCAAAGCTTTGGTTGATATGTTGAAGCGGCACATGAAACATTAAACACGCAGAGGTTCTTACTCTTTGCACCGTTTAGTGAATAACGGCCAAACAAAAAGGGTTATCTCTCGACAACCCTTTATCAGTTAGCGTGTTAGCTCTGAGTTATAAAGCAGCAATAGTCTCGTATTGCGCTTTTAGCTTTTCGAGTTGTTTCTCACCTTCTTCCAGCTTACCGCGCTCTTTCTCAATCACGGCGTCTGGGGCGTTACTTACAAACTTCTCGTTACCCAGCTTTCCGCGTGTACGTGAAACGTCTTTGTCCACTTTATCCATGGCTTTCGTGATACGAGCAAGCTCAGCATCTTTATCGATAAGACCCGCCATTGGAATAAGAATTTCCATTTCACCTACCAGTGCCGTAGCGCTCGCTGGTGCTTCTTCACCGTCTTTAAGGATGGTTACTGTTTCAAGCTTAGATAACTTATCTAAGAAGGCTTTAGCGGCCTCTAAACGGCGGCTATCTTCAGCACTTACGTTTTTGAGTAAAGCATTAAGCGGTTTGTTTGGAGAAATATCCATTTCGCCGCGAATATTACGAATACCTACGATGAACTTCTTCACCCACTCAATATCGGCAAGTACTTGCTCATCTTGTTTAGCGGCATCTTGTACTGGGAATGCTTGCACCATAATGCTGGCATTCTCTTCAACCTGTAGCGCACTTAATGGCACAACACGCTGCCATATCGTATCGGTAATAAATGGCATTAACGGGTGCAACAAACGTAGCAAGTTTTCCAGTACGTTAATTAACGTATGGCGTGTACCACGTTTTTCAGCTTCACTACTGGCTTCGTTGCTAAGTACTGGCTTTGTAAGTTCTAAGTACCAATCGCAGAATTGGTTCCAAGTAAACTCATACACAATATGCGCAGCAATGTCGAAACGGTAGTCTTCTAATGCTTTTTCAAACTCAACAAGGGTTTGTTGGAACTTGGCCCAAATCCAGCGATCGGCAATACTTAATACCATTTCGCCGCCATCACGGCCTGTATCGTGTTCTTCAGTATTCATCAGCACGAAGCGTGATGCATTCCAAATCTTGTTACAGAAATTACGGTAGCCTTCTACCCGCGCCATATCAAAGTTGATATCACGGCTGGTTGAGGCCATGGCAGCAAAAGTAAAACGAAGTGCGTCGGTACCATAGGCGTGAATACCATCTGGGAACTGCTTACGCGTTCGCTTCTCAATCTTTTCAGCTAGCTTTGGCTGCATCATGCCTGAAGTACGCTTTTTCACTAGCGTTTCTAGGTCGATACCGTCAATAAGGTCGATAGGGTCAAGTACGTTCCCTTTCGATTTTGACATTTTATCGCCGTTCTCATCGCGGATAAGACCGGTAATATAAATATCTTTAAACGGAATTTGGCCTGTGAATTTCTTCGTCATCATGATCATTCTGGCTACCCAGAAGAAAATGATATCGAAGCCAGTTACCAATACCGATGAAGGCAAGAAAGTTTCTAGTTCAGGCGTTTTTTCAGGCCAGCCCATGGTCGCGAACGGCCATAGTGCAGATGAGAACCAGGTATCAAGTACGTCGTCATCTTGGCGAAGGGCAATATCGTCGCTCAAACTGTTTTTAGCGCGAACTTCTGCTTCAGTACGACCCACGTAAATGTTGCCGTTGTCGTCATACCATGCAGGAATGCGGTGTCCCCACCACAACTGACGTGAAATACACCAATCTTGAATGTTGTGCATCCACTGGTAATAGGTTTTGTTCCAGTTTTCCGGTACAAAACGAATCTCACCGCTTTCAACCGCTTCAATAGCAGGCTTAGCAAGTGACTCAACCGCAACATACCATTGGTCGGTAAGGTAAGGTTCAATGACCGCGCCAGTTCTGTCGCCGCGAGGTACTTTAAGCTTATGCGGTTCAATTTTAACGAGTGCGCCTTGGGCGTCTAAGTCGGCCACAATTTGCTTACGTGCGTCGAAACGGTCTAAGCCGCGATAAGCCTCTGGCGACTCATCATTAATTTTCGCATCGTCAGTTAAGATATTGATCATCGGTAGGCTGTGGCGCTTACCCATATCGTAATCGTTAAAATCGTGAGCCGGCGTGATTTTAACGCAGCCGGTACCGAATTCTTGATCAACATAATCATCGGCAATAACCGGAATTAAACGGCCAGTAATAGGCAGCTTAATATCTTTACCAATATAAGCTTGATAACGTTCGTCATCAGGATGTACCGCAACAGCGGTATCACCTAGCATGGTTTCTGGACGAGTAGTAGCAACCACTAGCTCACCACTGCCATCAGCAAGTGGGTAGCGCATGTGCCACATGTGGCCATCTTCTTCTTCGTTTAGTACTTCTAAATCCGACACTGCGGTGTGCAGTACAGGATCCCAGTTAACCAAACGCTTACCGCGATAGATTAAGCCTTCTTCATGAAGCTTCACAAAGGTTTCAGTTACCGCATCAGACAACTTGTCGTCCATGGTGAACACTTCACGAGACCAATCAGGTGATGTGCCTAACCGACGCATTTGCCCTGTAATAGTGCCGCCACTGTGCTCTTTCCATTCCCAGACTTTTTTAATGAAGTCTTCACGACCTAAGTCATGACGAGTCTTGCCTTCTGCATTTAATTGGCGTTCTACCACCATTTGGGTAGCAATACCCGCGTGGTCGGTGCCCACTTGCCATAAGGTGTTGTCACCTTTCATGCGGCGATAGCGGGTTAAGGCATCCATTATAGTTTGTTGAAAACCGTGCCCCATGTGAAGGCTTCCGGTAACATTTGGCGGTGGAAGCAAAATACAATACGGATCGCCGCTGCCCGATGCTTTAAAAAGGCCCGAATTTTCCCATTTTTCATAGCATTGCTGCTCAATGGACTGTGGTTCGAAGGTTTTATCCATTACTTACTCTCGTTGTGAAGCCCGATTCTGATGTGCTCACTATGCAGTTTTCTTAAACTGCATATTACATCCGGCTTGCTGGTAGTTCTTATATCGCACCCGCGCAGCCTGTTTGGCTTCGTCATCTACGGGAACAAAATCGATAATTTGGCGATGTTGATTTGGCGAAGGCACCATGCCCGAACCAACATTAACCACCATTTGACGGCGGGCAACCTGCTCGGGTTGCCAACAAATTTCCACCGGTGTGCCGCTTTGTGGCCCTTCACCATATAGGTTGTGGGGAACAAAGCGATTGGCTGGCAATTGCCATAAAAATTCATCAACTTCTTCGGCTTGCTTTTGCGTATCGCATAACACGCTTATCTTTTGCTTGTTGGCAAAAGCATCTGCAATAAGTTCGCTCGCGCGAGACGCCACACTGGTGTCGCCTGCGCTCAGTTGATAAAACACGACTTGAGGCATCGTGCGTTAGTCCTCTAACTTGGTGCCAGCGCGGTTCATTAAGAACTGCGATAACATAGGAACAGGTCGCCCTGTTGCACCTTTGTTCTTGCCACTGCGCCATGCAGTACCGGCAATATCTAAGTGCGCCCAATTATATTTCTTGGTGAAACGAGACAAGAAACACGCTGCCGTTATACTGCCTGCCGGACGACCACCTAAGTTAGTCATATCAGCAAACGGGCTTTCAAGCTGTTCTTGGTAATCATCCCACACTGGCAAACGCCATGCGCGATCTGAACTTTGTTCAGATGCATTTAGCAGTTCATGGGCAAGCGGGTTATGTGTGCTCATTACACCGGTTGCATGGTGGCCAAGCGCGATAATGACGGCACCGGTTAAGGTAGCCACGTCAATCACCAGCTCAGGCTCGTAGCGCTCAACGTAGGTTAACGCATCACACAGTACCAAGCGTCCTTCTGCATCCGTATTTAATACTTCAACCGTTTGCCCCGACATGGTGGTTAAGATATCACCTGGGCGATAAGCCGTACCATCTGGCATGTTTTCACAGCCGGCTAGCACACCAATAATGTTTATAGGCAGGTTTAGCGCTGCAATAGTGTGCATAGTACCTAGCACACCAGCTGCACCGCCCATGTCGTATTTCATCTCATCCATGGCTTCGCCAGGCTTAATTGAAATACCACCTGAGTCGAAGGTAAGCCCTTTACCCACCAGCACAATAGGTGCTTGATCGGCTGGACCACCACGGTGGTGCATAATACTCATCATACTTTCGTTTGCAGAACCACGGCCCACAGCTAAATAAGCTTGCATGCCCAATTCAGCCATTTGGGTTTCATCCACAACTTCAGCGCTCACGCTGTCGTATTGGCTGGCTAAAGACTGGGCTTGCTCCCACAGGTAAGCAGGGTTACAAATGTTTGGCGGCATGTTAGCCACATCTTTGGTAACTTTGGCGCCGCGAGAAATGGCTAGCCCATGCTCTACTGCACGCTCTCCCACGGTGAGTTCGCGACGTGTAGGTACGTTAAATACGATTTTACGCAACGGACGACGTGGTTCACCTTTCTTGGTTTTAAGTTGCAAGAAGGTATACAAAGAATCTTCGGTAGCTTCTACGGCTTGACGCACTTTCCAATAAGTGTCGCGACCTTTAACGTGTAATTCCGTTAAGAAACACACCGCTTCCATTGAGCCCGTTTCGTTTAGGGTAGTAATGGTTTTGGCAATAATTTGCTTGTATTGGCGTTCATCAAGTTCGCGCTCTTTTCCGCAACCAACTAGTAATACGCGCTCACTCAGTACATTCGGTACATGGTGCAGCAATAGCATTTGCCCGGCTTTACCTTCTAGGTCGCCGCGGCGTAATAAGTTGCTAATATAGCCTTCACTGATTTCGTCTAGTTGTTCAGCCACCGCGGTAAGGCGGCGCGGCTCGAAGACCCCGACAACAATACAGGCACTGCGTTGTTTTTCCGGACTGCCACTTTTTACACTAAACTCCACGATATCACCTCGTTTTTCGTCGTTTAAGATTTGCATGCTGACTAAATTCACATAACGTTTCGCGCTGCTTTATGTTTTAATACGCAGCCATACTTGCATGCTAGCTGCGAATGACGCAATGTTGACGTAAATTATGTCAATTTTGCTTCGCCACACCATGCAATTAATTTTATGATTGCAGGCAAAACTTGTAAAAACGGTAAGTTTACTCAAAATTGTGGTTTCTTTCACTAAAATTCCAAAGTTTCCGGTAGGACTGAGATGTTGATATTCCGCTATTTGCTTAAGGAAACCCTTAAGTCTCAGTTAGCCATATTTTTCATTCTAATGGCGATATTTGTCACCCTTAGATTTGTACGTGTACTCGGTGATGCCTCAGACGGCGATATACCAGCAGGACTAGTACTTGGCTTTCTTGGGCTATACGCCCCTATTCTCGCATCACTCGTGCTGCCTATAAGTGCTTATTTAGGCATTATGCTGGCCCATGGGCGACTGTATGTAGACAGTGAAATGACTGTCATGCGTGCATGCGGTATCAGTGAGTGGTACATCACCCGCGTGATGTTGTTCTTATCTGTACTCATTATGATAGTTACGGGGGCGATTACCCTCTATTTTGCTCCTATGGCGGCTGAAAATGAATACCAACTTAGGGAAAAAGCCCGCAACGAAGCAGGCCTTTCTGCCATTATTCCTGGTCGATTCCAACAAACCGGTAATGCCAAAGCAGTTATTTTTGTTCACGACATTGATACGGACGACCAATTGCGCCGCGTGTTTTTATCGCAAAATAAAACTGAAAATGGTGAAAATCAGGTTCAAGTGGTTTACGCGCAAACAGGGCAAGTAGCCAGTAACCCTGATGGCACCCGAAACTTGGTGTTAAAACAAGGGGTGCAGTACGAAGGTCAGCAGTCGCAAAAAAGCTACCGCAAGGTAGAATTCGATGAATACCAAATTCAAATAGCCGATAAGCCTGCAGAGGAAGCAAGACGCAAGGTTAGCGTTTTACCTACTACCGAATTATGGGGTGACGAATCAATAGAAGCCCGTGCAGAGTTGCAATGGCGTATCGCTATTCCTCTTTCGTTGCCCTTCTTGATACTTATTGCGGTGCCATTGAGCGCGGTAGATCCCCGCCAAGGCCGATTTGGAAAAATGTTCCCGGCTATACTGCTCTATCTTGGCTACTTCTTATTGTTATTAGCCAGCAGACGGGTACTAGAAGACGGCAAAATCCCCCCTCAACTTGGGCTGTGGTGGGTGCATACCATTATGCTGATAATTGGTGTTGCCTTGATTGTGCGAGACAGAAAAACAGGCACCCAATTTAGGGCCTGGATATTGGGGAAAAAGTAGATGTTTAAAATCCTCGATTTATATATTGCTCGCACACTGTTAGGTACGGTAACTGTTACTCTATCGGTCCTTATTGGCTTAAGCGCACTGATTAAATTTGTAGAGCAACTGCGTAAAGTGGGTGAAGGCGACTACGACATGATGGTGGCGTTCCTTTATGTTGTGCTTAGCTTACCAAGAGATTTAGAACAGTTTTTCCCCATGGCAACCCTGCTCGGCGGGTTAATCGGTATGGGTGTACTTGCCAGCAACAGTGAGCTTGTTGTTATGCAAGCTGCGGGCATGAGTAGATGGAACATCATTGTCTCTACCATGAAGTCTGCCACTATCATGATTCTATTGGTCATGGCGGTGGGTGAATGGGTAACCCCCTTCAGTGAATCTAAAGCCAAAGAAATTCGCACAGAGGCCATTTCAGGCGGAAGTTTATTCTCTTCAGAGCAATTGGTTTGGGCCAAAGATGGCGAGCACTTCGTGAGTATTGGCGAAGTGTTAAGTCGTGATTCCCTAAAAGACATTAATATTTTTGATTTTAACGACGACCTTTCACTTGAAAGTATTACCTATGCTAAATCGGGTAATTTCGATGGCAGTGAGTGGCGCTTAAGCGAAGTGGATGTTACACGTTTTAGTGAAACTGCGGTTACGTTAGATAACAAAGAAAGCATGCAATGGAATTCGACGTTAACGCCAGATAAGTTAGGTATTGTTGCCGTAAAACCTGAAGCCCTGTCTATTTCTGGTTTGCTAGATTACGTCGGCTATTTGGCTAATAACGGCCAAGATCCATCACGCTATGAATTGGCATTGTGGCGCAAAATTTTACAACCTGTTTCGGTAGGGGTAATGCTATTAATGGCCTTGTCGTTCATCTTTGGCCCTCTGCGCAGCGTTACTATGGGTGCCCGGGTGATCATGGGCGTACTGACCGGCTTTGGCTTCTTTATTTTAAATGAAGTGTTTGGCCCACTTAGTTTGGTATATCAAATTCCACCGTTTTTAGGCGCTTTGCTTCCCAGCTTATTGTTTGCGGCCATCGCCGCCATCATGCTGAGAAAGTAGCGTATTTTGAGTTGTCTAAGTTGAGTCGCTTGAATTAAGCGTTTGGTTGAATCATCAGACACACTAGGCTCTGCCGTTCCAACTCTAGATACAAAAAAAGGGAAGCTCAGCTTCCCTTTCTTATTTATGCAAATTGGGCTTTGCTTACCAGCTTTTGTGATCGTTACTTTCTTTAGTCAGTTTGAGCACTTGGGTTTGCGCCAATCTATCTTGCAACGACTGCTTGTGCTTAAAGTCAAACAGCACCAATAGCGTACCTAAGCCACCTAGTGAGGCCACCAAACGAATGAGCAAACGCGGCCATGTCATAGGTGCATCTACGGTGCTGAAAATACGAAGTCGCCATGCACGCATTCCCAAGGTTTGCCCACCTCGCTTCCAAAACCATAAAAAGAAACCAACCACCCACAAACCAACCCATACTTGAATAAGTAACTTATACCCAGTAGATGCTTGAATTAATTCAGCGGGCTGCTCGTAGCCTTGCAAATCCAATATACCATTTGAAAGCAACACAATAAGCGTCACTATTACCACCATAGCAGCACACATCCCCACTGCAACGGCAACCAATGTATCGTAAATCATGGCAGCTAAACGCCGAATAAAGCCTGCGCGTTCTGAGGAAGAGGTTAACTCGACAGCTTCATTTTCGGTGAGTTTTTCACGCTTATTCGCTTTTTTTGCGTTGCGTGCAGCACGTGACGCTTTGTTGTGACTTTTGTTCAAAATACTTCCGATACAGTTCAATACCGCGCTAGTGTGCCACAACCCTGACAAGGCATAAATAACCGATAGTGAAACAGGGCTAGTTTTAATACTTAGTATTGTGAATCGCTAAGCCATTACCGCTTAGAAATAGCGTGTAGGGTGAAGAGCACAGAGAATATTTATACTTTTTGCATCTAATTGAAGACGGCAAACGTTTAATAACATGTAAACACAAACAATCGATCGAAAAATTCTTGTGTCTATGCCCTGATCAGCGTTCCGAAGCTTAAGGCCATTTAATTTCTAAATGCCATTTATTGCTCGGTAAAGAAGGATACTTTATGGAACATGAAACCTTGTTTCCCCTACTGTGTGAAACAGCGAATGGCAATAAAGCCGCTTTTGCTGAGCTATATAAATTAACTAGCCCTCAGCTATATGCTGTGGTGTTAAAGCTTTTGAAGCGGCCGGAACTGGCCGACGAAGCGACCCAAGATGCGTTTATCAAAATATGGCATAACGCTGGCAGTTACCAACGAGGTAAAGGTACTGTGCTGACGTGGATGGTCAGTATTGCTCGCTACCGTGCATTAGATTTAATGCGCTATCACAATGTGAGAAATGAAGTATCACTAGATAACGAAGCGCCTCAATTAGATGAGTCTTCTACCCCCGTTCGGATGAATACCGAGCAAGATAAATTAGCGGAATGCTTGGATGAATTGGACCACTCCCAACGCCAAGCAATACAGTTAGCGTATGTAAACGGACTTTCCCATCAAGAAGTTGTGAACCATTTGTCGTCGCCTCTGGGCACTATCAAAAGCTGGATTAGACGTGGCCTTCAAAGCTTACAAAGGTGTTTGTCATTATGAATTATTTGAAAGAAGAACGGTTAAACGCACTCGCGGCCGAATATGTGGTGGGCACCTTACGTGGCAAAGCGCGTCTACGGTATCAAAAACTATTGATGCAGTACCAAATCGTAGGTGAAACCACCGCCAAATGGGAAGAATACTTGGTAGGCTTCTCAGACCGCATAACCCCTGTAAAGCCTCCCCATGCTGTGTGGGAACAAATTCAGCATCGTCTTGATCATGGCAATTCAACAAAACCAGTGTCGAACGTACTTGAGTTTGAACAAGCAAAGCAGGCTAGATGGCGTTATCTCTCCTTTCTGTCTACCGCTGCTGCAATGATATTTGCGGTACTTCTCGTCGTGATGATGCCAGTAGCCGACGAAGAAATTTCACATGTTGCGGTGTTTAATAACGCCGACAATGCACCGTTATGGGTAATAGAGATTTCTGAATCCACTATGGATGTAAAAGTGACCAGTGCATTTGCTGCTACGACCGATAAAGACTACGAGCTATGGATGGTACCTGAAAATGGAGAAGCGCCTATTTCATTGGGTTTGTTGCCTGAATCGGGCTTTGAGCACTTTGCTACTAATGCCATATTACTTAACGGTAGCATCGCGGCACTAGCCGTAAGCTTAGAAGCGCCAGGCGGCTCAAAAACCGGTGCACCTACTGAAGTGTTATACATTGCGCCGCTGGTTTCTGTGTAATAGAGAAGACATTTCTAAAAAAGTACTTTTGAAAGCCGGCATTCAAGCCGGCTTTTTTGTGTATGAAAAAGGTAATTTAAATAAAAGTAAAATAGTTGCATCCAACTGTGCATCCGAATCGTTTGGCTTTATGAACTCACTCACTAAGAGACATAATATGATTTCGATTAAACGTTCAGTAGTTGCAGTTTCTTGCGCACTTATTGCCGCAGGCGCAGTGGCTTCAAGTCACCGAGAAGCGCCTAACATTACACGTCATCCAGCTTTAGACAGTACCGACTTTTACGCATTTAATAGCTACGAAGAAGGGCGTGAGGGCTACGTTACTTTCATCGCAAATTACATTCCACTGCAAGATGCCTATGGCGGCCCTAATTATTTCGCCATGGATCCAAACGCGCAATACTCTATTCATATCGACAGCAATGGCGATGCAGTAGAAGACCTTAGTTTTGTTTTTGAGTTTCAATCTATGCTTGCAGCCGAAAACGAAGGCATCGCATTACCCATCGGCGCAGCCGGCGAAGAAAAAATGGTGAAAGTGCCATTAAAGAACATTGGCCCTGTTAGTGCTGACGATCAAAGCGCAGCCAACTTCTCAGAAATGTATAGCTTAACAATGGTTTCTGGCGACATGCAAAGCGGCGAGCGTACTACGCTGACGCCAAGTGCAGGTGATATGTTTACCAAACCACTTGATTACATTGGTAATAAAACCTTTACCAGCGAAGCAGAATACGCACGTTATGCTGAAAGTTTTATTTATTCGTTTTCAATACCAGGCTGTGACGACATGGCAAAGGTATTTGTAGGCCAACGTAAAGACCCGTTTGTAGTAAACCTAGGTAAAACCTTCGACTTGGTGAATTATGTGCCCGTTGAAGGCGACAGCTCACCCGGCGCTGGAGACGGCGATGGCTTCCCAGGCGGCATTACCCAGAGCGATGACAACGATGACTTAGCCGATAAAAATGTGACTTCGATTTCTGTAGAAGTACCTTCAGCATGTGTTACTGGCGACGGTAATGGCGTAGTGGGTAGTTGGACAACAGCCAGCCTTCCACAAGCACGTATCCTAAACCCTGATGCTACCTTTGATTCGCCAGAAGTTAATGGCGGTGCAATGACGCAAGTATCTCGTTTAGGTAGCCCATTAGTTAACGAACTGGTTATCGGTATTGGCGATAAAGATACGTTCTCTAGCGCACACCCGAGTGATGATGGTCAGTTCGCTGATTATGTCACCCACCCTGCCCTACCAGAGTTACTGAACATCTTATTCAAAGATGCGGTTAACACTACGTTAGGCACATCAATAGAAACGTTAGCGCCAACTAATTTCCCAAGAAATGATTTAGTTGCTGCGTTCTTAACAGGCTTCCCTGGCGTTAACCAACAGGCAATGGTAACGGCGTCGGAAATGCTTCGCTTAAATACAGGCATTCCAGCAACACCTGCAGCCGACCAATCTGCGTTCGGTGTAGCAGGCGACGATTTAGCTGGCTTCCCGAACGGAAGAAGACCTGGCGATGATGTGGTAGATATTGCCCTACGCGTTGTGATGGGTCGCTTATGTTATCCCATTCCAGTGAATGGTGAAGATACTGATTTAGGCTTGTGTACTGAAGAAGATGCAAGCGTAGGTAATGTTCCATTCACTGATGGCGCGCCAGTTGATGCCAGCATGACCGATGCGTCATTCCCTTACCTTAAAACACCTATTGCGGGTTCTGAATAAGGAGTGATGATTATGAACAACGCTCTTTTAAGAGGCTTAGTTTTGGTAGGCGCAGTAAGTGCGCTTACTGGATGCTTTGACAGTGACGATGATAAGCCAGAAGTAAACGTGGCACCGGTAGCTGAAGATGCGATGTTTACTACCCAGGCTGATATTGCGTTCACCGAAATGCTCAGTGCAAGTGATGCTAATGGCGATGCTTTAACTTATACGCTAGCCACAGACAGCGAAAACGGAACCACAACGGTAACAGCAGACGGTGATTTTACTTATACGCCGAATGCGCAGTTTACCGGTACTGATTCTTTTGTTTTCAGCGTATCTGACGGCGTAGCCGATGCTGACACGGGTGAAGTGACTATTACTATAGATGCGCAACAGGTCTCTTTTTCAAGCTATACACGAGATGCATTTAATCAAGAAGCGACTGATGAGCCCCTTCCTATTAACGGAAGAGCGTTCACTCAGGATGCTGAGCAAAGCAGTTTTGACGATTTGCTACCTCAGCAATAAATAGCACTAGCGCCAGGGATGGCGCTGCTTTTTCTTAAGTTTGTTTACTTTACGTTTATCTACCCTAGGAGTTCATACTATGAAGTTAATGACTCGGCTTATCGCACTTAGCGCTTTGTCTACATTATACTCATCGGCGCTGGCATTTGATGATACAGCGTCTCTTAGCGTTACATCAGATGACATTCCTAGCAATAAAGTTATCGCCACATGGAGTGCACAACCTCAAGTAAAAATGACCGTAGCACAAGCACAAACAGTGCTTAGTCAAAGCCGTTATCCCGATGCCACAGGTAATGAAAGACAACAGGTGATTCGCTTCATCCATTATCAAAAACAGCAAAAAAGCTCCCTTTCAGCTAGTGCGCAAACGCAACTTATGGTGTTAGAGGCCAAGGTGCTGCAAGGCACCCATCAATTTCGCGAAGCTGAAGCTATTTTAAACGAAATAAAAACGCCCCTTTATGCACCTGCTTTACTGCTACTAGCAGACATTAACATTCAGCAAGGCAACCCCGCAGCGGCCAAAAAATACTGCCAACAATTAGTTGGCAAAACCAGTTATCTATTGGCTTTCACATGTATTTTAAACGCCGAATTCACACTTAATACTAATAGTGCTAGCTACGAGAAACTACTAAACCTTGAGGCATTTGCTGAAAAATCTCGTGTAGAAAAAATGAATGCTAATAACACTAGCATCAAGCAAGGGGGCGCGAGCGAACGCCTGTGGTATTACGAAACCTTGGCGGCAATGGCCTACACCCTAGATAAACCCGAGACTGCGCTTTCACACCTGAACAAAATAGACACACAAAAACTGCCCGTAAGCGCACTATTGCTATGGTCTGACGCTAAGCTCAAACTTTCAAAATCTCAAGATGTGATTAAAAGGCTTACAGCAATTCAAGCTGCAGCTAATCGCAACTCCAACAGTACAGAAAAGAACATAGACGATGGCTTATTGCTTCGCTTGGCAAAAGCAGAACGGCAAATACGTCTTCATGATACTGAAATTCAAAAGCAATTAGCTGATAGAATGGCCTTACGTACTTGGCGGGAAGATGTGTCTCATGCAGCGCAAGTAGCTAGTTACTTTTTAGATATTGACTATAAACCCGCTATAGCCCTGAAATTCGCTAGGATAAACTGGCAAGCTGCACAAACACGAAGTGACGCTAGGTTACTGGCACGGGCCGAAAGCGCTGTTGCCACATCATCGACATTGAATTAAAGAAAATATATGAAAGCACTTGTAGTTACTCTTTTTTTGTCACTTTTAGTTATGAACGCAAGCGTAGTAAACGCCCACGAACTGAGTAGCGGGTATTTAACCCTTAACGCGGGTGAAGAAAATACCTATAGCGGCGAATTGTTATTAAAGCCTGATGATATTGGGCAAGTAGCCGGACTAGACACTAACGGCAATGGCGCACTGACGTGGGGTGAGATTCATCAAAATCAGCCCTTGTTAGAGCGCTATATAACGAAAGTGCTAAGTATTAGAGTAGATGACTCGCCCTGTGAAATTAACCTTAGCATGCCAAATATTAGAAGTGTTTCCGGCGATTCTTACTTGGTCTCACCAATTCAAGTTATGTGTGAATCAGATGGTACATTGGGCATTCACTACGACGGCATTTTTGAACATAGCCCTACCCATAAGCTTCTTGTAAACGTAAACCTTGCTGATCAATCAGGAAGTCGTTTACAAAGCAGTTCAAAAAGCAGTTCAGATAACACATCTGTTACCAGCGTACTTGATACAGATAGCCGCAGCGTTACATTCGATGCTAGCACTACGTCACTAACCGCATTGTTCATTTCGCTAGTGTACGAAGGTGTATGGCATATCTTCATTGGTATCGATCATATCCTGTTTTTAGTGGCTACCTTGCTTACCGTTAACCTGGTAAGAGAGCACAAACAGTGGCAAAAAGAGCCTTCAACTTCTCGAATACTAAAGCACACTGTAATATTAGTCAGTGCATTCACCCTAGCGCACTCTATTACCCTGACCGCTACCGCCCTGAATTTTATTGCGTTGGATAGCCGTTTAGTCGAGCTTGGAATCGCTATTTCAGTGCTGCTGACTGCTCTTAATAATATCTATCCGCTCATTGTGCGATTAGGCATTATTACCTTTGCCTTCGGCTTATTACACGGAATGGGGTTCGCCAGCGTGTTTGCCGATTTAAATGCGCAGTCAAATAACCTTGTGTTAAGTGTGGTTGCATTTAATATTGGTGTGGAAGTGGGTCAGTTGGCTATTGTGGCAGTATTACTACCCTTGTTGCTGTGGCTGCGTCATTTTGCATTTTATGCAAAAACCTTGATGCCACTCCTATCATCAATCATTGCGATTATCGCTATTAACTGGACGATTCAGCGCTGGTAGGAGCCATCCCGAAGCACTAATTGGATAATCTTTCAGCACTTAGACATTTAAGCTAAAAAAAGTGTTGTATGCGAGCGCTGCATCGCTATAATGCACCACTTAGCGATAGCACACCTATCCAAGCCAGTGTGATGGAATTGGTAGACATGACGGATTCAAAATCCGTTGCCAGCAATGGCGTGGCGGTTCAAGTCCGCCCACTGGTACCAAACTTTTAAACCAACTTTTTAGTTGGTTTTTTTGTGCCTGGTGATTGATAAAGCCTCCACGCAAGCGTGACGTCCGAGTGTCGGCTCATCGCGTGGCGACCAACCGAAGTCCGCCCACTGGTACCATATTCTTCTTTTAGAAAAAGATACTGAAACCGACTTTTGAGTCGGTTTTTTTGTGTCTGAAATCAGCGTCGTTCTGGGCTCTACCCCATTAACGGGGGATCAGTATTTATCCTGTTCTATTATTTTGGGGTAAATCAGACGAGTAAATTAACTTCAAACAAAAGCTTTTTCAGGTCTTGTCTAGAATCAAAAACTAGAAGAAGAATGACTGTCTTTGTAGACTCTTCAACTCGGTAAAGCACCACATTATGACTATCGACAAGAAGCTGCCTGTATTCGGTTAACCCTAACTCCAGGAGCCTGTCACTATGAGGCGCAGAATACGGATTTCCAGAGAGTTGAGACTTAACTTTCGATTTAATAGCTCGCTTGGCCTCGTTTGCAACATTGTGATTAAATTTTCTGATTAAAAATGCATCCAGTTTTTTCAAACAAAGTTTAAAAACCGGTGTCACTTTTATGCTGTATTCAATCGTCGTCAAATGCTTCATCCAGATCAAATAGCCCGTTCTGTCGCGCTCTGCGTTCTGACAAATTTATGAGTTTTAATAATGCTATAGTTTGTTGCTGTTCTTCGTAGTCATTCGCATCCTGAATAACATACTTTGGCTTGCCATTTTGCGTGACCAAAATGGGGTTATCCAATTCCAGATGATTCGCATGTTCCTTCATGTAAGATACAGTTTGAGTTTTCATGACAATCTCTTTGGTCTAAATATAGACTTATTATAGTCCGATAGACGAAAAATGAAACGGATAGATTTCCGAGTGGACCGCAATATTTTCATGATATACCTATACCGGAGCATTTATTTAATCAATTCGGCTTCAAAATTGAAAACTCTGCATGTTATGCTTTTACATTAATTCAGCGATTCAAGACTACTTACTTGACAAAGTTTGATAAAGATTTCCCGAAACTAGAAATGCGGCTTGACGCATTTTTTGATGCCATTGATGACGAAGATTACAAACTTGCCCGACTCATTGTAAAAAAGGCGGTCAGGAAATTCCTCCGACATCCTGTTTGCTTCGCGCTTCAAGGGCTAGCAGCTGTATTTATCGATGACGATCATACCGATGGTTATTTGTTTTTTAAGCAAGCAATAAACAGTGGCTACGCACCTGCTTTTGTATATTTTAATTTTGGACTCTGTGCCGAAAAATCTGGCTCAGTTGCTGAATCTTTAGCGGCTTTTCAAAATGCGCTTGACAGTGCGTCACCGGAAGAACTTCATCAATATGAACCTGCCAGACTCCATCTCCAGGCGATAAGAGAGCAACTTCCCGAACACCTCACTTTGGAACAGTACCTTATAGACGCCGAAATTTTTGAAGAAGGTGTTGTATTGTTAGAAAGTCATAAGTTCAGTGAAGCGGCAAACTGCTTTACTCTACTGTTAAAAAGCCAGCCTGAGCATGTACAAAGTTGCGGCAATTTGGGAATTTGTCAGATGTATTTAGGCGATCACTTGTCTGCAAAACGTGCGTTTCATCGAGCATTGGCAATTGATCCAGATTACTTGTTAGCTGAAAATAACCTGGCAATGTTAAAAGCGCTTGAAGACGGAGAGATAGAAGAGCTTCCAAGATTTGGTATTACCGATTTCTATGCAGAAAAAGAGAAAACCTCAAATCCTGCCACTGAACTCAATCAGGCAATATCACAAGCCATGGCCAACGAGCAGTTTGACTCAATTGAGGATGCCCAAGCATTTGTTGAGAACTATATGAATGAGCATAACAGTTCACCGAATACTGATATGCTTAACCTCACACCAAGCCAAACTCACAAGCTACTTACTGAGCCTTTCGAATCCAGTGATTTACTTAGCTGGCAATTTTCGAATGTTACCAAATTTACATCAGCCCCTGTTTATTGGTTAGCTGTAAATTTAATAGGAGCTTTAGGGGCTGATGGAGTTAAGTGCACCGCCAATGGAAATTTGCCCCGCAATTTATGTCGGTCGCTATTCGATAGTTATATGAAAGAGTTTGCTCCCAGCTTTATAGTTTCCAAAATAAATAAAGAAGACGATTTCGTTAACCTACATGTAGTTCGCAGCATCTTGTTGATTGCCAAATTAATTCGTAAACACGGTGGGCGCTGGAAGCCATTGAAATCAACATGGCAACTTTATGAGCGCATACAGCAAGGTGATAACACAGCTGCGACTGAACTTTATCAAATACTGTTTAAAACGTATGCTACTGAGTACAACTGGGCGTACATTAGTGGTAATGAGAGCGATTGTGCATTCTATCAGTTCAGTATAGGTTACTCATTGTATATGCTTCGTCATCTTGGCACTGAATGGCGACATTACCGAAAATACCAGGTACTTTATGAGCAGGCTTTCCCAGATCAAGCAGATTCGTTGTCAGAGCTTGCAAAGATAGAATTTCCCTCCCAGTATATTTTTCATTTCTGGTTCGACTTTGCATGGCAAGTCGGACTAATAGAAAAACGTGAAAGCACCGATGAAAATACAAATGGATTTTCCAAAGAAATCATAGCTACGCCTCTGTTTACCGAACTGATTTCTTGGCACATATGAATCCGGTAATAAAAAACGTCATTTACTCTAATCGAATGCGTGCGGCGTCAGTAATCACAGCGTCTTCAATAAACCTCAACTTATTTGTTATGGCATGGAATTTCAGATCAAAACACGCCGTTTATCTGAATCTGATAGAAAGGGATTCCACCTAAACCTCATCACCTTTGTTTGGGGCTTCGTGGACTGGGGGAAGGAGAATCGGGTAAAGTGGCTTTAAGCATTTTTTTTGCGAAAAGCTGTTAGTCATGCAAAGAATTTGCAAAGCGTCATTATTACAATTTAACTTGCTGATTTAAAATAATTATTTCAAACACTAACTTTTCAAAATCCGTTGCCAGCAATGGCGTGGCAGTTCAAGTCCGCCCACTGGTACCAAACTTTTAAACCAACTTTTTAGTTGGTTTTTTTGTGCCTGACTATTAATCAAACCGCCACCGTTTTTCCTGTTTGTGCGGCCCGAAATATTGCATCAACAATATGAATATCGGCTAACCCTTCACTCCCGGTTACTAGCGGTTGTCGGTCGGTGAGTATGGCTAAAGCATCATTGTCCATTTGAAGCGTTTGCTGCATGCCTTGAATAGGTTCAAACTTTTTCCCATCAGAGGTTATACCCGTTACGCCATTGTAGCTTTGCATTGGTCTCAGTTGATACCAACCTTGTTCGCACTCTGCTTTAAAGTGGTTGAACTCTGTTACTACGCTTGTACCACAATCAGCCATTAGTCCATTCCCGAAATCCATGGTAAACATGGTGGTTTCATCAACCTCGGTAAACTTATTAGGGAAACGCTGGGGTGGATGACTACCTGTAACAGATAATGGCTCTTTACCTGTTAAAAACCGAGCGCTATTAATAGCGTATACACCCATATCATAAAGCGCCCCACCTCCCATGTGTTGCTGCATTCGCCAATTGCTAGCGTCTCTTCCTTGCCCAGCGTAACCAGCAAAGCTAGATACCTTCTTAAACTTCCCATAAGGCATGCTTTCTAAATAGTGATGAAAAGTGCGTGTGTTGGGCTCATGTTGCATGCGATAACCAATAGATAGCGTCACACCATTCTTGTTACATGCGTCTATAATGGCTTGGCATTCGTCACTATTCATGGCCATAGGCTTTTCACACCAAACGTGCTTTCCTGTGTTCGCGGCTTTTACTGCAAAATCTTTATGTGTACCGGTTGGCGTAACTACATAAATAACATCAATATCTTTGTTATTCGCAACCTCATCAATCGTATCGTAGGTATACACATTACTATCCTGAATACCGTATTTACGCTGCCACTTTGAAATTTTGCTTTCTGTACCGGTAATTATTCCGCGCAGTTCACAATGTTCGGTATGCTGAAGTGCTGGCGCAAGTAAATTAGCGCTGTAATTGCCTAAACCTAGCAAGGCAACACCTAACTTTTTCCGCGACTGAGTGCCTCCTAAAGCCAAAGAGAACGGACTATGAGCGACTAATAGACCAGCACCTGTCATACGAATAAAGTGGCGACGTGTTACGTTTGACGTAAAAACTCCCTAATGAAGACCTGTATTTCCCTTCTAATTAATAGTGTTAATTATATATAGTTAGATCACTTTGCCGCGGCGCATTATTCGGTTCTATTCATAAACGATTTTGTCTGGAACCAATGGTGTATCAGCATTCCAGAGAGCATCGAATAATGCGGTTTTGTAGCCTGGTTATGATGATTTACTTCTTTTTCTTTTGTTCGCCCTGCTTATTCCGCCCTCTACGTGACTTCTTTTATTCGCCCTCATTATTCTGTGCGTAATATCACTGAAACAAAAACACTATAGCTTTAGAACTCGAGTCATTGTTTGTGAATTAAATCCGTTCACAAAACTGAGTAAAGCGAGTTGATATAGTTGTCTATGAAAAAGCTCAAGCGCTATCAATACGAGCGATATGCCATTCTCTGCCAACTCTCCTATCCCGATGCCGAAGCGCATTACCGTCAAGTATTAAAGCCCTTTCACGAACGTCACTTGGTCGATAAATATGGCCGGATGAGCGTCAGGATCCTTTGGGTAGATAATAAAAAAGAAGCCATTGTGGTATTTAGGGGCTCGCTGGGACTAAAAGACTGGCTCGCAAATTTGGTATTCCTACCCACTAGAATCAAACAAGTCGATAAAAAGTTCTATGTACATTGGGGCTTTAGTCGACTACTTCATCAACCCATGTATTCAAGCACGAAGACGATTGACGAAGCGCTGCCATTGCAAGAACTTTTGGTTAAAGTACTAGAGCCTTTGCAAAATCAAGGTAAGCGTTTTACATTTATAGGGCATTCTTCTGGAGGCGCAGTAGCCGTGCTGATGGCCGACTATTTCGAAAGAAAAAATGCTAAAGCGGTAAAACGGGTAGTGACCTTTGGCCAACCCGCAGTAGGCAGTCGCTCATGGTACAAAAACTACCTATTACACCACAAAACATACCGTATTTGCTGTGATTTAGACGTAGTAACGTTTATGCCTCCTTTCCCTTTTTACTTTTGGCACGTGGGTAAAATGCTATGGCTGCACGACGACCAAATCTATGAAAACACGCCCACGCATAAGCGGTTTTTTAAATCGTTAAGTAGCTGGCTATTAAGACCTATTACCTACCATTACATGAGAAAATACATTAGAAATAAGTCTTTATTTGATGAGCATTAGTGTGTACTCACGCTATAGTGTTTTTAGATGTGAAGGCCTAATTTAAAAAACAAAAAACCGACTTAACGTCGGCTTTTTGTTTAAAGTGTGCCGATAATGCTATCGAACACCTTCATCGTACCTTCATTTTACAAAGTACAATTCAGTACGCACAAACAGCCTACAAACTGTCTAGATCGTACACGCCTTTTTCAGCAAGCGCTTCATTGACTGGCTTAACATTTTCACGAAATAGAATTTCTAACTGTAGTTTGTACTTTTGCCATCTGGCCTCTAAATCGTCTAAACGTTGTACTGCCCCAGCTTGTGCTGGCGCGCCGGTTCTATCGAAGTTATCCATTAAAAAGCGAACTTGTCGGTCGAGCATATTTGGCCAATTTATGTCATCTTCAAAGGTTTGGTGTTTAGGTTGGATCACCAATGCTTCCCAATCATCAATAGCACTAACAATACGGTCAATTGATGCTGACACTTCGCTGGCTAGTACCACATTCGACTCAGTTACCCCATTTAGCGTTTCACGCACGTTACGGGCTTTTTGCAAGTGCTCAAATAGCTCGTTTAGTAAGTTTTCACTAGCCTGAATGCTTTGCTCAACAATTTGTAATTGGGCGGCATCAGATTCTTCCCTTGGGTCTGGCAGTACCTTAAACGGTCGGGTCTGAGACTGCTCGCCTACAGTGATAGTCGCTTTATAGTCGCCAGGCATTACTCTGGCGCCATTCCAGCCACCAAATAATTTCACATTATCAATACAGTTTAAAGGTGAGCGTCGCAGGTCCCATACAAACTCGTTATAACCTTCATGTGTTGAAGGGTGTGTAAACTTCAGCGGGCTACGTGCGTCTTCGTTACCCTTGGCGCACTTTTCAAACGCATCTGCGGTTGACGATAACGTACGCACGAGTTGATTTTTCGAATCAAAAATATCAATGCGAAGACTTTCACTCTCTTCAAGCTCCTCTTTTAAGTAGTAACGGAACCTTGCTCCGCGAGGAGGGTTTTTCGCTTCTGGTTGGCCGCTCATATTGCCGCCAGACAACAAGCGCACACCGTCGACAGGGCTAAATTGAAACAGAGCTTCATTGTGTAATGAGCCACTGACTTCACGCAGCGGGTTTATGTCGTCCAAAATCCAAAAGCCACGACCTTGCGTTGCCACAACTAAGTCATCACCTTTTACCTGCATATCAGTTATTGCCACAGGCGGTAAATTAAGTGCCATCTCCTGCCAGTTTTTACCATCGTCAAAACTGACAAACATACCGCTTTCAGTTCCCGCGAACAGCATACCTTCATGCTGCTTATCCTCACGTACTACGCGAACAAACGCATCTTCAGGCAAGCCTTTATCTATGCGAGTCCAGCGTTTTCCGTAGTTTTCTGTTTTATAAATATAGGGCTGATAGTCGTTCAGTTTATAGCCGGTTACCGCTACATAGGCTTTACCCTCGGCGTGAACGCTTAGCTCAATAGCATTAACCTGTGCTTCTTTTTTATGAGGCGTAATGTCTTTCCAATTTTTACCTTCATCTGTGGTTAAATGTAACTTGCCATCATCTGCACCTACCCATAGTTCACCTGCATTTGCTGGCGATTCAGCAATATAGAAAACCGTATTGTAGTATTCAGCACCGGCTTGTTCGTTGGTGATAGGTCCGCCGTTTAAACCCTGCTTTTCGGCATCGTTGCGGGTTAAATCTGGGCTGATTTCTTGCCAATTAACGCCTCTATCGGTGGTTTTTAATATCATTTGCGTACCGTAGTACACTGTTTTAGGGGCGTGCTGCGACACCAATACCGGCGCATTCCAGTTGGTACGGTATTTCTGATCTCGCGCGTTGCGCCCAAATACGTATTCGGGATAAGGCATGATAGGGCGAGTAAGCCCCGTGTCCTTGTTGAACTCGGTTAATGTGCCATTAATAGTGGTGGCGTAAATTAGCGTAGGATTGTCGGCATCAAAGGCGATATGTGCACTTTCTCCGCCGCCTACCGCAAACTGCTCGGCGATACCAATGCCGCTATCATAAGTAGAAGAAGGGGTAGCCATTGTGGTGTTATCTTGCTGGCCGCCATAGACATGGTAGGGTTCCAGGTTATCGGTAACTACACGATAAAACTGCGCAGTGGGTTGGTTATAAATACTCGACCACGACTTTCCACCATCAAAGGTTACGGTTGCGCCACCGTCGTTGGCATTAATCATATTCAGGCTGTTTTCAGGGTTTATCCACATATCGTGGGTATCACCGTGTGGCAGTGATTTTATTTCGAAGGTTTTGCCGCCATCGATAGACTTGTGCAGCTGTACGTTCATTACATACAGGGTGTTTTCGTCGTTAGGATCGACCTTAATATGATTGTAATACCAGGCTCTGGCTTTAAGAATATTGTCGCCATTCATTAGTTGCCAAGAAGTGCCAGCGTCGTCGCTGCGGTATAAGCCACCTTTTTCTGCTTCAATAATGGCGTAAACGCGCTTAGGGTTAGAGGCAGAAATATCTATTCCCACCTTACCGATAAGCTTAGGTAAATCCTTTTCTAATTTATCCCAGGTTTCGCCACCGTCAGTGGACTTATAAATACCGCCACCGTCGCCACCTGATTTTACAAACCATGGCGTTCTTCCGTGGTGCCACATGCTGGCGTACAACACTCTTGGGTTAGACGGGTCGAGTGCTAAATCTGCAGCCCCAGTGTCGGCATTAACGTTAAGTACGTGCTTCCAGTTTTTACCGCCATCGATAGTTTTAAATACACCGCGCGCTTCATTTGGTGCCCAAATATTACCTTGAACAGCCGCCCACGCTATATCTGGATTGGTGGGATGAATACGAATTTTGGGAATTTGACCACGATTTTCTAAACCAACTAGCTCCCAAGTTTCACCAGCATCGGTAGACTTATATACACCTTTACCATGGCTGGTAGTTACACCGCGAATAGGTCCTTCCCCTGTACCCACATAAATAACATTGTGATCTGAGGGTGCTACAGCAATTGCTCCAATACTACCTACTTCAAAGTGCTTGTCAGACAACGGCTTCCAAGACAAACCGGCGTTATCTGTTTTCCACACGCCACCACCTGCGGCCCCCATGTAATAAAGGTTGGGGTTACCATCAACGCCTGAAACGGCAACAGAGCGACCGCCACGAAAAGGCCCAATATTACGATATTCCATTTTTTCGAAAAGCTTGGGATTAACGGTATCTTCTAGTGCAAATGCCGGGAAAGAGAGACTAACTAGCGTGCTAATAGATATTGCCAATGCGGCTAGTGTTCGCCGTAATGTCATCATTGAAAGCCTTTTTATAATTAATTGTTTATGAAGGATAGGTGCTTATGATTTATATAGTGCAACGTATTTAGCCATACAGTAAAGGCTAAATAGCTAATTCATAGGAATTCGTATTGCCTTAATGAGTTCATCCACTTGTGTTTTTTTAAACATTACCATTAAAGCACAGTGAAGGGATTTTAATTGGTACGACAAATACACCACCTTGTCGCATCGAATAACGAAAGTGGAAATGGAAAAGGCAATATGGATTTGTTTAGCGATACCCTGTTCGCACTTAGCGTATTTGTCGGTTTCGCTTTTATTGTCGGCTTTTTTGCTCTTATGTATCTATGGGCCAGAAAACAAAAAGGCGCTATTAATCACTGAAGGTGGCAATGCAGACCGCGTTTTTGCCTTGGTTCTTGGCGCGATATAATGCTTCATCTGCACCCGATAGCATTTGGTTTGCCAAGTCCTGTACTTCGACCACATTGGTTATAGTCAACTTTTCTGGCGTAACACTGACTATACCGAACGAACAAGAAGTATTAAACGTGCGCTCGCCTTTACCGAAATCTGTTTTTGCAATGCGCTCACGAATTCGCTCGACCGTAGTAGCCGCATAATTTTCATCTTGTTTGCTGGCAAATAAAATAACGAACTCGTCCCCTCCCAACCGTGCTATACAATCAGACTGGCGAATATTGTCTTTTATAATAGTAGTAATTTGGGTGAGCAACGCATCACCATTAGCATGCCCATATTGGTCGTTGATATTTTTGAAGTCATCTACATCAAATACGCATACCGATAACCAGTTCAACTCCCCTCGTCGCATTAGGTTCACCGCTTCCGTTAAACGTATCTCCAAATAACTGCGGGAGAATGCTTGGGTTAAATGGTCATACATAAGTCGGTTACTCAGCAACCGCCTTTCTTCATAAAGATCATCTATATGTAAAACCAACACCCACGCAATACATGAAGTAACCGAAAATGAGCCTATCCAACTCAACGGAGGTAAATCAACCACCTGAATACCGGTGAACGTATCGCAAAGACCTGTAATCACCCACACGATATTTGCTACCAACAACAATAACACCGTATTCGTATTCCCATTCTCTTGCCTGATGCGTTGTCTATTAAACACTCTCACGAGTATAAAAATACAATAAGCGGCGAGGACTAAAATCCATGCCCCCCACAACTGGAATAATGCCCCAAACTCTAAGCCTGTGTAGTACTTAGAAGTTGAGTAGAAAGCATTATTAAGAAAGTACGGATTGGGCACCATGGTCAACAAGGAAAAAGCACCACAAATTACGTAGCACCACTTCAAAAAAATAGGCACTTTGTATTGAAAAAAAGCAATGTGAAAATGCAGACTCAACACTATGGTAAACATCGCCGCAATAACGGTTAGAAACACTAATTCAGCGTATTACGCTTATATGTTAAGAGTATGTTAGCGCAAAAGCATTCTACTCGCTTGCTCTTTCTATAGCGAACTTTGTCAATCTGGTAACGATTGAGGAATTATATTACGCAGCCCCGAAGGTAGAACCCCTTATATCTTCGATAAACCTATCATCAGCATATTAAGGGGTAGCGCCCTAAAGCGCCGCCTTCCATGCCTTTTCAGGTAGTAAATATAAGCCATTTTTGTGGGTACTACCTTCCCCTACAATATGCCCAATACCAGCTGCCATTACCGCCAAGGTAACGTCGAAAGCATTTAAGCTATCACCATAGCCTGCGGTAAGGTTAAACATAGAGCCATCTGCCAGTAAGAATAGGGTTTTGCCATTCAAGGTATAAGCATTCACATAAGGCATTGGTTCGCTGTGATTGGCATTTTCTTTAAGATATGGCACGTCGATTTCTTGCGCCACATGCCCAACATTTAATATAAAGGTGCCTTCTTTCATCGCATCCAAGTGCTTTGCACTTACCACGCCGTAACCACCCGTGGCAGTGGCAATAACATCGGCATCTTTTACCGCATTGCCCAAATCAACCACCGGCCAACCATCATATTTAGCTTGTAGCGCGCGAGCAGGGTCGAGTTCAGCAACTTGTACTTGTGCACCAAAAGCCTTTGCGGATGCCGCCACGCCCTGCCCCACTAAACCATAACCTATGACGACTACTACTTTTTCATGCAGGGTAAGATGTGTGGTTTGGAAAAACGTTTGCCATGCACTTAAGCCCACCATATGGCGATTATGTAAGCCTTCTTTTACGGGCAAATCATCCCAGTTAAAAATAGGATATTCAGGCTGCATACCGTTTAACCGCGTAATGCCTGAACCTGTAGCCTCCAAACCCGCATCAATACTCGGAACCGTTTCATTCGATTGCACTTTTTCATGCAAACGTGTGGTTAAATCCGCACCCATTTCACATAAATGTGTGGGTTTCCAAGCCAAGGCTTTATCAAAAGAATCTGACCAATCGGCGTTACTCATGTCTCGCCATGCATGCGCCGTTGCCCCTTTATCTACTAGGTACTTTACTACATCATCTTGAACTGTAGTGGGATTGCAAGTTGTTAGAAAAACCTCACACCCACGCGATAATAATCCTTCAACTAATGGCGCCATCTTTAAATCTAGGTGCATATTACAGGCTAGTCTAATGCCGTCTAAGCTGGGAAGAGAGGAAATAGCGTCACGCGTGCGCGGCATATGTAAACTGGCCCATGAAAGCTCAGCTTGAAAATCTTGATACATAGAAAAGTCTTAATGTCGAAAAAGAGAAAGCACTATAGTACGCCACAATATCTTTGCTCTACAACTATCAATTTTGAACTGACCTATTGAAATAAAACATTGATATGTATGAAGATAGTTTTATATTGTTATGCTGAACTTCAAGTTAACGATGCCTATACTGCGCGACAAACCCAGCGCGACAAGCTCAGCGCTTTAACTCACTGCCATTATCAAAACTTCCAGTAGTTGAGTTTCTTTCTAATTTTGAAGTTTCTTAATAGGTTTCTAGGTTTTTTATCAACCCAATTACTGCCCACCATTTCTTCAACCGCTTTCACCACCCGATGTGACGACTTTCCGTCTAGGTAGGGGGTAATTGATGGCCCGTATTTTTTAATGCTATCGATAAGTTCGGGCGAAGGTGACAACGCTTGTTTTATTGCACCTTCTAGCGCATCGCTTTCTGTAATGTTAATAAAACAATCGAGCGGGTCGCGGTTATTTACCGTAACGACCGGTTTATTTAAAAGTAAGAATTCTTGAAAAATAGAGGAGTTGTCACAAATCATCACATCCGCTCTGTACAACGCTTCGATGACTTGATTATTTTCAAAAAACATTAGGTTTTCACTTTCTAACGCTTTGTATTTTTCAACCGTAGAGGCGGCCATTTTCGGGTGCAGTGTCACTAACCACTGCCAGTTCCCGCTTTGACTCAACCGTTTAACCTCATCATAGACGAACTCGGCGCAGGACAAGGATGCAGAGAAAGTAGAACCAAATAGCACCTGCGGTTTATCGTAGTGTTCTGTCGATTGATATTGAAATAATGAGTCTAATTTTACCCACCCGGTTTCAACCACATTGTAATGGCCTTTATTACTGCGTGTTAATGTACCCGTGCGTTCAGGCCCTTCTGTGCAATATAGATCGAACAGCCCACGTTCAGGATAAACATTACCTCGCTTACTTTCATTAAGACCATGAAAAACCTGCACTTTAATGCCGGGAATGAAATTTGGCACTCTATCGCCGGGGACGAACACCGCATCAGGTTTAAAGCTTATCGCTTGCTCAATGGAAGCTAATGCCTGCTCATTTTCATGCAAAAAGTGTTCGGATGCATCATTTCCCACCACCAACCATTTAACCTGATGACCTTGCTTTATCGCTTCATTTTGTATGGGACGAAGTATGTCGAAGGAGTAATTTTGTTCTACATATAAAAGAAAATTTAAGGGTTTCCCCGCAGTACTTGATGGCGATGCATGCATATTCTTACCCTTCAATTTCAAACTCAAACCAAAACCAAAACCAAAACAACAAATAGTAATGAGGCTGCCACTTTTTAGCAAATGGCTTTTGCAATCGTTACGCTGCGATCAATATTCACGCAGAATACGTACAAAACCCTTAGATCATTCAATGTTTTTTGCTCATTGATTTTATATTGAAACCGATGGGTATATTAGCTATTAAGGGGAAGGCTCAGTGCCATCTGAATTACATAAATCACGGGCAATAGCGGCGCTTAAAAACGCGTTTATTGCTGACGCTTTGGCAATGCCAGTACATTGGTATTATAACCCAGTGGACATTTTAAAAGACTTCCCCGGCGGCATTCAGCAATTTGAAGACGCACCATCATTTCACCCCTCCTCTATTATGTCTTTGCATTCCACCAGCCAAGGGGGCCGGTCCAAAGCGTCTAAGCAGGAAAAGAAAAACATTGTGGGCGACGTTATTTTAAAGGGTAAACGGCAATATTGGACTGGCGCTAATCAGCATTACCATCAAGGCATGAAAGCCGGAGAAAATACCCTGAATGCCCATTGTGCAAGAGTGCTACTTAACGCTTCAGTACCGCACTATCAACAAGCTGCTTTTTTAGATGGGTACATTAAACTGCTGTGCGCAGATAAGCCAGCTCACCCAGACACCTACGCGGAATCGTATCATAGAGGCTTTTTTGCAAATCTAGTAGCTGGTAAACCTGCCGATAAGTGCGGCGCAGTGACTCACGATACGGCATCTATAGGTGGCCTTGTTACCATTGGACCTTTAGCGCTCACTTGCGCCTTAAAAGGTGATGACCTGAGTGATATACAAAATCTATGCAGAAGCCACTTGTATTTAACGCACCCCAGTGACGAGCTAGGTGTAGTTTGTGATTATTATGTCGAGCTGCTGTATCGATTGCTCTACCGCACGGACGAATCGCCTCAAGACATACTTGAAGATATTGCCTTGCGAGGGAACCATCTGTCTTTGGCAAAGCTGGTCGCCAAGAATAAAAGCGATATCGAAATAGTGGGCCGTCAATTCTCTCCTGCATGCTACATTTCTGATGCATGGCCCAGTGTGCTGTATTTTGCTTATCGCTACGCAGAAGATGGAAAAAAAGCACTCACAGCCAACGCCAATGTTGGAGGAGATAACGTGCACCGTGGTTTTGTATTAGGTACACTCTTGGGTTTGATTGAAGCCGCGCCAATTCGCGACATGTTTGAACAACTTGCTGATACAGAAGAGTTAGAGCATGAAATTCAGCAAGCTTGTAAAGATGAAGAATAAACCATTGAAACTTTAAGATTAAAAGCACGGACACTCAAACAATGACCATAGAGCGAATAGAAACAAAACAGCGTATGAGCCGTATAGTAAAACATAACGGTACTATCTATCTATGCGGCCAAGTATGCGCCGATGCAACCCAAGGTATTACCGAACAAACCCAAACCATGTTAGATAAAGTGGATACCTTGCTAGCACAAGCGGGTAGCGATAAAGAACATATTTTATCAGCCACTATTTACATCAAAAGCATGGAATACTTCGCCGAGATGAACGCCGTATGGGACAACTGGGTGCCAGAAGGCCATGCCCCTGCTCGCGCTTGCGTTACAGCAGATATGGCCCGCGAAGCTTTGTTGGTTGAAATAACGGTAGTCGCGGCTGAGAAGTGTGAATAGGCCATAGCGCTTGTTCCAGGCTGTGTTGCACCTTTGAATAAATCACCACTCGCCATCAAGACACATTAGAGGCGAACTTCAAAGGTGCGCAACCGTCATGTTTAAATGAAGCAGCCTATGCCGTAAACTTACTTTAGTTACTGGAAAAAAAACTGGGCGCCAATTTCTTTAGTGATTCTGGTCTTATATTTACCGCTGCAAGGTTTGCATTATATTGAGGGGCCAATCTTAAACGTAATGTATGCACTAATTCTTCAGGCGTGTATACGCGCTCTGGCTTCCCTTGTGCAATGACGTCCAAGTCAATTTGATTGCTTAAAGGATCCCAATTTATATTTGTTGGAATGAATTTTCCGGTTACACCGGAAGGTACATTTATTGCGGAGTCTTTGATTGCAGATTCATTGAGTGAAGCGTCGCCGTCTGAGGTGTCATTAAGACCCGCCGATTTATCTACTGAAACTTGCTCTTTAAGGTCTTTCAGCGTCATTAGCCTGCTTAATTGTTGACGCCAAAATGGCGCACCTAACCCAGCGAGCAATCCCGTTAACACGCAGCCAAAAATCCATTCAATAGAGATTCGATTTATACCTTGCGCTATGGGTCCAACTGAAAATGTTCTACTTTCTAAATCAGAGCGTTGATTTAACCTATTTCTTAACTCAATCATTATCGCCCCTGCGTTAGTCGGGTCGTCCTCTGCCTCAAGCCTAGTGTTTAAACTCTCAATTTGACTTTGAAGAAGGGTCATATCTTCGGCATCAGTATTTTCAAGCTCATTTATCAATGACAAGCTGCTGATATTTAATGCCAAGGCAACAATGGTGGCAACGCATGCGACTTTAACGCCAGTCCTCAAACGAAATCGACTTGTGGCACTATGATCACATTTTGCTATCCTATCGGGTAATACTTGCGCTAATTTATCCGCCATTTTTGGTGCTGATACTTTACTGGCTGACGATAAAATATTATTCAACAATACTGACCTATTTAAATATGGCTTTGCTTTTTCACGCTCATATGCCATTAAGGTATTAAGCTTTTCTAGCACATGTGCGCTTTGTGCTGCAGTAAAATCGACATCATGTATTAAAGACAACCGGACTTCTTCAACTACACATTCACACCAATAATCGTAGCCACGGGTTCGAGAGCCAATCATAGACATGAGCTTATCTGTAGTCAGTGCTGAAAACTCAGCAACGGTAATGATCACTAAGGTCAGCACTATAGCGGTATCAAGATAATCCATAATTCACCTCACAAATCTAAAGATAAAATATCGTTTTTAAATTTAGGAATAAACCGGTTGGCATTTTGAATAAAATCAACCGCAGGAAGCATATAGCCCTTACTCCCATTCCCAGCGATATGCATGCCCAATAGTGTTTCTCCATCATCGCTAAGAACAGGCGAACCACTATCTCCAGCCATTGTCTCTCCATCGTAGCTTGCGCTAAGGCGATGTACCGCTTGAAGACGGCTAAGTTCAGGCCCATAGGTAACAATTTGTTGGTTACCCCTTTTAGCACATACATTGGATAGAGTGACTTTGCCGCGCGGGCTGTGCATGATGGCGGTCTTTGGTAATTCATCCATGTAATACAGTATTTTTGTTGGTACTGGACCGGGAATAGCCTTGCTTGCAAGCTCGAGGTTCTTTGGCTCTACTTTGGCAAACGCCACATCGAAGCTCCATGTATCAGTACCTAGCGGGGCGATACTTCCGCAAATATCGTTATAGTGCGCAATAACTTTCCCGCCATGCTCTATGGTGGCCTGCTGACAAGGCTGCTTAATGTCTCTCGCTAATAATCCAAATAGGTGGAAACAACTCACTAGATAGTGCTCAACGGATAGGTTTTTTCGGGTACGGCGTATTAATGCAACAGCACTGCCTTGATCGTATTTTGATTTCTTTGCAGTATCGATGACCTTTATATAGCTCATTGCACTTTCCCCTCTTGTAAACTTTCAATCTTGGCTTTTATTTCCTCATAATTACTAAACTTCAAATCGCTGTATCTTAATGTATTTTTCCCTGTAAACCGCTTGAGTGATTTGTTAATCGTCACTTTTGCTTGAGCGGCTAAATCCTCTACTTTATCTACATAAAGTGTTGGGCAAATTGAATCTAGGTCACGCAGTGTTACGGTTAATACACCTTCACTAAAATCAGAATAGGCTAACGTAAAATCGTCACCGCAATCTCCAGCTTCCATTGGCGTGCGTAATGCACATTTCAGCCTTCCTACATCGTCATCGGCTTTGCAAACATCAGGTGTTGAGCTCAAGGCATTTGCTAAGCTTGCATGAGGCGTTAGCTTCTCGTTACTGGTAATGTTTTTACAATTAAGCTTTTTGAGTAAGGAGTCTGTGGTAAGCCTCTCAAGTAATATCTTCTTAATCGCCTCTATATTTTTCGTTTCTGAAGGGATAGAAAACGACCCAACAAGAGCCAGTTCTCCTGAAATGGTACTTCCTAGTAAGGCTGGATTTTCCAAAACAATACCATTCGCATGTGTTCCCATTACCGGGTAGCCAATAACACCGAAGGTTTCATTCCATGTATTGGTTTTGCTATTTTCGCAGTTTTTCAACGCTGCTTGTGATGCCTCTTTAACGTTCTCTTTCGCAGCATCACTTTCAGTTTTTTTAACTGGCTCTTTAATCGATACGTTAATAATGGCGTGCTGAGTGCTGCTATCTTTCACTTTAATCGTAAAAGCTTCACCCGCTTTTGCCTCGCCTGTAAGCGTAACGATAACTCCAGATCCTCCTGCCACCGTCGAGACGTTTACCGATGAGTTAGGCGTTCTAGTTAACTGTGCGGAATAAGGCTTAGTTCCACCAGATACTTCAACGATTGCCGTTTGAATTACGCCCTGTGTAAATGCTAAAGAGGAATGATCGAGTGTTAGCTGGGTAGTAATATTATCAGTAAGGGCACCACAAGATTTAAACGTAGCTTCATTTAAGTTGAGGGGCATCGCCAATAAACCATTTAATTCGCTGGCTCTTGCCAACATAATTTGACGCTTCGCTTGCATCTCTCCCATGGCAACACTGATGTTAGAAATGACTTTTTCGTAAACGCTTATAATCGCATTTTTAACGTTCTCAGCATTCTCGGCGTTCTCTTTGTTTTTTTTATCGAAGTCCCCCTTCGCCTGCGCTAACATGCCATCGAGAACTTTATTAACATCGGAACCGCCCGTACTAGTGAGTGTGGTTTGTAGTAATTGAGCGAAGTCTAGCCCGGGCGTAAAATATTGTGCGTAATCACTCAATGCAGCTATTTGCGAACCGATACTATCTGTACTCGCCAATGTTGACGTTAAGGCTTCATCGACGGCCACACGAATGCTATCCACTTGCGCAAATACTCTAGGCCCAATCGTGGAAGACTTTGCAAGCAAGGTGTTGGTGCTTTGAAGTAACTGTGCGGCCCGCGCTCTGTCGCTGTCTATCACCTTTAGCTGTGCTTGGGCTGCCGCTTTTAAGCTTTTGCTGGCGTCATCGTTAAGAAACAGTTGGTTCATGTTATTGGTCAAGTCTCCAGCCGCTATGGCGTACTCATCCATTGCGCTACGAAGCCGTTCGGCATTGTTTTGAATATGCTGATAATTGCTAGTAATTCCCACCATAGGGCTAACAATATCTTTTATGCACACCATTGCTCGCATACCAGCAATATACTGCGCACGCCTGCCAACATTTTCATTTGCCGTTCCTAAATGATAGGCGCCCCCTCCGAGCAACCCCGCCGCTTTGAACGTATCAATATTGGCCTCGAAAGCTGCTAAACCCAATGTTACTGTGCCAAGGGCAATCAGGCCTTGGCTTAAATCTTGGCTCTGCTTTGCATCTTCTAAAAGCTTTCTGCGGTAGCCGTCGTAAGTGTAATCGACGTAAGCCATTGCCCGCTGAAGCTCTACTTCGCTTGACTCACACGAGGTGCAATTTTTTGTGTTAACGGGGCGAGGGTCCTCAACATAAGGAAAAGTAGTACAACCAAGTAGGGAGCTTACCAAAATACACATTGTCGATAATCGACTAGTGGTTTTTTCTCGGTTCAATAACTTACCGAATAGCGACTTGCCAAAATTGGCATAGCAGTCGGAATTAATCACGTTCATGTTGCCCTCATAATCCATTTTTATTGGTATATATGAGCAGTGCACGAACCTTTATAATTCTCTCACCTAAATAGCATTTTTATTTTTTTGGGTAGGAGCAATACCTATGACGAGACGATAAAGACAGGATTTAGCTGAGCCAGGCTTAACCTCTAGCCCAGCGCAACTACAAAGTAAGAATACAGCTAGCTAGTTCACGGTTGCGGTACCTATGTACCTATACCACCACCGTGGGTAGTATTGTGTTTTAAAACTTCGAATAAATCTTTATCATGCGAATGAGAGCCATCACCATCGTGATCATGAGCTCCATTGTTACTAAATTGCTTATCTCTATGAAAAACACGATACGTCATCCCATTTTGATTACCCCGATAAACGTATATTTGCATGGAATGGGGATGATCTGTCACGGGTTGAGCACCTTCTGTTCCGTGTTTAGGGTTATCTAAAGTCGGTATATAAAGAACCGTAAAATTTCCCGTTTCATAAACCTGATAGCAATTTCCGCTATAGCTGATGTCGTCAATATTATCTTTGTCAATTCCACTAGCGCCTGTAAATCCAACACTTATATTAGGTTTTGGCGTGTTTTGGCTTTTTGATTCGAACCTACAAGTATTTTCAAGCGCTAAAGCACTGCCACTTTTATCTAAAATTAGCGCTCCAAACCCGTTTATTCGTTGTGATTGAAGGGCGTCATCCGCCCCGCGAGTATCTATATCATTACCTAAAAATTCGACGTCATAACTAGCAGTAATTTTCGATAGCATGCACTCTGCATCGTCATCGTTGCACTCTTTATTTTCATGTGAACAACCAAGTAAGGTTAAAAGTAATAATGTCAGTCCTACGGTTGATATCATTTTTTTGAATAAAGTCATTAGGGTCCGCTCCTAGTTATTGACTAATTAAATTGTATTAACCCACTGTGCAGTGGTGTTTTTGTTGTATTGTTGTAGCCTGACACTTCAAAATCGTATACTCCTGATTCAAAGTGCTGTAATCCCATGTTTATGAAAATTTCGCTTGTAGAAGTTAAATGTAAAGCGCTTGTCGTGAACACTTGCTCTCCTTTTTGATTGGTTAACGTGAACCCATATTTGGGATAATCAAATTCAGGTATTTCAGTATCAACGTAAATTGCAAACACGAGCTGGCTGACCGATTGAGTCACCTTAACCGCATCAAATTCTGAAGCTCGAACATTCGCCATTTCCAAGCGATAAACATTTAAATCGGAATTTGGTTCTAAGCGCTGAGAGGTATTGAACGGCGTTGGCATTAATAAAACGAGAATCAATGCCGCTGCCGCGGCCCAAAGTGGAATAGGCTGCTTCCACATTCGAGGTTTGCTTTGCATAGGCGTTATATTATCAACACTGTTTGCTTGCATTCCTTTGTACAAACGCTCTGTAAGCTCTAGTTGATCTAAACACGCTTGGTTAGACAAAAAATAAGCTTCAAACTCCGCTTCTTCACTCGGTGTCATTCTACCTAGCACATACCGTTCTATTCTTTCATCCTGCTTCACTACGCAAACTCCTAACCATGAATACTCTGGGTCTATTGTTTGTGAAATGCCTATGCTCTTGCGTACTAACTTCTTGTGCACTAACTAGGCCAAACCTCTCAGTGAAATTCATATCAGTTATCTTCCATTACCGCTAACCACAGCGTTTTAAACCGTTGTTTACAGCGATATAGCACATTGTCGAAGTTTTTAGCGTTAACATTTAGTTCATTACAAATCAGACTTTTATCTTGTTCATGTATATAGTAACGATGGAGTAATTCTCTATCTCTCGGTGTATTCAACTCTTTAATAACCGTTTGAACAAGCAAGCCTAAATTATGTCGTTCTAGCGCATCCTCGGGCGATTGTGTTGACGGGCCGGAAGACTCAGACTCCAACGCTTCCCCCATACCCGTTTGTTGGCGCTTAACGTCACTTTTTCTAAAATGCATCAGTAGCTGATTTTTGGCCGTCTGAAGAATAAACGCTGACAACTTTGTGGCATCTCGTAGTTCATTATTCCTAATACGTTCAATCACGATACGCCACGTTTCTTGACTAATATCTTCAGCCAAATCAGGGGCGTGACATTTTCGCCTAAGCACAAAGCGTAACCCCCTTTTATAACGCTCTATCATTTGTAATTCTGCGGCAGCATCTCCCGCTAAAATCCCTTTCACGATAGTGGCTGCAATATCGCTCTCAGACTCAGTCATGCCGCGTTACCATGCAGAACAAATCCCGCCCAGTAGTAAGGGGCTCGCCACGGGTATGTTCCATTTTTTCTTTTGTGATTCTTCACCGCCACTTTCGCTTTTTCTAATGCTTCAGAGATGGGTAATTCGTGTTGTAGTAAATAACGATAAAACTCCTTCATCAGCATCGCGGTTGCATCGTCTTGTACTTGCCACAAACTGCCTATAACACTATGTGCTCCAGCTTCGATGAAGGCGCGGGTTAAGCCAAGCATGCCTTCGCCCTCTATCAAGTGTCCTTGGGTAGTTTCGCAACCACTTAACACAACAAGTTGAGCCTTTAGCCTAAGCCGCCTGATTTCCGAGGCAAACAGCAAATTGTCGGCACTTGAAGCGTTTGATAGAACGAGTCCACCCAATTCAGGCACTTGATTATTTGCTAGCCCATGTGTTGCCATATGTAAGATATTAAAGGTAGATAAATCTAATTCTGCTAACGCTTGTTTACTGGCTTTACCTTTATTTAGAAGGGTTATCGGTTGAGCAGAGAACTCGTTTATGTAACTTGCCTCTTTTGCTGTATAAGGCAATGAGGAAGACTGAAACCCATAGAGTAGCGGGCTGCTTTGGTCTTTCGGCATAGTCTTCATTAAAGGGTCTGCCACAACAAGAATACTGCCTTCATCCACAGCCGTAGCGTAATTATCTCTTCTCGAATCTACTATATTTTGTAAAGAATGTTGATAGCTTACTGACCACCCGCTCTGCGCCGGGGAGGATGCTGACAACAACGAAAATGGTAAACGGGTTAACGCGCCATCCGGTATTACAATTAAGTTCGTTTTGCCTTTGAATAGATACTCTGCATTGCTAGGAAAAAGTGTATTGCGTAGCTCTGCCACCTCTTTACGCATATTACGCAAAGGCAGTTTTTGCGATATCACATTCAGTACAGCGCCCACTCGTTCACTAAAAAAACGCTCATGTTCACTCTTAAAGCTTACAATCTGCTGCTGATCAATAAACCACAACCTAGACTCCACTTCTGCGGTATCAGTAAATAACACCACATCATGCTCTGTTAAAGACTGCTGAAGTTGGGCCAATGATTTGGCAGAAAATTTAGCGGTAGACGGCGGAACAACATAATTGTCACTCTCAAGCTGATATAACGCTTCTGACAATACCCGTATCTCTCTGATGGTCTGTTTTCGCTGCTGTGTTTCAATTTGCGTACTAAGCTCAATCAATTTCACCTGTTGCTTTTGATTGAGCTTTTTTTGTTCACGTTGAATGTCGCTATTAGCATTGTTGTCACGATAAAGCCCATACCCTATGGTTCGTGATCGCGCAGCCTCAGCAAGTAATAAGCTCTGCTCTGCAGAAAGTGAGTTATCAACACGAACCAGCAAACTGACCACCTTCTGGTAGGTAGAGAAATAACCCCTACGTAAATCGGTTCGCTTTATTTTTGAAAAAATGTCGTTGATCTGCTCGCTAATATCACGGCCTATTTGTAGTGCAAGTACTGGGTCGAGATGGGCTACTTCATTGGCATAGGCATAGGTACTTTCTAACTGTGACAACGTGGAGCGCGTTTGAATAAGTTTGCTCGTTCCTTTGTTAAAATAGGTCTCAGCACTTTTAACGTTCCCCATGGATGCATGCAGTGTGGCCATTTGTATTTGTGCTAAGCCGATTGACCGAATATCTTGCGTTTGCATCAGAACATTTAACGCATTTTGCTGATATTTCATTGCTTCATCTTTGCTACCAAGTAACGTAAGGGCATGCGCTAGATTTGAAGCAGCAATAGCATGCTCATAATCCGTGGCAATTCCGTCAGTGTTAAACAAGTAACTCTCTATTCGCTCTTTCGCCTGTTGATGCTCTCCAAGTTGCATGTTGAGTAAACCAACAAAAAAGTCGATTTCACTCGCCCCCTTTGGGGCATTCAATTTAAAAAATCTGCGCTTTGCTATATCAAACGTATCCTTCGAATAGATATACTGCCCCGTTGCCTGCAGAAGCTTCGCTTTTTCTACATTAGCCCACGCATCTAAATATGCATGCTTAAACCTACCGCTTAGCTTTAGCGCCCGTGTAACATGATGATTGGCTTGCTCGATATTGCCTAGTTGTCGATACACACCCGAGAGTTTGATATGCAAGTTCGTGATTGCGTAGTTATCTGAAACTTGGGTTGCTAATTTCTTGGCAAGAACGTATTGCTGCATGGCGTTGTTAAAATCGCCCGTGTGATAAAACAGCCATCCTAAAGAGGTCATGCTTTTAATAGCATTTGACACATCACCTTGTTCCAAGAAAATTTTGCTGGTTTCTTCAAAGGCCGCTACAGCATTTAAATAGCTTCCTTTTTCAATTTCTATTGACGCTTCTAACTCTTTCGCCTCTGCATACAACAAGGGATAGTGCCCAGAACTTAGATGGTCGAACACAATGCTTAAGTACGCCACCGCGGTACCAAATTCACCTTTTTCATAAATATAGTAACTCGCTAAATCCGTGTTAATTTTAATAAGGTAGGATTGGGGAATAGATGTCTGATGTAAAATACGTTTTAGTAAATCAGCTTGATTGTCGTATTCTCCAAGATAGTGGCTCACTATAGATTGCATATAGGCACTGAAAACAATGAGAGAGTGTTCATCTAACGATGTTGCAATATTCTCTGCTTTTTCATAGTACGAACGCACATCATGTAGGGCTTCTTTATACTCCATCTCTGCAAGCTGATTTTCTGCCGCAGACCACGTTAACGAAGCGAATTGAATGGCATTGTAGAAATTCCTGTGAGCATCTAATCCGGTACCAATAGCACTAAATAAGATATCGCTGCGACCTTGCGTTGGCGATGACGCCGAAGTATCTATTTCAACGTAACAAATGACACAGTCGTTCGCATCGAAGAGTAGGTATTCCGGTTGTCTATAGGCGGCTGGAATATCAAGAGTGAGTAAGGGCTTGCTAGTTTTATATTCAGTGCCATAAAGTGCTAAGCGAAAATTTGCTACTGATTGCGTCGCTTTAATAAGCACTGTCACCCCCGTTGTAGGGATAACTCTAAACGTTGTTTTTTCATTAAGGCTTACTTGGAAATTCGCCGTGGTAGCGTCCGATACTGTCACGGTGGGAATCAATGTATTTTCTTCCGCCCATCCAGAGAAAGAAAACACAAAAAGCACAGAAATAAAGAAAGGGAAACCACATAGCAAAGCTACTGATCTTTTGAGAAAAGAGACGCTTAGAGTTTCCATACATGCATTTACGCCACCAAAGTATTGTTCAAAAAATACACTAATTTATTTGAACACTCAAGTCACCTTATATCAGCAGGTTTTAACACTCAGCGTTGGCTTTTCCTTTTTCTAACAAAACTGGCAGAACGTAAAATGCGTATACACTGTCCTTAAAAAGGTTCGTCTATGGATTTACTTGGTTCGGTGAACCACACTGCACCAGTGTCAGATACATAGAAGTGATCTTCTAAACGAATACCAAACTCATTAGGAACCACTATCATAGGCTCATTGCTAAAGCACATTCCTGGTGCTAAGGGGTGTGGATTATCCTTCACCAAGTATGGCCACTCGTGAATATCCATACCAATGCCATGCCCTGTTCTATGGGGTAAACCTGGTAGATTATAATCTGGGCCTAAGCCATCAGATGCTAAGCTGTCTCGCGCGGCCTTATCAACATCGCCACAGGGTACGCCTGGCTTTACTGCATTAAAGGCTGCGTACTGTGCGCGTTTTTCACTTTCCCACATCGCCTTTTGTTTCGCTGTTGGCTTACCAAAGCAGTAGGTTCGCGTAATATCAGATAGATACCCATGAACTTTGCAGCCGGTATCAATAAGTACTAAATCGTTTTCTTTCAATACTTGCGGGTCTTTTACCCCATGTGGAAATGACGTTGCCGTACCAAAAAGTACAATGCAAAAGTAGTTGCCACTGGCACCCACTTTTTTGTGAGCATCATTGATAAAGGCTTCCACTTCTGTGGTAGTAATCCCTGTATAGAGCATACTGGCTGTAGCTTTATGCACTGCAAGGGTCATATCCATAGCACGCTGTATAAGCGCAAGCTCATTGACCGATTTGTGCATTCGGCAGTGGGCAGTAATCTCTGCGCCGTTAATAATGCTGGCGCCTTCAGGAAGGGCTTTATTAAACCCGTCAACAACGAAAAATTGGGTCGATTCATCTACCGCGATTTTCTTGCCACCGGCAGTATCAATTTCACCCACTAAACGAGCAACCAGTGCATAAGGGCTTTCATGCTCTTGCCACCCCATAATGTCACCCTCGATGAGTTTACGTTCCTCAAGGGAGTCGATTTCAAAATAAGGTGCCACGTAGATAATATCGCCAGAGGCAGGAAGAATAGCGCCCACTAAACGCTCGCTGGCATACCATTGCATGCCCGTAAAGTAAGATAAGTTAGTGCCGGCATTAAGGTACAGCGCAGCAATACAATTTTGCTGCATATATTGCTGAGCTTTATCTATGCGAGATAAGTATTCACTTTTTTGAATAGGCGCTACATCGCTAGTCATATTTGAAAGACTACCCAGTGCTTCTTCCTTTGTTTTCCCGCCAATCAGTGTTGTCATAACCTGCCCTTATAATGTTATTCGTCGATAAAGCAGGTGCACTGTACAACACTGAAGTGAAAAGTCGAGAAGCCAGTTAAAGGATCATTCATCCCCTGCCTGCTTGGGTAATTTAAGCGTAAATGTGGTGTCTCGATCGCTCGACTCTTAAAAAAACGCCCTGCCTAAACACTTATTTTTAAGCTGGGGTAAAGATTGAAAAACTCACACCAATGAGAAATCGACGGTACCTCTTTTTTCTTATCTGCGCTAATTGGTTTATTCTTATCTGCGCCAATTGGTTTATTCTTATCTGCGCTAATTGGTTCATTCTTATCTGCGCTAATTGGCAGTACACCTTTAAAATGACTCGCGCCGGTATATTTCACCACCTGCATATCGGCAGCTAGTGCACCTTGAATACCCGCTTCTGAGTCTTCAATAACTAAACAATGCTTAGGCTTAACACCTACTTTCGATGCCGCAAGTAAAAATATATCAGGGGCTGGCTTCCCATTTACAACTTCTGTACTTGTGGTAATGCGCCCTTCAAAAAAAGAAAGAAGACCTGTTGTTTCTAGCGCAAACGCCACACGCTCTGGACTGCTGCTGGTCGCAATACAATTTTTCACGTTCAAATGCGCTAATACATCATTTAACTGGGGAGTCGTTTGTAACTCTTCAGCAAACACTTTTAACAGTGCAGTTAGGTAGTTATCTCGAAACTCAGCCGGAAGCATGACATTGAAATCAGCTAAAATCTGCTTTTGTGCAGACTCGTAACTTTGGCCTAGAAAATACGTATCGAAGTAGTTGCTTGTAACCTCTACACCTAAGTCGCCTAGCATGGCGATAATGACCCGTTTACACAGCACTTCACTATCGACTAATACGCCATCACAGTCGAAGATCACAAGTTCAATGTCTGTAGTGTCGAGGGAGGTTTTACTGCTACCCATTTAATAATCCTTGTATCTTTCGTCCTTTAAAAACGTGCAGGCTATTGTTGAATGCAATAACCCGCACATTAACTAAAAACGAATTATGCTACACGCTCTTCGCCCCAAGAAAGTGAGGGAATGGTTACGCCATCCTTGTCAAAATGCATAATTTTACTTTCTGCGGCAGTTAGGTTGACCACATCGCCATAGCTCACCGGACAATCACCGTCAGCTTTAACCGTGAGCGTACCAGCACCTTCTACATGCACATGTAAAAAGGTTTCTGAGCCAAGATGCTCCACTACACCTACCTTGCCTGACCACAACCCTCGCTCTTGGGTAATTTTTAAGTGTTCTGGTCGCACGCCTATGGCATGTGTATCGTCGCCGGCTTTAGGCATCACATCAATGAAATTCATTTTAGGCGAGCCAATAAACCCAGCTACAAAGCGGTTAACTGGCTTTTGATATAGCTCTAATGGCGTGCCGACTTGTTCGATAATACCGCCATTGAATACCGCTATACGATCGGCCATGGTCATGGCCTCCACCTGATCGTGCGTTACATAAATCATGGTGGTATCTAAACTTTTATGAAGTTCTGATATTTCTAGGCGCATGTTCACTCGAAGTGAAGCATCCAGGTTAGACAATGGCTCATCGAACAAAAATGCCGAAGGTTGGCGCACAATAGCACGGCCAATCGCCACACGCTGACGCTGACCACCTGATAATTGACCCGGCTTGCGATCAAGATAATCGGTTAGGTTCAGCATTTTAGCCGCTTTTTCAATTTTTTCGTCAATCACAGCAGGCGCTACTTTTGCGCGCTTAAGCGGAAACGCAATATTACTGCGAACAGACATATGCGGGTATAACGCGTAAGACTGAAATACCATGGCTAAACCACGTTTGGCAGGCGGCATATTTGTGGCGTCTTCACCGTCAATATCAATGTTGCCGCTAGTCGTATCTTCAAGTCCTGCAATCATGCGAAGTAAGGTAGATTTACCGCAGCCCGATGGCCCAACGAACACAATGAATTCACCGTCACGGATATGTAAATCTAGCGGTTTAATAACATTTACGTCGCCAAAGCTTTTTGTCACTTGCTTTAAAGTAATGCTTCCCATTGGAATACTCCTACTTAACCGCGCCGAAACTTAATCCGCGCACTAATTGTTTTTGACTGAACCAACCAAGAATAAGGATTGGCACCACAGCCATCACAGAGGCTGCTGATAATTTCGCGTAAAATAAGCCTTCTGGGCTTGAATAACTGGCAATAAAGGCAGTTAACGGTGCTGCATTCGCGGCGGTAAGAATGAGTGTCCAAAAGGCTTCATTCCACGCCAAAATAACGTTTAGCAGCAAGGTTGACGCAATCCCGGGTAAGGCGATTGGTAGTAACACGTGAAAAATTTCTTCTTTAATGCCAGCGCCGTCCATTCGTGCCGCTTCAAGAATTTCATGAGGGATTTCTCTGAAATAGGTGTAAAGCATCCCACCATGATAGGTAAGTTAATGAGTGTCATTACAATCACCAAACCTAAGCGTGACGTGCTCCAATAGATTC
>NZ_PYHU01000021.1:0-20355 GCF_003989595.1 Alteromonas sp. KS69 | reverse complement strand
AGGGCCCTGGTGAACGGTTACATCATGGGGACCCTGCCATTCTCCCTGGTGGGAGCGATCTGGCTGATGTATCTGCTCGACTTCAACTTTTCGGTAGCGGCCGGGGTCGGCTTTATCGCCCTGGCGGGTGTTGCCACCGAGCTCAGCGTCATCATGTTGGTCTTTCTGGAAATAACCTATCAGCAAATGCGAAAACGAGTGGCCGCGGCCGGCCGCGCCATGACCAGGGGCGATCTTATTGAATCCATCCTCGAAGGCGGCGCCCTCAGAGTCAGACCAAAAGCCATGACCGCAGCGGCACCGGCTCCGAAGTCATGAGCCGGATAGCCGCGCCGATGGTCGGTGGTATGGTGAGCGCGGTGATCCTGACTTTGTTGGTAGTGCCAGCGGTGTATTACCTATGGCGCACCCGTTCGCTGAAAGCATAATATTGCCAAACTAAATGGGGCAGACTTGTCTGCCCCTGCCGGAGCTCTGTGGTATAAACCAATAAAGCACCAAAAGCACAAATAGGTTAACGCTATTTGGTTGATCTGAATCAAACAAAACTCCCCAACATTACAGTCTTGTCATGCTGGTGTCATCCATCCGTAATTATCACCCATGATAATAAACAAAGAAGCTTAATAAAACACACCTTAGGCGACAACTAGCTTGACAGCTACCGGTGTAGAAGTTGGGCAAATCAACGATAGGGGAAAACCATGAACATGAAGAAGTCAAAACTCAAATGCTGCCTTCTGGCTTTAAGTGTTACAGCGGCAATAGTTCCTGCCGCTGTTTACGCAGACAATCAGACCGACAATCTCAGGCAGCAAGTCGACGATCTTCAAAATCAAGTTGATCGCTTGGAAAACACGGCAGCGGAACGTAATACAGATTCGTCATTTCATATGGCAGGTTATGGATCGGTCGAGTACGCCGACCCGGATTCAGGCAACGCCGCTTTTAACAAGGTATTGGTCGCCCCCATCATCCACTACAATTACCAAGACTGGCTAATGTTCGAAACAGAATTTGAGCTGTCGAACACAGCTGATGGGGACACTGAGCTAGCGTTGGAATATGCCTCTATCAACCTGTTCCTGAATGACTATGTAGCGCTTGGTGCGGGAAAATTTTTAAGTCCCATAGGTCAATTCCGGCAGAATTTGCACCCTAGCTGGATCAATAAGGCTGTCTCGGCACCCGCTGGTTTCGGGCATGGCGGAGCTGCGCCCCTAACTGAGACCGGCCTGCAATTGCGCGGCGGGTTTCCACTCGGTGAGATGCGCGCCAATTATGCTGTTTATGTTGGTAATGGGCCCACCCTGGCCGCCGGTGTAGAGGATGATGAAGGGGAATACGAACTGGCTATCGAGGAAGTGGAAACCGAAGGCCGTACCAGTGACCCTGACGGGAAGAAGTCATTTGGTGGTCGCCTTGGGCTATTGCCGTTTTCTGGTCTGGAAATAGGGATTTCCGCCGCTAAAGGTAAAGCCACAGTGACGGATGCTTTTGCGGGTGGACATGATGGGCCTGAGCTTGATATCGAATCCACAGGCGAATTTGATTATGATGTTATCGGTGCCGATTTTCGCTATGGCTGGAACAACCTAGAGCTGCGAGGCGAATACCTCAAAACAGAGATTGGCGAAGGTAGTGCCGGTGTCGAATTTCATAGCGATGACCTACCTGACGGTTATGCAGGCCCCGCAGAGTTTGACGATGTTGAGGTGGGCGAATGGAAGGCCTGGTATTTGCAGGCAGCCTATAAAATCCCCTCGACATCATTTGAAGTCGTCGTTCGCACCAGCGAATTACAGACGCCTCATTCTGGGGAAAACTACTCTCAGCGCACACTGGGGCTGAATTACCTTTTTGCACCCCATGTTATCGCCAAACTCAATTATGAGATGAAAGACTACGACTCATCAGGCGCAGATGATGAAGACACTGTGCGAGTGCAACTGGCTTACGGTTTTTAGGGGAGAATTGACATGAAAATCAGCAAATTTATTACTAGCAAACTTTTCGGTGTAAGTATTACGGCTTTGTTACTGTCTGCAACCTTCCTCACACCGGCTCTGGCCGAAGCAAAAGGCGATGCAGCAAAGGGTGCTCAGAAATGGGCGAATAACTGCGCCCGTTGTCATAACATGCGCGATCCGAAGGAGTTGTCAGATGATTACTGGGAAACCACTGTCAATCACATGCGTATCCGCGCCGGTCTGTGGGGTCAGGATACGCGAGATATTCTTGCTTTCCTGCAGGCATCAAACACACCAGCCAAAAAGGTAACAGTAAAGTCTGTATCGGTGGATCTGGCCAACTCCGGTCTATCCGGTGAGGCAGTCTACAAAAGCACCTGTATCGCATGCCATGGCGGCGACGGCAAGGGTGCCTTTCCTGGCACTCCGGACTTCACCAAGTCGAAAGGCCCATTGAGCAAAAATGATGCAGAGTTACTGAGCAACATCATCAATGGATTTCAGAGTCCAGGCTCGCCCATGGCCATGCCACCGCGGGGCGGCAATGTCAGTCTGACCGACGCCGACCTGAAAGCCGTACTTGGTTATATGCGAACCACCTTCGAGAAATAGGGCTTTATCTGTGGGCAGAGTGCTCGGTGTCAGCCGGGCACTCTGCACATTACCGGCTAGCAATGCCGACGAGTATGGTCAGGTAGCCAATACAAGTGGGTTTTCCTTACATGCTGGCGTGTTCGCCAATGCAGATGAGCCAGAGAAGTTAGAAAGACTTTGCCGTTATATCAGCCGACCAGCCATTAGTGAGCAACGTTTAAGCATAACCGACCAGGGAAAAGTGCGTTATGAATTGAAGACACCTTATCGAGATGGCACCACACACGTATTTTTTTACCCAATTGATTTTATTGGCAAACTAGCCGTGCTCATCCCACCACCAAGGCTTAACCTTACCCGATTTTTCGGGGTATTCGCCCCTAACAGCAACCTTCGCGCGCCCAAGTGACGGCTTCACAACGGGGGAAAAATAGTCCTAAACTAAACAATCAAGAAGATAGCCAAACTGATAGGCCATACCATGCCAGAGGGATGACGTGGGCACAAAGGCACAAAATACTGAAGCATTTAGATAAAAAGTACCCAACGTCTGCGCAACCAACACAGTTGCCACCTTTGCGTGCACCACCTAAAGAACAATACGCAAACGATTTTACTATTCAACGTGACTTCAACTTTGGGGCATAGACTACCTTTATTGCAAGCGTCAAAGAAACACACTATTACATGGTGAGAGCAATGGCGTCCTGATCACCCAATTCCTGTACCAAAAGCCTATCTTCATATGACATTTCAAACTAACACGTCATAAAAACTTACACAATCCGACATTTTCATCAACCAATCTAGTCACAAAGACAGCTGCCACTGAGGGTAGTAAATAGCTTTTATTTTCCTTATACTCCTAATATCTGGCCTACTCCCGTGGATTGTGAGGCAGCAGCGCCTTCATAGATGGTGGTCCCCGTTGGAACACGCATGCTCACAACTTTACTCGCGGAATTTCCCCATTGAGGTGCAAGTGCAGAATCGAGCTGAGATTGGAGAGGTCCACTTGGTTTAGTGCGAGTCCAATAAGATCCAATCTTTCCAGCGTTTCCACCATATACTCTGTATAGCGTCGTCGCTTCACTTAGAGTATTAGCTGTATAAGATCCGCCTCTGAACGTCGCAGCGACAGCATCATCGAGAGGACCAGGGTTCAATGGACCATGGCGTACCCCCTTTGTAACAACAAACTAGTTAGAGAGCGCAAATTTCTCCAAATAGTCAAAGAGGTTGCTATGTGTTGAATCTTGCCATGTTTCTACCTCGTGATCATAGAAGTATATTTTTGAATCACAAACACCATTAACAACCTTAAACCCATAAAAATCGCCCGATCCGTTTTCCGATATCAGCACGTAACCATTACGAATTGCATCATACTTATAATTAAGATCAACCAAATTCCAGTCGCTTCTCTCTTCTAAAGAAAACACGTTGGAAAATGAAAAGTATCCTCCACCGTACTCAAAGATAAAATTTATATAGTCGGCAGGAAGCTCGGCACCAAGCTTCCCTTCAGCTTCAGTTACAGCTGCTTCATCGGGAATTTCATCCGACTCCATTCCAAACCAAACTGGGTGGTCATTTTTTGTTTTCTCTACCAACTCTTTAAAAGCATCGAAATCCATTGTTTAACCCTTTAATCATAAATCCAGTTTGGCAACGCATCGTCAGCCCCTTGCTCTCTAGCGCGATACCACCAATGCAGTTTTCTATCCGCGTCCCTCATTTCAGGAGTTACTCCCTGGTTGAACTTATTGGGATGTAGAGACTTATTGCCACGATGTAATTCTGGGAGTATCTTGTGAATCGCCGACCCCGGCATTTGATCTGCGTGATGCAAGTCTGGCTTACCTAAACCTTTAGGCGGATGACCAAGCAAAGCAGCCTTCATATCGTTGACAGACCAATCACCATCGATTCTTACAGGAGGGTCATTGGGTTCATACTTTGTAACAGGTAACACAGACCCTGTAAAGTCTGGAGCTCCTGGCTGACCGGTTGATTGGACTACTTTTTTGCCAGTCTTAGCTGCGAATGCACCCCAACCAGCAACAGGTATCATGGCTGCTGCTGACATGGCGGCATCACCATATTTTCCTCTTATTAGGTATATACCAGCATTTGCTAGGTCCGCAAACTCGCCGACAACAGAGTATAAGAAGAATAAGCGCTATTTACTGCCCCTTGGTTACAGTTGTCTTTTGGACTAGCTCAGTTTGTTGAAATGTTGAATTGTGTAAGTTTTTATGCCGTGTTAGTTTGCAATGTCATGCGAGGATAGGCTATTGGTACAGGAATTGGGAAATTAGAGCGCTAATGTCCCCACCATGTAATATTGTGTTTCATTCACTCTTGCCGTAGAGGTCGTCTATGCCCCAAAGTTGAAGTCACGTTGAATAGTAAAATCGTCTGCGTATTGTTCTTTAGGTGGTGCACGCAAAGGTGGCAACTGTGTTGGTTGCGCAGACACTAGGTACTTTTTATCTAAATGCTTCAGTATTTTATGAACGATGGCAGGCTCTATAATGCAGGCAATTATCGCCACATTGTGCCTTTGGCATTGCTCACATTGAGTAATATCTATGTTGAAGACACGTTTTAGCCTTTGTGCCCACATCATCCCTCTGGCATGGTATGGCTTAGCAGTTTGGCTATCTTCTTTATTCGTAAGTTTAGGACTATTTTTACCTCGCTGGGAAGCGGTGACTTGCGCACGAAGATTGCTGTTAGGCGCAAAAACCCCAAAAAAACGGGTGAGATTGAGTCTTGGTGGCGGAATGAGTGCCGCTAATTTACCAATAAAATCTATAGGATCAAAGAAAACATGGGTTGTTCCGTCACTATAGGGGGTTTTCAATTCATAGCGGATTTTTTCATGGTCAGTCATACTTAAACGTTGCTCGCTAATGGCAGGGCGGCTGATGTAGCGACATAGTCTTTCTAATTTCGCTGGTTCGTCGGCATTAGCGAAAACCCCTGCGTGTAAGGAAAAACCTGAGTTATTGGCTACCTGACCATACTCGCCTTCATTGCTAGCAGGCAAGGTTTGTAGTGTAAATACTTTCTGGCCTTGCTGAGGGCCCATGGCAATGCGATAGCTGACGGTATGGACTAGCTCCACCATGTCGTTATGGGACGGTGCTTTGATGCGGGTAAAAGTTGTGCCACTTAATGGATTTTCACTTATTGCACCTTCTAAGAACAACATGTGGAAATGGATATTTAGATTAAGAGCGCTACCGAATCGCTGAATGAGCGTAACGGCACCGGTTTTTGCCTGCTTGTTGGTAAGACCTGCTTTGTTCACAATGTGAGTGGAAATGGCGAGGTGAATGATTTGCATCACCTTGCTCAGTTCACTTGGGTACCTTGCTAGAAGCAATCGAAGCGGAATGGGTAAACTCAATACCCACTGGCGAACGGGATAACCCTGTAACACATCATCTACTAGCAATGCTGCACTTTCGGCCATTCTTCTGGCGCCACAGCTAGGGCAGAAGCCCCTGCGTTTGCAGCTAAACGCGACTAACTTTTCATGCTTGCAGTCATTACACACCACGCGTAAAAAGCCGTGCTCTAGCCGTCCACAACGCAAGAACTCATCAAACTCACGCTCAACATACTTGGGTAAATACTTGCCTTGGTCGGCTAAGTTTGCTGTAAAATCTGGGTAGTAACGTTCAACCAATTGATAGAGTAGCGTTGTTTCCGGTCGATGGCGCTTGTATGTTTCACTTTGTTGCTTTGCCAGCACATTCGTTCATCACTGAATTATGTACCGACGAGTGTGGCAAAAAAAGGGCTAATTTACGACTGGCTGAATGACCGGTTTAGGATGTTTTTTGTCAGTCATTTAAATAGAAAAAACTACAAAGCTTGGCTTAATCTACCATCTTTTGCACAAAACGGATGTTAGTCCGTTTCCATTTAAATCGTTACTTCCAACCTCAGAATGCAAATAGCCTTAAGTGCTAAGGTTGGAAAATTATACTTATTCTTTGTTTCGTCAAATTGGGCTTCTCTGCATGATTAATTTTTTCACCGTGATGAGATAATTGTAGAATGCTTTGCTAGCGTTGAGTCTTTTTTGTAAGTATGCAACCGCTATCACTACCGCCATACTAGCCATTATCACTTTGTTTTTAGCCGGTGTAGGTTTGTACGGTATTTTGAGCTACAGTACTCAAATGCGTCGTTTTGAACTAGGGACTAGAATGGCGATTGGGGCAAAGCGAGCGAGTATAGTGACAGTAGTAAACGGACTGATAGGCGCCGGCATATTTGGTTTGCCAGAAGCACTCCATTCAGCGGTGGGAACATTCGCCCCTTGGTTATTGTTGATTGGCGGTATTCTGGTCATGGCCATCCTCATTTGTTTTGCAGAGCTCACCATGTTGACGGATCGCTCCGGTGGCCCACAGCGATATGTAGGTGACGCCTTTGGCGCCTATCCGGGTTTTGTGGTCAGCGTGCTTGCTAACTTGACAGCAGGGCATACGTCGGCAAGTCGGATGCCGCCATCCCTTGCTGACGATGGTTTGTTGCCCGCTTGGTTTGGTAAGGTATCACGCTGGGGTACTCCAGCAAATTCGATTATATTTTACGGAGTTGGGGCAATTATGTTTGCGTTGTGAGACGACTTTTTAGCGTTGGCGGCAGTAAGCACTCTTGCTCGTTTACTCGCTTATGTTGAATCGATTGTTGCGTTGCCTAAACTTCGCAAGCGAGCCGGTAAACCGTCTGTTAATGCTGCGATCATTGTGGCTGGACCGATTGCACTAGTACTATGTATTTGGGCGACCACACAAACTAACGCCCTGCAATGGCAAACACTCGGTGGCTTTGCTTTGTTCGGCACAATGAATTCAGTATGACTGTGCTCAACCCTCTAAAAGCGGATGGACTATTGAGTGGATCATTAGAATTGATAGCGCAGAATTTTAAGGAATTGCTGTTTTTTCATTTAGACGGTATTTATCAGCAGTTGGACAATCGTTTGTTAAGTCTGTTATTAGCTGTTATCGAGGATAATGCTGAGAACTCACAAGGTTCCCTTTCCAGGCCAGATCTACAAAAACTGGCATTGTTTAGTAAGGGAAACCGCAGCCTGGAGTTAACCGGGCCTTTGCTTAAAGCGCTGCTTTTGCATCCTCTAAACAAAACAGCCTTACGTTCAAGAAAATTTGACCTGGTTATTGATTTTGCGTTAAAGAAAACCCCATCAGCAATATTGGTTTCTCGTTATCAACTGGACGGCAAAAAACACTTACAGAAAAAACTTAAAGAACTCACCAGCGAATTGATGGACATTCAGAATGGCACTAAGCAGTGACTCTTATCGCTGTTATGCCGCTTCATAATCTTTGCGTATCAGGCTGTAAAGATTAATATCGTGGAAGGCACCATTACAGAAACACTTCTCTCGCATTACCCCTTCAAACTCAAACCCCGCTCTTAGGGTTACTGAAATAGAAGGTAAATTACTGGGTAATATCAAAGATTCTACCCGGTTGATTTTGATAGGAAATTTTGCACTAAAGACATAATCCAGAATGCACTTTACAGCTTCGCTGACGAAGCCTTTTCCCCAATGCTTTGGTGCTAAATCGTATCCAAGGATCACGCTGGCATCGAATTCGTTCCAACTATTAAATCCGCAACTGCCAATCAATTTAGGTTCGCCTTTTTTACGTATTGCCCAGCGAATACCGGTTCGGGTTTCAAACCTGGAGGAGAAATATTTGATCAATTGAACAGCTTCCTTGATTTCTTTAAAGCGCTCAACATCATAATGAGCCGTAACATCAGGATCGGAGAAAATCTCAAAGATTTGCTTGCGATCCGTCTTCTTAAGCTCATTAAGGATAAGACGCTCTGAAGTCAAAATGGGAAAAGGAGCTGCTGGCATGTTTTTCTTCTTCTAGTCGTTTTATTCCATGATAACAAATTGTTTTTGTGGTTGACAGCTTTACGCCTCTAAAGTGCACTTCTGAACTTTTCACCGAGAGCATGCAACTGCTCTTTGCTGATGATTTCGACGTTGTCAGAATCAATGCTGACACCGTCATTAAAAAGTACCGTTCTGAGAAATCCATGCCCGCCAAGGGCATCAACAAAATCATGGTGTTGCTGAGTCAAATAAACCCGTTTTTCCTGCTGAACAAGCAAATTGATGACGAGCATAAGACGGATTAAAGCTATTTTCTACCCCCTATGACAGTTGTCTTTTTGACTAGATTGGTTTGTTGAATTATCGAATTGTGGGAGTATTTTAAGGCGTGTTAGTTTGCAATGTCTTGCGACGATAGGCCTTTGGTGCAGGAAATGGGGGGTGAAGCGCGAATAGCCCCACCATTTACTAGCGTTTTTCTTTACTCTTGCAGCAGTAAATGGAGCCTACGCCCCAAAATTGAAGTCACGTTGAATAGTGAAATCGTTCGTATACATTCGCACTAAATCCAGCACAAATATTAATCTAGATCATTACTTTTTGGGCCGAAATCGATTAAAATGCCGTTTTTGGCGCATTTAGAGGAAATACCATGAAATTATTGTCAATCACTTTACTGGCTGCTGCCTTTTTATCAACCTCTGCTATCGCTGCAGACGTGAACGCTGGAAAAACCAGAGCGGCGGCTTGTGCCGGGTGTCATGGCCCTGACGGTATCAGTTTTGTGCCAAACTACCCTAATCTGAAAGGCCAAAAAGCGGCTTATCTGGTTAAGCAACTGAATGACTATAAATCTCAGGTTCGTAAAGATCCGATTATGAATGGCCAGGCTGCTGCTCTGAGCGATGCTGACATCGCCAATATAGCAGCTTACTACGAAAGTCTTGGCAAGAAGTAAAAAAACAAGCAAAGGGCGGGGTTTAGCCTACCGGCAAGACCGCCGCCGATAGAAACACAGATACCCGCCAATCGGCTGGTATTTTTTTGCCTAGGCTTTTTGTTTGAGGTTTATGCTTGAGCGCTAAGGGTTGAGTAATTTGTCGGTAAAATCCTGCAGGTTCGCATAAACAGGCAAATCTAAAGGAAGACCTTGCTTTGTGAGCGTTGCTTTCCCTTTGCCGGTGAGTACTAACGCCGGTTTACAACCGGCATTCATACCACATTCAATGTCGCTCAGCGAATCACCGACAAACCAGGTTTCGCTGTTCTTAGCATTAAAGCGAGACAAAAGCTTTACCGGCATTCCGGGGTTGGGTTTACGGTTGGGTCCTGCATTATCCGGATGGTCAGGACAATACTCAAGGGCATCGATATGCGCGCCAACGGTCGCCAGAGAAAATTCCATTTTTTTGTGGATCAGCGCCAGGGTGACTTCGCTAAAATACCCGCGCGCGATCCCTGACTGATTGGTCGCTACGGCGACTTTATATCCCGCTCGGTTGAGCTTGGCAATTGCGCGCAAGCTGGATTCAATCGGGATCCACTCCTGCGGTGATTTAATGTAGTGATCTGAATCCTGATTTATCACACCATCTCTATCCAGTATCACCAGCTTAGTCGCCGGGCTATCCACGCCAATAGTCTCTGAAAAATCAGCCATCTATTTTTGCAGCAAAGATATATCAGCAATACCCAAGAATAGCTCTCTGAGCTTGCTGATCAGTTTCAGGCGGTTATTGCGGATTGCGGGATCATCAGCGTTGATCATGACCTTATCGAAAAAATTATTCACCACGGTTTCAGGCTGGCTAATTCGTCTAGCGCACTTTGATAATTACGGTGAGCAACAAGGTCTTGAACAAGCCCGGAGACCTGATTAATTGTTGAATAAAGGTCGGCTTCTTCGCCCTCGAACAAAGATTCGTCGATAGTTATCTCGTCACCGTCGAATGAAGACTTGGCTAGAATGTTCCCTACCCGTTTGTTGGCTTCTGCCAGCGCAGCGCTTTCGTCGGATTGGCTAAATCGTTCGACTGCAAACACGCGCTTTTCAAAATCTAAAGGGTTGGTGATATTGACTGCCTGTACCGCCCCTACCACCTGAGTTGGTAACCCTTTGGACTGATACAACGCCAGCTGACGAGCATTAAAAAATTGCTGCAGCTTGTTGCGGGTTTCCGGATCCAGAGAGACATCAACAAAAGTCTTCAGTGAAGCATCGATCAATTGGGTAAGATCCAAGTTTAACTCTTTTTCACAGATCAAACGGAGTATAAGACGGATTAAAGCTATTTTCTACCCCCTATGACAGTTGTCTTTTTGACTAGATTGGTTTGTTGAATTATCGAATTGTGGGAGTATTTTAAGGCGTGTTAGTTTGCAATGTCTTGCGACGATAGGCCTTTGGTGCAGGAAATGGGGGGTGAAGCGCGAATAGCCCCACCATTTACTAGCGTTTTTCTTTACTCTTGCAGCAGTAAATGGAGCCTACGCCCCAAAATTGAAGTCACGTTGAATAGTGAAATCGTTTGTGTATTGTTCATCAGGTGGTGCACGCAAATGTGGCAATAGCTTTGTTTGTTTAGAAGTTGGGTGCTTTTTATCTATATGTGCCAGTATTTTCTGAATAACGTGTATATCTATAATACAAGCGATGATGCTTACATTGTGGTTCTCGCATTTTTCGCATTCGGTAATGTCTATATTGAATACCCGCTTTAACCGCTGTGCCCATGACATAGCCCTTGCATGGTAAGGTTTATCTGATTGCCCATCTTTTTGATTGACAATTTTCGGGCTGTTTTTGCCTCTCTGTGACGCAGTAATTTGTGCTCTTAGATTGCTGTTGGGAGCAAATACCCCATAAAATCGGGTGAGATTTAGTCTTGGCGGTGGAATGAGGGCCACTAGTTTGCCAATAAAGTCGAGCGGTTCAAAGAATACATGTGTTGTGCCGTCTCGATAGGGTGTTTTTAATTCATAGCGCACTTTTCCATGGTCAGTCATACTTAAACGCTGTTCACTAATCGCTGGGCGGCTGATGTAGCGACATAGTCTTTCTAACTTCTCTGGCTCATCGGCATTAGCGAAGACCCCTGCGTGTAAGGAAAAACCTGAGGTATTGGCTAACTGACCATATTCGCCTTCATTGCTGGCAGGGAGTGTCTGTAGTGTAAACACCTTTTGACCTTGTTGTGGTCCCATGGCAATCCGATAGCTGACGGAGGCCCCTTGCAACTGCAATAGACTATCTTCATCATCAATAGGTAAGTTAAGAAAACTGTTTTCTATGTCGCGCTCCACTAACCCCACTTTCTCCAAATAGTTGGCAATTCGATAGCTAATGGTGTGAACTAGCTCCACCATGTCGCTATGGGACGGCGCTTTGATGCGGGTAAAAGTCGTACCACCCCATGGATTTTCACTGATTACTCCTTCTAAAAACAGCATATGGAAATGGATGTTTAGATTGAGGGCGCTACCAAATCGCTGAATAAGGGTAACAGCCCCAGTTTTCGATTGTTTGTTGGTAAAGCCGGCCTTGTTCACAATGTGCGTGGAAATGGCGCGGTGAATGATTTGCATCACTTTGCTCAATTCACTTGGGTTTCTTGCTAGCAGTAATCGAAGTGGAATAGGTAAGCTTAAGACCCACTGACGAATTGGATAACCAAGTAATACGTCATCTACAAGTAGCGCTGCACTTTCTGCCATTCTTCTGGCTCCGCAGCTAGGACAGAAACCTCTGCGTTTACAGCTAAAAGCGACTAACTTCTCATGCTGGCAGTCGCCACATACCACGCGTAAAAAGCCGTGCTCTAGTCGTCCACAACGCAAGAAATCATCAAACTCACGCTCAACATAATTGGGTAAATACTTGCCTTGGTCGGCTAGGTTTGCGGTAAAGTCTGGGTAGTAACGTTCAACCAATTGATAGAGTAGCGTTGTTTCTGGTCGATGGCGCTTGTATGTTTCACTTTGTTGTAATGCCAACACACTCCTTCATCCCTGAATTGTGTACCGACAAGTGTGGCAAAAAAAGACCTAACTTACGACTGGTTGAATGTCCGGTTTGGATGTTTTTTGTCAGTCAACTAAAACCGCAAACAACTCATTAAATGTCGAATTTTCACTCACTTCTCAGTTGATATTTCCAACCTTAGAATGGCAACTGCCAGTCAAGAGCGACCTTGTCAACGTCGCTTTATTGTGCTTAGCGCACCCGAGAAATCAATTTCCAACCCACTGACGTTTTTGTACAGAAGGGTCGAAAACAGATTTTCCACCCCCCGAAATGCAAATAGTTATTCACAGTTAACAATTAACTCAACCTTGTTGAATAAAAGTTTTTTATCTTTGGAATCATAATTTTCGTTATGCAACCTAATGTAATAATCAGGAACCTTCAAATTGGGGTTCTTGTTGGCTTTGCCAATGGCGTGCTGTTCGGCTATGTGTATTCTGCTTACAGTCGTTTTCGTTTGAGTCACTGAGTCACTCTTCACCACCTCACGCTCAGTGGCTTGTTCAGGTGTTTCTGCTTGTTTGTTTTCGGTTTGATTATCAGGCCCAGCACAGGCAAATAAAAAGGTCACTGATGCTGCTACTAATGTCAGTTTATATTTGTGTAATAGCGTAGATGTAAGCATGTTTTTTCCTTGTTTCATAACAAAATAGAAGTCTTACTAACAACTAACGAGTGACGTTTTAAAAAGGGTTTTTTATTTTGATTTTTTGTTTGGATCACTGTCTACAAGATACTTTTCCATAGCTTAGCTTCTTTCAAAAAAGCATAGAACGCATCAATGGTGGCTAATATTAAGCCTCGTTTACCATTGGTTATACGCCCTTGTAAAAAATATTTCTGCAAGAATGTGAAGGGTAAAACAAGGGCCAGTTTAATTAGGCTAGGGCGCTTATTGCGAGCAAATTTATCTTCTGCTCTAAATGAAGAATACAAATTATTCTTGGCAACCAAGGCATCAATACGATTATATCCAAAGTGGGTAAAAGCCACCTGTGTTCGAATTTCTTTTCCCTCTACAATGGCACTTTCATGGACTTGTTCGCTTGTATCAAAATGGGCTAATTGTCGACGATATAAACGCAGATTATTGGGTTTTTTCATCCATTTGTTTGGCAATTGGTTCATAAATATATCATTACGGGCAAAACGCAATGCGGCGATATCATTGCGGATTATGGTTTGTTTGATCACGGCTATACACTCAGGGGTAAGCGCTTCATCAGCATCAAGGTTTAATACCCAATCTTGTTGACATAAGCTTAAAGCAAACTGCTTTTGCCCTGCATAACCCAGCCAATCTTGATGGATAACCTCTGCGCCCATTGCTTCAGCCAATGCAACGGTGTTGTCGGTGCTACCGGAGTCCACAACTAATACTTGTGCAAAATCACTCACGGAGCGTAACACTCGCTCAATGTTGTTGGCTTCATCTTGCGCAACAATAAACACGCTACAGGGGATCATAAATTACCTTTTATTAATAGAGAGGTAAGAGTATATCTTAACTTAATGTAATGGCATAACCGTACGATTGGCCTCATTACTCTACAATCACCAGGGCAACTGTGTAGGGATGAATGATAAGCGGACTATTGGTGACGAAGCTGCGTTTCTTAGGTGCATCTGATTGCCACATGGTCACTTTCGTTGATGACATGAAACCGAAAGGTAAAGGCATCTCATGTACATCAAATGACAAGTTATATGCAATAAGTTCGCTGTCTTCCAGTCTAGAGGTAAGCCTGGCGCGAATGAGCTTGAGATCAACGTATGCCATAAAAGTCAATATAGCGGCTAAGGCACTCGGTAAGTAATTTTTGATCGTCCAGGAATACATGAATAGACGTTGTTAAAAGTGATCTGGGCACTGACAGATGTTTTCTTTGGCTGCCAGGTGCTAATAAATATTTCAGGGCGCTCCTTCCAATTAATAATTTTCCCAAGAAATTAAACTAAATACATTTCAATTTGTCAGAGCTTGAGCGATCAGTGTTCAAGAAAACAGCTTCGGTTAATGCCAGCAAAGTTTACTCAGCAGGCTCTTAGTACAACAAGCCAATTTTTTGGCAGCACACTACAAAGCAGGTAAAACAAATGAGTCAAATAGAAAATTTAGACAAAGCTTCAAAGGTAGAGCGAGCTTTCGTATATGTCGTTTATGGGGACGACATATATTATAAGGAGGCGGCTTACAGCATTTTAACTTTGCGCTTATCAACGCCAGAAATTCCCATTTTAGTCCTGGTAGAACGAACTGGTGACTTTGAAAATATTCAAGGTGTAACGCCAATTTTAATGAGTGAAAAGACCAGGCAAGACTGGCTGCAAGGTACTAGCTATCATTTTGAACTGAAATTAAGAGGGGTAAAGCACATTCTTGAGAACTATGCTAAAAAACTTATTTTTATCGACAGCGACACTATTATAGAAAGAAATCTGGTGCACCTGTTTGACGATATCGATAAAGCACAACTTCTGATGCATAAAAAGGAAGGCAGGCTTGGCGAGAAAAAGTTTTATAGGCACTACAAAAAAGCGATTGGAAAACAATTCGAGGTGTCCAAGGAAGGGTTGATCAAAGTTACAAAAGCTTCGCCTATGTATAATTCTGGCGTGATAGGCGTGTCTGAAGAGTCGGTCGATTTGATTGAAAAGGCACTGTTATTAATGCGTCAGATCAACAGGTTAACCCACTGGCACACTGCTGAACAGCTTGCGGTGGGCATTGTTCTGGACTTGAACGGCACCATTAAAAACGTTGGTAACGCAAACATTTATCACTATTGGCATAAAAAGCCTAAAAAATATATCAGAGAGAAACTAAACGCATTTTTTCTTGAATATACGCCTCATAACGCTTTGCACTTACCCGAAAGCGTCAAAAAAATCCGAAAGCATCGTCCATTTGTGCGATGGTTGAGCGACAAGCTTGGGCGCACTATGCCCGTCACGGAAAGTTAATTTCCCAACCACTCAACAGACTCAAGTGTTCCCCAAGGATAAACGGGCACTCAATAAGTGAGCGCTTGATATCGCAGGGTGAGAGCATGAATGCTTAATTTTTACTCAACTTTCCCAACCCCGCTGTTAATAACTGTTCCAGGTACTCAGTGCTGCCATGTGCGCGCTTTTGCTTGCGAGGAATACTGACTTTTCTGGTGGTTTCTGCACGAAGCATATTCAAGGCCAGCTTCCTCGCACCCGATAATATATCAGCAGCATTGCCACGATATATTTGGCATTCGTCCTCTTTCATCGAGACATCAAGCACCCAATGAAGGCTGTTTTCTACAGCCCAATGACTCCGTACTGCATTTGCAAATCGGGCTTTTGATAACTTGGCAGAACTAATGTAGTAACGATACTCAAGGGATTCTTTACCCTGTTTCGTCTGCCGATAGCTCAGTGCTACACCAATAGTTTTCAGTTCTTTCCATTCACAGAAGTTATCCGTTAACGAACCCGCTTCCATTACATGACACGCTCTGGCTTCACTTCTTCCGTGAGCTTTTTCCAGACAAATTACTTCCTGATTTATCGCACCAGAAAGCGCCTTACGGACGGCATCATGCAGCTCTTTTGGATTTCCTTTCAGGGCCAGAAGGTAGTCACCACCACCATCAATAATTTGCTCAGCGATTTCTTTCTGGCAGCCCATTGCATCAATGGATATCAGACAGCCTTTTATGTCCAGCATAGTCAGCAAAGCTGGAATGGCGGTGATTTCATTCGATTTGCTCTGAGTTTTAATCTGTCCTAATACGACGTTATTCTCTGAGGCAAAGGCGTTAACCATGTGGATAGCCGACTGCCTGTTTTCCCGGTTATAAGAGCCACAAAGCCGCTTGCCATCAATAGCAATGAGTTTCCCCTCGGATAACTCCACCACCGATTGCATCCAGCCGATAAAACAACGCTGAAACTGCCCACTGTCTATCCGCGATATCACACGCGCTATGGTGTCATGAACCGGTAAGCCGTTCTTGAATAATCCCTTAGCGGCAAACCAGTCAAAATGCAGATCGCCAAAATCTTCGATATCTTCCCATCCTTTGGCTCCAGCGATGGACGCACATACCACCAAAAATAAAATATCAGTAAATAGATGGGCTACCTTGGCTGACTGTCTGGGATCTTCTAACTCACCAAAAAACTGTTCAAATGCGCCTGTTTCCATGACTCTCTCCGCAAAAGAGAGTATAAGATCACAGACGCTTACTATCGTCCAGAGTTGTTGGCGATTCAAACGTCAATTGAACGATTTATGTTCATGATCTTGCCCTGTAATAAATAATAAATAATAAATAATAAATAACCCCAGATCGGTTTAATCGATGACCATGGAATTTCTCTCAACGTCAGTTAAATTAAGGGATGGCTTGTTTTCTTTGAGACAATAAGCCACCAGTCCAGCCATCAAGTTAAGCGTAAAACCATTAATACTGCGATGACGAGAGTGTTCAATGAAAGATATATTCTTTAATTGGTCGTTAATCGTCTCGATAATGAATCGCTTTGACAGCATTGCCCGATCCCATAATGACATCGCTTTTGCTTTCATATTCTTACGAACCGTTGTGATAAGCGTGACGCCTTTATCAAATAAATTGTCTTTGAGCGCATTGCTTAAGTAGCCTTTGTCGCCGTAAAGTTTATCTGTTAAACCTTCCGCTAGCTCTTCGACTGGCTTGGTATCGTGCACGTTACCTGTGGTGACTTTAGCGGCAACAATCTCCCCCTTATAGTTTACAATTAAATGTAACTTGAACCCATAGAACCAGCCCATCGTACCTTTTCCTCTTTGTGCAACACCCTCAAAGGTCTTATGCCTTGGTATCCGAATGTTATGGCACACTTTTAAGGTTGTAGAGTCAATGAATTCAATACCTGTGGGTTTACCTTTGAGTGAAGTGAAATAAGCACACATGGGTACAATAAGACTAGGCATCACTTCCAAAAATCGTGTGTAGCTCAATAATTTAGGGAAGTCCTTTTTATAAAAACACGAGACATAGCCTAGGTAATAATTCTTGAAATCACGATGATGGCTCATATGGAAACCAATGACGACTGTCATCATTTCGCCCATAGACATACGACTATCTCTGCGCCTTTGGCGACTACCATCTTCTAGTAGCTGCTTTTGCCATTGTGGAATGAATACTTTGCAAAAATCATCGACATCACAGTACAACTCTACTAAATTCTTCATGCCTGTTCCTTTTGTTTTGTTCCCACTTTCTTGGTCGAAAGATCGGATCTTGGAACGGCATTTAGTTCAATTTCTTAAACCGAGTTGGGGTTAAATAATAATTAATGAAAGGAATAGTCGAATGAAATATAAGTTAAAAACTATCTACCCGCTAAGTGCCCTTACTTTAGCTATGGCTTTATCATCGGGGCAAAGTTTTGCTGCTGAAGCTCAAGTAAACAGCGACAACGATCAGACGGAAACTAAAACAGCGCAACAAACAGAAGAAAAAGTGGCTAGAAAAGATACCCTTTTTGAAACGATTCAAATCACGGCGCAAAAACGTGAAGCGAGTATTCAGTCAACTCCTATTAGTGTTACCGCTATTTCAGGCGATGTTTTGGATCAAATGGGTATCACCAACATGGACGATTTTCAGTTTTTCGCCCCAGGTATAACGATTACTAATGATTCGATGGCAATTATTAATATTCGTGGTGTTGGCACAACCGCTTTTGGTGTCGCCACTGATCCTAGCTCAACTATTTATATTGACGGAATTTACCAACCAAGGCCAACCACGGGCTATCAAGATATGTTCGATGTTGAACGCTTAGAATTGCTGCGTGGTCCACAAGGGGTTTTATTTGGTCGAAATTCTGTTGGTGGTGCCTTAAACATTATTTCTAAAGCGCCCACCGATGATGCTGAAGGAACCGTTGGTTTAACACTTGGCAGTTATAATAAACAAACACTAACAGGTACTTTTTCTGGCGGTTTAACTGACAATAGCCGCGGTAGAGTAACGCTATTAAAAAATACCCGTGATGGTATCTACAAAGATATGTTAACGGGTGAAGAATACCAAGATGAAGATACCTTTGCTGGCCGTGGAACGCTTGCTATTGATTTATCAGATAAATTAGAAATCGTTTTAAGAGGCGATTACAACAATGATGGCGGCACGGGCTATATTAGCCAACGCGGTGGTTATACCCAAGATTATGTTGACGCGGGTGCGGCAATACCAAAAGATGACTACGATATAGCGCTAAACTATAAACCTAAAACAGACGTTGAAGTATGGGGGCTTTCATCAACGTTGACATGGACTGGCGATGATTACACCATAAAGTCGATTAGTTCATACCGTGAAAGTGATTTCGATCAAACCACGGATGCGGATGCTACAGAGTTTACGGTATTTAACATCAATTTTTTTGAAGCCTCAGAATCATTTACTCAAGAGTTTCAATTATCAAATACCACACCTGATGGTTTAGATTGGATCACTGGCCTATTTTATTTAAAAGAAGATGGCAGCGGGGGTATTGATCTTTTATTTGATGGTTTGGCCATTGAAATTACCGAAGAAAATGTTACCGAAGCTTATGCGGCTTTTGGCCAAATGACCTATGATGTTAACCCTAAATTAAGAGCCACATTTGGTTTACGCTATAGCTATGAAAGTAAAAATTATGGCTATATTACTAATGTTAATGGCGGCCTTGATGACACAGGAACACCGGATGACAGTTGGAGTGCATGGACACCGCGTTTTGCCTTAGATTATGACTTAGCTGATGACATTATGATTTATGCCTCAGCAACTAGTGGCTTTAAATCGGGCGGTTTTCAAATTGGTGATGGCACTTCATTTGAACAAGAAGACTTATGGAGTTATGAAACAGGCATAAAATCAACCTTGTTGGAAAATCGTTTACGTGCCAATGTTGGTTTGTTTTTATATGATTACACCAATTTGCAGGTTGTTGAATACGATGATGATAGTGGCATTTCAACTACAACAAACGCAGGTAAAGCCACTATTCAAGGTATTGAAGGTGAGTTTGTTGCTCGTGTAAGTGATAATTTTGATGTTAATTTGGTGGTTACTTATACTAATTCCGAATTTGACTACTTTCCACAGGGGGAAGGTGTAGATTTTGCTGGCAACGAGTTACCTAACACGCCAAATTTAACCTATTCACTAGGCGCGCAATATACTACCGAAATAGCCAATGTTGGTTACTTAGTCTTCAGAGGTGATTATGCATGGCGTGACGGTGTTTACTTTAAAAGCAACAACGAAGAAAAATTCCAGTCAGACTCATATTCATTACTTAATTTAAGAGTTTCGTTGATGACATTTGATGATCAATGGGAAGTTTCATTATACGGCACTAACATGCTAGATGAACGTTATGCTACTTATATCACCGCTGGCCGAAATTTAGATGGCTCACTTACCGATAGCGGTAATACAAGTAACACTTATGGTGAACCTCGCCAATATGGCGTAAAAGTGCGTTATAACTTTTAATTAAAAGTTTACGCATTATCACGTAAAATCAAGCCGCTTATTTAGCGGCTTTTTACATTAGATACTATGGTTTTACTTTAAATGTCGTTTCGAATTAACGCGTTTAGGTATTTGATAAAGCCATTATTGTACCTTTTAGCTATGAAACTGAAGAAGGGATAAAATCTCAAAAAAATTAAAACTGAATTAGACCAACATTTTATCCCAAACAGTGAAAATAACACTTAACTAACGTGCATATTTTTTAGAAATAAGCTAATTATTATACTTCTTTATGAAACAGGAATACGTAAGGGAGAGATGTTATCTCTTACTGTAGGTAACTGCATGTAACCGTTCAGCAGGGCC
>NZ_PYHU01000020.1:0-61022 GCF_003989595.1 Alteromonas sp. KS69 | reverse complement strand
GAAAGATCAACACGCCTTAGGGTTGGGTGAAATGTAAAAGTAAAAGCGGTTTTCATAATCGGTATAGTTTGTATCGTTTTGTTCAGCCAATGATACTGCCATCCCCAAAGGGTAATTATTAAACGCCCCACCATCCATAAAGCTAAAGATACTGTCTTCAAATTTTACAGCGCCTCGACCGCTGTAATCGCCATGTAGCCAACTTCGGGAGAGTGACACCGGCGAGAACGCTACAGGGAAGGCACCACATCCTCGTGCCGCGGAACTAATCTCGTTCCAAATAGCCTGGTTATCGGTTGTGTTGTCCAGCGTAGCGGTATACCTGTCTTGGTGGCGCGTTTGGGTGAACTTTCCTTGGCCTAAAGTTTCCGTTAAATAAGCAAACGTATCTACCTCATAATCGACGCCATTGAGGTTAGACATGGCCAGCCCTAACCTGATAGAGGTAGCGCTGGCAATGTGGGGCGTTTGAACTAGCGGTGTTTCTGCTTGTGCTGGTGGAGAGTTTGGTGCTGATGATTTTACGTACCGGCTATTAATCAGCTTATCAGCAATGGTTTTTACAAAGCCATTTGAGAGCAGTGAATTTTTGGCATTGTCTCCCGGCAAGGGCGTTAACAACCCGTTGATATCAACCGACTTCACCCATGCTTCGTAACCCACATTGGTATTTTCGCCCGATAAGGCGTCGCCATCATATAAGAGTTTCTGCGCTATCATTGCGGCGGTCATGCCACCAGCACTAGCGCCAGTAAGCACATCTATTTCAATTTTTGGGTTGGCAGGGTTTTCGTTATGTTCTTTTAGCGCTTTAATAATTTCATAAAGCGTACCCGCTTCATAAGAGCCCAAAGAAACGGCGCCTGATATGGCAATTGCAACGCGGTAGGTCATGTTACGCTCCAGAAAATTCAATATTTTTGAATCACCGAGAAGGCAGTCTCAGAACGCTGATCCACAGCACTTTAGGGTAATATACGCTTGAAGCTTGGGTTATTGAAGCCTTCCTTTTACCCAAATATTGGCTAACGTAATAGTATCATCCACTAATAATACATTAGCATACTGCCCTGCTGCGAGACTGCCTAGTTTATGCTGCATTCCCATGAAGTTTGCAGGCGTACTACTTGCCATTGCACTTGCTTGGGTTAAGCTTACGCCTAAATCATGACAAGTATTTGCCACAGCCCCATGCATATCTAAGCATGAACCGGCCAATGTGCCATCAGGGGTGGTGAGTTTACTGCCACTGCGCTTAATTTCTGTATTGAAAAAAGCCAGCGTGTCTAGGTTGCTCCCCACATGCGCCATGGCATCGGTCACCAACATTATCTTTTCTTTACCTTTAACCTTTATCGCCAACTCAGCACTTTTAGGGTGTACGTGATGGTGATCCACAATTAACCCACAATACGCACTATCAAACAACAATGCTGCGCCCACAGCACCTGGCGCCCGAGAGGTAAACGCTGACATTGCATTATACAAATGGGTGAAACCACTCGCCCCAGCGTTAAGTGCATCGCTTACTTGTTCAAAGCTAGCATTGGTGTGCCCTAATGCAACCACTACCCCTTCTGCCACCATTTCTTTAATAAAACTGGGGCTCACACTTTCAGGGGCCACCGTTAACAGTACCTTGCCAATATCCTTTCTGCACAAGGTCGCCAGCTCACTATCATGTGGCGTACGAATAAAGCTTTCTTCATGCACGCCTTTTTTCGCAGTACTTAAAAAAGGCCCCTCATAATGAATACCTTCAATATTTGGATGATTATTGGCAATGGCTTCACTTACCGCATCGGCGGCGTTAGCCATAGTGGTCACATTATCGGTAATGAGTGTAGGCAACATACTGGTAGTGCCGAACTGCAAATGCGCATTCGCCATGGTTTTTAGTGCATCGTACGTGGGCGTATGATTAAACAGTATCCCCCCGCCACCATTTACCTGTGTGTCTATATACCCAGGAATAAGCGTACCTGCGTACTTTTCTGCAAGCTCTTCCTTTGTGGCATCTTGAATGCGTTGGATCACGCCCTGTTCTATACATAGGGTTTTATTAAACTGAATGCCTGCGGGTGTCAGTACTTTGTCTGAGGTAATTGTTTGCATTAAGCCAGTGCTACCTGTTGTTTTGCGTATTGAATAGCCCCTGCTTGAGGTGACGATTTGGGTTCAATAAGCCTAGTTTGAAGATCAGCACTTAATAACGGCTGATACACATGACTTAGCCCACCGACTAAGCAAAGGGGCAAATCCTGATTATTGGTGAATGTTTTTTCATTAGGTGCCTTGCAGGTAAGTGTTTGACCAACATCGTTGAGGTAGCTAGCCCCTTGTTGAATAAGTGCCCCGGCTGCGGCGCAACCTTTTTTATAGGCTGCCACCACACTGGGGGCCAATGCACCAAACTCTCTTCCTTTAAACCCCGCCACTTTTGTGACCAACTGTTGTGGGTTTGATACGGCTAAATTATCGCAAATAGATGCAAACAAGAGGCTATGAGGAATAAGTTCATCAAACACCAACAAGCTGTGTTTAACCGCCTCAAGGCCTAACCAACCGCCACTAGCATTGTCGCTGATTGGAAGCCCATAACCGCCTTTGTCTTTAAAATTGTGCGAATTAGTACTGGTACCAGTGCCAGTAAAAACTGTAGCCGCCGATCCAGTGCCGCAAATAATTAATGCACCGGCATAGCCGTTATGAGCGCCAAGACAGGCGGCATGTAAATCACTGATGACGGTTACGCTTTTGAAGGGGTGGTGTAAACTTAAAAACTGATTTAATGCGCTGGGAATATTCGCACCAGCAAGTCCTGCGGCAAGGTGTATTTGGCTGAGCTTGACTGCTGGGTTAGTAGGTTTATTTGTCGCGCTACTGGGCTTATCTACTGCGCTAATGGGCTTATCTACTACGCTAATGGGCTTTATTGCGCTAATGGCTTTTTCACTAGCATCGATAATTGACTGCATTGCGGCAGCAGCATTGGTCATAATATTGGCAGAACCAGCGTCGGCGTAGCTTAATACGTTGCCGTGCTCATCCTCTAACTGCACTCTGCAGTGAGTACCGCCGCCATCCACACCAATATAATAACTCTGCTCTACCATTTACTCTTAATTTCCATTTTTGTGCTGTCATCAGTGGTACTAGGGTGTACTGATTGAAGCCATTTGCATAGCGAATATTCTGCGCCGCATTTAACTTGTTGAAGCTTCATTTAACGGTATTTTATCATAGCTTTACTCTCAACCAACAAAAAGCAAAAGCCATCCATTTTCATCACGTAGTAGCGTTTATTCACTACTAAGTATGACTCAGATATCCATATGGTTGTCACAATTAACGGCCACACTGTATTGATACCTATATCGGCTTTAACAAGGATAATATCCGGTGCTACTTTCCCACAGTAAACAGTTTCTCTTTGTACACATTGCTAAAACTGGTGGTACAAGTATTCGTGAGGCGCTGTCACAGTATCGCTGGGGACACCGCTATGCCGTAGCACAGTTTATCAGTAATAAAATGAGTCAGTTTTGTGGGCATAAGATTGGTAGCCGCTTTCCTCGGCATTCTCGCATTATTGCGGCAAAAGAAATGCTCCCCGAAGAATACTTTAATGGGTTGTACAAGTTTTCGGTGGTGAGAAACCCTTGGGACTTGCAGGTAAGCTCCTATCATCACATTAAACGCGAACGGCCTCAGGTGATGGAAGGTCATGATACCTTCGAGCGCTTTATGCGATGGAAATTCAACCCTGAGCGTCCATATCAATACCACATAGACACATCGCTGCAATTGCAAAGCGATTACCTTGTGGATTTACATGGAAATTTGCTGACTGATTTTATTGGTCGCTACGAAAATTTACAGGAAGATTTTGATGCTATCTGTTCGCACTTGTCTATTCCCCCGTCAACACTTCCCCATAAACGTAAAGCGACAGATAGAGGCAGCTATCAAGCGTATTACACGGACGAACTGAAGCGCTTAGTGGATAACCACTTCGCAAAAGACATTCAATTGTTGGGTTACCGCTTTTGATGTTAGCGAAAATGCTTAAAGATGTATAAGCCCAATGTGAAACACCATTGTATTACTTGACTAAGCCAGTTCAATAAACCAGTTCAATAGGCCGGTTCAATTAGCAAGAGCTCATTAAGCCAGTATCATTGAGTCAGCGCCCTATTTATATTGGATGGTATTAGATGGGTTGTGATACTTCAGTGTGGCGCGCTTTCTTTTGTTCATACATCAGGATGTCCGCCTCTTGGAGCAAGGCATCTAAGTTCTTGCACGACGTATCAGTTACCACTGCGCCTACACTCGCCGTAACGGGAATTTGAGCATTAGGCGTTTGAATAGTTAAGTTGCTTAAGCGCGCTTTAATTCGCCCCACCAACCGTTCAGATTGACTACGGCTGTGGCAATAACTTAGCACCACAAACTCATCACCGCCTAACCTACCTACCACATCTTGTTCTCGACATTGACGTTTAAGAATTTTCGCCAAGATACGCAGTACATCATCGCCTGAACGATGCCCAAAAGAGTCATTAATTCGCTTGAAGTTATCTACATCGATAAACATTAAAGTGATGTAACCGCCTTGACGATTGAAGTCATCTAAGAGTACTTTTGCGGCCCCCTCCCAACCGTCACGGTTGAGAATATGACAAAGCGGATCGGTAGCGGCACGCTTAAATGCTGCCATCCTGTCATTATCAAGCTTCTTCACTTTTTGCGCTGCAGCAAACGCAAAAATTAACGCCTCTATTGTCACCGCGATAATAAGCCCGTAGCGCTGAAGGAACGGGCTGAAGTCTTTCAAATAGAACCTGGCTAGCATGGCAAGTATAATTGTCGAGACACCCAGCAGTACTAATTTTGCGCAGTGTACTTTATGATACGCCGCATAAAGTATTGCTAATAAAATACCGACCATGATAACCAAGGTTAGTTTCGACATGACTATGTTTACCATCATGCCCACGTCACTACTTAACACTATTTGCACGCTCACCAAAGCTAATATTATTAGCGATAAATAGTGTAGTGCGCTTCTTTGCCACTTTTTTAACAACGCTTTAAAATCGAGTAATTGATCTAAAAAGCGTAAAGAAGCAAAGATGGTCAGCCCGGCAAAAAGCACGCTTAACTGTACGCTATTTAGAAACGGCACATTGGGCAATAATGTGTAAAATATCCCTTCCTGCAACAAGAAAAAGGTGGCTGCACTTGCCACGTATGAACTGTAAGAATAGAACCCAAAACTTCGCATGCTATTGCCTAATACCCCAACATAAATAGCCAGCGCAAAGCAGAAGCCAGCAAATGCACTCAGTGTTAAGGTATGAATAGTATTAAATGCGTAGAACTCAGGTACTGAGGATAGACTCGGGTACAGTGCCCTACCGTACTGGGCTTCTATATCTAAGTAGTAAGACGCTGCGCCAGTGGGAAGCATATAGGCATGCCGCGCGCTAGGTAGCTCGATTGGTAGCGTTAAAGTAGGTGCTGCTGAGCTCTGGGTTTCGAAGGCGCCTGTTATAGAAACATCAGCCTCTAACCGATACAGCATGGCTTTATTTACGAAGTTGCGGGGAAAATGGAAAATATGCGGTTGCGCTAAATCACAATGTAGCGTTAAACGCTGATCGCCTTTCACCATGGGAATAGGTGTACCCACTTTGCTGTTTAATGGTGAGGTAATGACACACGAGGCGTACACACACTCACACACTAAAACACACAAAGCAGCAATCAGTAATTTTACTGACCATCTTGCATTCAGGTCGCACATGGAAGGTTACTCGCCCCCAACAATCTGTACTGATGCAAGATCCAATTTGCGTGGAATTACCTTATAAACTTCACCCTGACTAAACAATATGCGCCGTTGAAATTACAACACAGATTAGTCGGCATCACCCCTAAAACCGCCGTGTTGTATGCGATAGTTCATTAAAGGCTATTTTTAGTGTAGCTTCAAAAAACTAAACCTGCCAAATATCCGTCAATTTTCTGTCGCTGAGTAACATTTTTCCAGCGCACTTAACCCAACGCCATTTCGTTTTATTACTTTAAGCTGGGTAGGAATACGTTCTTTCATCGCTTCTATGTGGCTAATAACACCAATCATTTTACCGCTAGCGTTTAGGTTATCTAATGCGTCTAAAGCAACATCTAAAGTTTCGGCATCTAGCGTACCAAAACCCTCATCGAGGAAAAGAGAATCTATACTCGTTTTAAAACTCACTAAATCAGACAAGGCCAGCGCTAACGCTAAACTCACCAGAAAGCTTTCGCCTCCCGATAGGGTTTTAGTATCGCGCACCACATCCCCCTGCCACGTGTCTAATACACTTAAACCTAAACTGTCTTTTGTGTTGCGGGTAAGCTGGTAACGCCCGTGCAACCTATCGAGTTGTTGATTGGCTAAACGAACTAAATTATCTAGCGTTAAGCCTTGTGCAAATCGTCTAAATTTATCGCCGCTGGCAGAGCCAATAAGAGAGTGCAAATAAGCAATATCATCATACGATGTTTCAAACTCACGCATTTCATTGATTAAGCTTTGCTGTTTTTCAATCGCCTGCCTATTACTCTCTAACTGTTGAGATAGTTGCCCTTGTTGTGCCAGTAACCGATCTTTTTCATCATCTTTCTCATTCAAACTTGCCTGTGTCGCTTCTGCAGTTGATTGTTGCCATTTCGTGGCGTGCTCATGTGCTAGTAAAGTGCTGTGCTTTTGCGTGGCGGTATTTAATAACAACTGCGCATTCTGCTGCTCACGCTCAATTAATTGCTTCCTTTGAAGTAAACGCTGGCGTTCCTCATAGGGCAATAATGCACTTAAAAATTCGGTTTCATCAGCAAACGGGCTTTGGCTTAATGCGGAATCGAATTCGACTTGCTTTGCTTCTTTGGCTTGTTGTTTTTCTTCTAACTCTGCAGTGAGTATTTTTAGTTGGGCGGTAGCATTTTCTAATGCTCGCTGCGCCTCACGAAGAGCAGTGTCACATTCTTTATAGCGCTGCTCTTTTACCGATAGGGTGTGCTGAATTTCACGTCTAGCAGCGCCAATATCCCCTTGGGGGAACAAATCATGACGTTTAGCACGTTGCGCTTCACGCTGGGCTTCAATTTCTTGAATACGTGTAGTGTATAATTGGGCTTCTTTATCTGCAGCCGCTTTAATTTCACTTTGCTCTACCAATTTATCTTTAAGGGCTTTTAACTCGTGAGACAAGGTACTGTGCAGATGAGTTTTCTCTTGAAACACTTCCACATCCTTGTGTTTCTGAGCAAGCCACTCAGTGATATTGGCATCTGGTGTTAAACCCACGCTTTCAATCTCATTAATAAGCGTGCTGCGATTATGGGCAAGTGCGCTCTCAATACTAGATTTAGTCGTGTGGAAGTCGTTTAGTTGCCCTTCTAGTTGCGAGACTTTTGCCGTTAAAAGCGCCATCTCACTGTTTATTGATTCTATTTGCTGTTGATGCAAAAGCGTCTTATTTTTGGCTTCGGCTAATTTTTCCTCGCTAGCGTGTATATTGCTAAACTGGGCGTTTAAGCGAGATTGACGTGCTTTGCAGTTCAGCTGAAGCTGGTGAAAAGACTCAACATCTGAAATAACAACGCTAGCATTTAAAGACGACATAGCCCCTTGCCAGTCGGCTTCAAGTTGAGAAAAGGCTGCGAGTGCTTCTGCGATCACCTTCTCGCACTGCTGTTTTTCGAACTCGGCGGTAATGATTTGCTCTCGCTTTTGCGTACCTAGTTTCTCTATATTTTCAAGTGAGCGGGTTAGTTCGTCGCGCTTGGCAATGGTTTCAGGCACATCAATATTCATCAAAGAAGCATCGTGCTCAGTGGCGCCGCACAAAGGGCATGCCTCACCTTGTGAAAGCGTTTGGCGTAAATGCGCAAGCTCGGCATCTAACTTAATTAACGACTCAACGTCTTTTAAATGGCTTTGCGTGGCTTTGTAACTTGCCGCTAACTCTGCCCGCTCTTGTTTAAGGGTTTCTATATTGGATAACAATGACGTTAGTCTTTGCGCCTTTTCAGCATGGCTATTTTTATGATTGATATAAAGCCGCTGCCATTGTTCGCACGACGCAAGAACTGGCCAGTTATTATTAAGTACTGTGATATCTGCATTCACGCTGGCTGTATCACCATTACTAAGGAGTTGATTGAGGCTAGATTCACACAGTGAAACGTTATCTGCGCTTTGTTGATGTAACGCCACCACATTAGTTTTGGCGTGTTGTTTCTCAGCTAAATCGGCCACGGCACTGTCTTTAAGCTGCTGCGTTGCGGTTATTTTCTTGGTTATTTCCGCTAGAGTACTTTCGTCATCGCTAAATCGTGCCGCTTTTTCTTTCCAGCCACTGATTTCGCCTGCCATCTTACCATTTGCCGCATGAACATTAAGGTAGGTGGTTAACTCATCCAGCGTGCGCTTTTTACCTTCAAGTTCATCAGAGTATGTTTGATGGTTTTCTTGCGCTTTGCCCTGCTTTATTTTCGCATCAGCTAACGTCTGTTGGTTTGTCTCAATGCGGTTGGTAAGCTTATTGATTTCACTATCAAGTGGAATGATTTGTTCGTTAATCAGGGTTTCAAAACGCTGTTGATGGGCTTTCGCGTTGGTAAAGTCCGTCTCACTGCTTTCACATTCCGCCTGTCGCTTTTGTTGCTGGCTTTCTAAATCTGGCAATTGCTCTTGTTTCAGGCTGAGATTGTTGGCAATGCGCTGCACATCCTCACATAGCTGACTAAGCGCGGAATGTGGCAAGCGAAGCAATTCCGCAGGCTCACCAGCAACTAATAGCGCTAGTTCGCCCTTTGCCTGTTCATACACGTTATTTGCTTCAACTAATGCCGCGTTCGCCTTAGTAAGCTCTTGTTGATTTTGCTCACACGCCTGTTGCCATTGCAACTGTTCTCGTAGCGAAACAATCTCGGTATTTACAGTAAGTAGCTGGGTTTTAAATTGGTTCAGCTGAGTACTAAGTTCGCTATGCTGCGCTTCACTGAGTAATGCTACGCCTTCCAGTTTTAGTTTGAATTCCCGTTTTGTGGTTTCTGCTGCCTTGTATTTTTCATGAATCGCTTGAGATAACTGGCCATAAATTTCTGTACCAGTAAGCTCTTCTAATAATTCAGCTCTGTCACCTTCGTTGGCATTTAAAAAGGCAGCAAAGTCGCCTTGGGAGAGCATCATCGACTTTGTAAAGCGCGCAAAGTTAAGCCCAGTCAGGCGCTCTATCTCTTCACTCTTTGGCCTCACTTGGGTAGCTAACACTTTGCCAGATTCTACTTCCGCTAATTCCACATCAGCAGATTGTAAATTGCCGTCAGCTTTTCCTCTTGCGCGCCGCATACTCCAAAATGCCCGATACGCTTTACCCTTTATATCGAATTCAACTTCCGCCAAGCACTCTGACGTACCGCGCGTCATAATATCGTTTGAGGTCGCCGAAATAGTGCCCAAGCGCGGCGTTTGGTGATAAAGCGCTAAACAAATAGCATCAAGCAATGTAGTTTTTCCTGCCCCTGTTGGGCCGGTAATGGCAAACAAACCGTTGTCGATGAAAGGAGACTGGGTAAAATCTATCTTCCACTCCCCTTTTAAAGCATTTAGATTTTTGAGCCTAAGGGTAAGAATTTTCATAGGTTACCCTCACCTGCAGGTGAGGTATTAACAGGCGCTTTATTAACAGGTGCGTTATTTTGCTTTTCATCAATAGCGCTGTTCACATCGGTAGCATTGGCACCATCTGCCGCTTCGCTGCCCATATGTGATAACTGCACATCGTCTACCTCCTGCTCGAACAAGGTTTGTATTCGCTGTTTGCGTTGTTGGTCTTCGTCCGACTCAAACGCTTCCAGTGACAATCTAGCATCAAACACCTCATGCACAGACAACTCGCTTAAGTTAACGTTTTCTTCTGCTGAAATGACGCTGGTTCTTTGTTTGCGCATTCGTTTTAATTGCAAAATTTCGGCAGGTTTGTCGTCTATTAGCGCTTGAATGCGCTGTTGAAGGTCGGTTAGGTAATCTTGGGTTTCTACTTCTATGCACAACCATGCAGGCTGATCTGAGCTTGCGCTTTTCACCGCCTCGTTTTGCTGTAAGGCAAGCTCAATATCTTCTAAGTTACCACGTAACACTGCCATCGGTTGAAAACGAGGAATAGGCTTACTTTCTACCCACACTAGTGATTTGTTTTCGAACGTGGCTATCAGCACCTGCTTTTGTGATTTCAGTTCATCGAAACTTAAGGGAATAGGCGAGCCGGAATATCGAATATGGTCGCACCCTGCCACTTTTTGCGGTCGGTGAATGTGCCCAAGGGCAATATAATCTGCCGGAGGAAACCCATCAGCTGAAAAACCTTCTAGTGTACCTATATAAATGTCGCGCACACTTTCACTCTGGCTTACCCCTAACGCCGTTAAGTGCCCTGTGGCAATAATTGGCACTTCTACATGCAATTCCTTACGTTTATCTAACGCAATCTGATAAAGGTTGGCATAGTGCTGCTTAATGGCTTCGCCCAGCGCCTGACGTTTTTCAATCGCCGATGCTCCAGCTTCGCTTTTTAAAACGTCCCGAGCACGAATAAAAGGTACCGCGCACAGTATTGCGCCTATGTCGCCATCTCGGGTACGCAAAGGTAAGACTTGCGATTCAGCATTGCCGTAAGTGCTAGCAATAACGTGACAGTTTAAATAAGACAGTAATTCCCTACTTTCATTTAATACCGACACCGAGTCATGATTGCCGGCTAGTACTACTAAGGTGCACCCCATTCCCTGAAAGTTACCCACTAGTTGATGATAAAGCTCCCGCGCGTAACTCGGTGGAGTGCCGGTATCAAAAATATCACCGGCCACGACAACAGCATCTATACTTTCTTGCTCAACCACCTCAAGCAGCCATTTAAAAAATTGCTCATGTTCATTTTTACGGCTTTTGGTAAAGAAACTTTGACCTAAATGCCAATCTGAGGTGTGAAGAACTTTCATGTAAATTGACTCTGAAATACTAGTAAAAATAGAGTAAAAAAGCGTTCAAGTATGAAAAAATAGTAATCGTGAACATTTAGTTATGAAATGACATACCTAAAAATGCACCAATTGCATCTATTGTCTAAACGCGCTTTAAAATTAACCGTTCTATACTTCTTCTACTTTATTAGAAGTTAACGGAGCCGTCATGTTTGTATCCAGTTCACGATATAATAAGGAAGTTTCCTCACTCACGGACGAGAATAACAGCTTAGCGGCGACGCTAAATGCATTGAAAGATAACCTTGCTTACGCAGTGTATTCGGATAGAGGAGATTGTCTATACGCATCTTCTCAGTTCCTACAAATACTCGCGCGCCCATCGTCAGGTGATTATTCATTCAATCACAAAGATCTTCGTGTCCCTGGTGTTCAAAACGACAACGATTACCGTCTATTTTGGCAGTCATTATCAAACGGTGGATCTTACACGAATACCATTGCGATGAAAGCAGAGACAGGCGAGACAAAGTGACTAAAAGCGAACTACGTTAATGTACTCAACGGCAGCAACTCTGAAATTCATGCTATTTATCATGATGTTACCGAACAAGAAAACGCTGTTTTCTCTGGTAAAGCAATTACCGACGCTCTGAATAAGTCGATGGCGGTTATCGAGTTTGAACCTGATGGCACCATTGTTACTGCGAACGAAAACTTTACTGCGACCGTTAAGTACAGCCTTGATGAAATTAAAGGCAAGCACCACCGCATGTTCTGTAAAGACGATTTCTATCAGAATAACCCTCAGTTTTGGCAGTCCTTAGCAAACGGCCAATTTTCTTCGGGAACCTTTGAACGAATCAATGCTGATAGAGAAACGTTATGGCTTGAAGCTACGTACAACCCTGTGTTCGACGGTACGGGTAAAGTGGTTAAAGTTATAAAGTTTGCGTCTGATGTAACAGCGCAAGTTCAAGAAAAGCATGCTATTTCACAAGCCGCCGAGCTTGCTGTATCTACTGCAGAAGAAACATCACAAATTGCCGCAGACGGTGCGTCATCGCTACAACGTAGTATTGATGTATTCCAAGTGGCACTTGATGAAGTTGACCAAACCAACAAACTTATGCATGAACTTAGTGAGCAATCGCTTAAAATTGAAACTATTGTAACCACTATTAGCGGAATTGCCGATCAAACCAACCTACTGGCACTGAATGCTGCTATTGAAGCGGCCAGAGCTGGAGAACAAGGTCGTGGTTTCGCCGTGGTTGCGGATGAAGTTCGTCAACTTGCACAGCGTACTAGTGATTCAACAGTAGAAATTGAATCAGTTGTAGCAGAAAACCGTAAGCTTGCGAATAAATCGACAAGCAAGATGGCGACTGTGAAAGACAATGTTGACCTAAACAGTCAGCAAATCACCCAAGTACAAGGCGTGATGGATGAAATCCTTAAAGGTGCGACAAACGTATCGGAAACGGTTTCAGGCATACTTCGTTAATACAGAGTCATTTCTAATAAAGTAGTAAAACACAAAACGCTGTTGTCCCTGTATTTAGCCTAAAGCGAAACTCAGGTACAATGGCGTGATGTCGTATCCCGTCCCCGCTCAACAGATTGAAACTCTGTACGAGATTAAAAAAAGCAAGTTTATTGCCTTCGCCGCTTTCGCCGATAGCCGCGAAGCCGCTATGGCACATCTAGCAAATGTAAAGCAACAATACCCAGATGCTCGTCATCATTGCTGGGCGTATTTACTTGGCAATCCTCATTCCCCATCCAGCGCAGCAATGGCTGACGATGGCGAACCAAGTGGCACGGCCGGAAAACCTATCCTGAACGTTCTCCAGCACAAAGGTGTAGGCGATGTCATGGTGATTGTTACCCGCTACTTTGGTGGTATTAAGTTGGGCGCTGGTGGTTTAGTGCGAGCTTACTCAGCCTCGGCGCAGCAAGCGATGGAACAATTGCCAACTCGGGAAGAAGTGCGTCTTTATGATGTCTCTATTGATATAGACTTTAAGCACGAGCAATTTATCCGCCATTTATGCGAACAATTTTCGGGCAAGGTAGTGAATTGTAGCTATGCACAGCACGTAACTGTTGATGTGCAATTACCAAGTCACACTATCGACGAGTTTCAAGAAAAAACTGCCGCCATGGCAATTGATTTTACACGCCCTGACAGCACCTAAAGAGTGTGGGTGTTCCCAGCTTTTTCTTACATTTATAACACGTAGTTGTGATAAGCATAAAAAAGCCCGCTTAGCGGGCTTTTGGGTTCTAAAAGAATTACTCAAACAGCAATTTTAGTCGCCGTCAAAGCTATTCATTAAAGCTATCCATCAAAGCTATTCATTAAAGCTATCCGCTAAAAGTGCCACGAATGGGATAGTCATTTTCGGGGTCGCGAATAAATTCCAAACCTGAAACCAGCTGTTCTAAATCAGGGCGTACAAAAGGTGCATTCGCCAACTCACTGATTTGAATTGTGTTGTCTTGATTTAAAATAAACAAGGCAGGTTCAGCGAAATTGTGGTCGGTTTCCTTTTCGCTGCGAGGCACCGAGATGTATAAACCTAGCCCCTTCATATCTTCTTCACTTAAGCCCGAAGCAATAGGGAACGTAATTGATAGGTCTTCAAGGTGCTCTTTCAACTGAGATTGACTATCAGCAGATACCGCGATTAGATCAACGCCTAGCGCTAACAAACGCCCTTTGTAGTCTTCAAGCGCGTTTAAGTATTTGGTGCAGATTGGACAGTGCTTGCCACGATAAACGACCACCATTTTCCAATCACAGCCTTCACGTTTGTTGCTTAATGAAACAGCCTCACCCGTGCTCAGCGTTACTTGCACATCGGGAAATGAAGAATCAGGTTGTAGTTTTTGCGTATACATACAGTCTCCTTAATTGCGTATTAGCTACATGAACCAATTACATTGGTAATATGAGTCATCAGTAGCGCTAACAATCCCGCTAGTGCTACCGATGCTACCTAATTAGTTCTACGCCTTAAGACTTGTAAAGATCGCTTTTACTCCACAAAGCCTTCATTGGCTCTTATGGTTAAAGGATGATAACCCGGTTTTGCTTCTTCAAACGCACGTTTAGCAAATGCTTTGCCTTCTGGGGTTTTCGATAACTCGCGATACAGCGGTTTAACTAACTTGTTACGACCAATCTTAACAAGGTACTCGTACAATCTGTCGTAGGCCGGTTTGTATTCATTTGCCACCGCTATCATCAACCAACTATGGGCTATTTCGTTATTTTGCGTGGTGGTTAACGAGAACGCCGCATCTAATTCAGCTAATTGCTGCGCTGATAGTTCATTTGGCATATTGTTTAAGAAGTATAACCATTCGTGCACAGTCCATAGCTCGGTATCTATATTTACCGCTTCGACTTCACCGGCTAACCAGGCACTGCGAGTGGTATCGATTTTATCGAAGGCATCAGACACTGGCACAGGTGCCCCTTCAGGAATTCCAGGCTCGAATACCCACGTATCGATACGTGCTTTGCTCAACTTATCTGGGTATTGTGCCAATAAGGTTTCATCCAAATAGGCCAAAAACGTATCAGTGGTGATGCTCTTAAACGCAAAATCTTCAAAGTACTGCATTAAAAAAGCATCGAAATTCTTACGGCCAATTTTGTTTTCAATTTCACGTAAAAAGAGCGCGCCTTTCTCGTAAGGAATATTAGAGAAAACATCGTCTGGATTTCTTCCGCGAAGATCGATTGCTAAAATTTCATCTTCTTCGTTTAGGGCTTGTATGTCGTTTTGTAAATCTTGGTACCCCAACACCGCTTCTTTTTTAAATCGCTCGTGGCCGTATATCATTTCCATAATACGGTAGGTTAAATAGGTGGTGAAACCTTCGTTTAACCACAGGTCACGCCACGTGGCATTGGTCACCGTATTACCTGACCAGCTGTGCGCTAATTCATGCGCAATTAGTGACACTAAGCTTTTATCGCCAGCGATAACGGTAGGCGTAATAAACGATAAGCGTGGGTTTTCCATACCACCAAACGGGAAAGAAGGCGGTAAAATCAGTAAATCGTAACGATCCCATTGATACGGACCATAGGTTTTTTCTGTAACTTCTAACATGGCCTCGGTATCTTCAAACTCTTTCGCCGCGGCATCTAACACACTAGGTTCAGCATAAACGCCCGTGCGCTCGCCCATTGGCTTAAATTTCAAATCACCAATTGCCAATGCAATTAAGTAAGACGGTACAGGCTGCGGCATAGTAAACGAGTACTCACCATCACGAGCCGTAGTAGGATCGTTAGAAGCACTCATCACTGCCAATAAAGCTTCAGGTGTATGAATAGTGGCCGTGTAGGTTACCCGAACTTGTGGAGAGTCTTGCAGTGGAATAAAGCTTCTCGCATGCATAGCTTGGGCTTGGGTAAATAAGAAAGGATGTTGCTTTCCAGCGGTCTGCGCTGGGGTTAACCACTGTACACCCGACGCTTCAGGCGAGGTAGAATAAGCAATCGTTAGCTTGTCTGCACCTTCAGGCAATTCAACAGAAAGTGGCGTGCCAAGTTCAGGATCGGCGTCGCCCATATCAAAAGGCACGGCTTCATCGTTAACGGTTACCGATGTAATATCCAGTGCACGGGTATCAAGAACAACCGTATTGAAGTTAGGCGCACTGCGCTCAACGGTTAATGTAGCACTGCCGGATAATTTTGACGTTTCAAAATCTGCCGTTAGGTCTAAATCTAAGTGGGTTACCCGTACTTCGGATGGGTTGGCGAATGAGTGGTAATCTTTACCCGCTTCTATTTCACTGATCACATCTACTTTAGATACTGCGCTCTCGGCAGCAATTTTGCTATCCGCGCTATCAGAAACCGTTGATGGTGTTGTAATTTCTTGTGAGGGTTGTTCGCTACACGCAAACAACATTGGCGCACAAATGGCTACCCAGCCTATATTCTTCATAATACTTCCTGTTATTTTTTCTGTCTTAATCATAATAACAAAGAAGTAGCCTAATGCTTAAGTCCAAAACGACAAGCTACAACACCAAAAGTTAAATTGTCGTTTACCTCCTTCCCCACCTGTATATTGCAGTGTGATTATTTAGTGAGGGAGGAGGTCAGGAAAAAGCGAATAGTAGGCGTTTTACGCTACTGAAATTTGCACATCAATATTGCCACGAGTGGCATTAGAGTATGGGCATACTTGGTGCGCTTTTGCCACTAGGCTCTCTGCTACAGATTTCTCCATATCGCCCAAGTCGACACTTAATTTTACTGCAATAGCAAAACCGACTTCGATAGGTCCAATTGATACATCGCCAGTTACACTAATATCGCTGCCCAGTTTAACTTTTTCAGCCGCAGCGACATGCTTGAGCGCACCAATGAAACATGCTGAATAGCCAGCTGCAAACATTTGCTCTGGGTTAGTGCCACTGCCACCCGCGCCACCTAGTGCTTTTGGTGTTGAAAGAGTAACGTCTAAGCTTCCGTCGCTTGATTTTGCTGTACCTTCACGACCGCCTGTTGCCGTTGCTGTGCCGGTATAAACCACCTGTTGAAGTGTGTGCATTGTATAAATCCTCTTTGGTCTTGCTCAAATTAAGTATTCAATTGAACATAAGTGATGAATGAGAAATGCAATTTATTTTGCATGCAAAATAAATTAACACTAATGCGGCTTGTAGATCAAGTCTTTTGCATGCAAAATATTAATCATAATCTTTTTACTCTCTACATCCTTTCTGGAGCACGCATGTCTGACAAAGCTAGGCTTGATGAATATATGCACGGCGATTTAGGGGCTGAAGCGCTCTCATCAGAAGCACTTTCATCGGAAGCGCTTGGGCCCGACACACTTAAGTTAGAAAGTCAGTTGTGCCATCGTTTTTATACGCTATCTAATGCATTTACTCGCGCCTATCGTCCCCTACTGAAAAGCCTTGATATTACCTATCCACAGTACGTTGTGATGATGGCTTTGTGGGAACAGTCTAATGTGACCATTGCCGAGCTACTCGATAAAACCGTGATAGACGGCGGCGCTATGACACTGATCCTTAAAAAGCTAGAACAAAAAGAATTATTGAGTGTGGTTAAAGATGAACATGATAAGCGTGTACGCCGCGTAGTGCTGTCGAAAGCAGGTGAAAACGCCAAGCTGAAAGCGCTTGATGTGCCTGCGCAAATGCTATGCAAACTAGATGGCATGTCGAAAACTGAAGCGAAGCAACTTGTTGTATTAATGGATAAACTACAAGGGTGCTTTAACGTTGATTGAAATGTATCTGGCTAAGAAAGGCGTAATGGACCAGTCACCGAAAAAAAGTCAGGTTCAATCTGGGCACTTGCAGCAATGACGCTCGCATTTATAGATTTTCCATGCCGATCATTTGCTGGCACGCCTTACTAGGCTACAAAAGTCAGTGGATGTATGGTACTAAAAACTCATTGCAACTGCTTTTTTAACCTACTCATAAAAAACGGCTGATTTATCAGTCGTTTTTTTTTGTTTCTTTACTATGCTTATAGTTGTCAAAATTCAAAAATATAAACGTTTGTCACAGTAATCAAGACCAGACTACGAAGCAGGTATTCATAAATGATAAAAAAGCAGTTTTCTCTCATTGTGGTAATGATGAGCTTGCTGACAACTTTTAGCGTTTTAGCTGAACAAGACAAGCTAAAAGTAAGTGGGTTTGCCACGCTAGCTTCGGCAACCGCTGACACTCGTAATCATCAGTTTCGTACCGATCGTTCACAAGCGGAGATAGCTAAGAAAGATGGTTTTGCCTTTAAGCCTTTGAGTTTAATTGGCGTGCAGTTCGACTACAGTTTTTCACGGAACCTCGATTTTGTTGGGCAATTTGTTTATCGAGAGCAGGATGAACAAAACCTAGGCTCAATCACGCAGATGGCCTTTTTAAGATATGACATCACTCCTTCGTGGCAAGTAAGAGCCGGGAGACTCGCCGCCGATATCTTTCACTTTAGTGATACCAGAGACGTATCAATCGCCTACCCTTGGGTGAAAGTGCCTACAGAGGTTTATGGTATTGTTCCAACCAGAAGTTTTGATGGGGCGGATATCAGCTACCTTAAACCCTACCGCGATTTTAACTTACTAATTAAGGCCTTCTGGGGCCGAGGAGAAAGTGACTTTACCAGAAATGATTATAACCCGATAACCTTTAATGATTTGCGCTCAATAGGCATTGAGTTTGTAGCATTTGATTGGAGCATTGCATTCAAACACACCCAAACCGAAGCAAAAAATGATAATGGAGACACCGCGCTCGTGGCGACATCGGTTGCGCAACTGCAACCGTTTTGGAGTGGCGCCACCACTTTTGCGAACTCATTGAGTTTACGCGGTGCAACTATTCAATACACTTCTGTTTATCTAAATCGCTATCTCGGCGATTGGGAAATATCTGGCGAGCTGTCACATATTGATTCTGACTCAATTGCATTAAGGCACTCTTTAAATGGATTTGTGAATATAAGTTATCTCTATGGTGCGCATACCTTCTACGCTTTATATTCATTTGTAAAAACAGACGCTTATTACCTTAGCCAAGAACAGCCAGGCTTTCCGATTAATAAAAGTACATCCGAATTAGCCACCTTAGTGGAAGAAGTCGCCAGTACGTTGGCACATCATCAGCATTCATTCTCTTTAGGCTGGCGGTGGGATTTAAAAGAAAACCTCGCGTTTAAAGTACAACTTGAGCGAACCGATATAAATGCAAGAGGTAGCGGCCTGAGAGCCCGTGAGGGGCTAGTTGTTAATGATGAAGATGATAACGTGGCGCATACCCTGTTTTTTGCTCTAAGTTATAGTTTTTAAGGGCTAATATGAAATTTTATAGCCCCGTCCCCCTCATCCTTACTGCGCTGATAGCACTACACAGCGTCTCTTGCTTTGCATACACGTCAGAGAATATTGTTGTCGTTACAAATCAGAAAAATGACGTGGAAGTACTGGATAAAAAAGGCTTAATTAATCTATTTATGGGCAAGTATTCTGCGTTTCCTAATGGTAAACAAGCGACGCCAATCGACATTGAAGTTGAGGCTAAACTTAAAGCAGAATTTTACGAGGCATTAGTCGGTTTACCCCCTGCTCGCGTGAATGCCTATTGGTCTAGGTTAAAATTTTCAGGTCGCGTTAAACCGCCTGAAATCGAACTGACAATAGATGATGTTAAGCAGCGACTTGAAGAGGATGAGTCCGCTTTAGCTTATGTTTACGAGTCTTATGTTACCGACAAGATGAAGGTAGTGTATCGTTTTGATTAATATTCGTGGTCTAGGTTTTCGTTTTGCACTTTTCTTGGTGGCTGCCGCCATGTTGATAGTGTTAACTACCGCAGAGTTTTTTTACCGCGCCACATACGAGAACGAGCTTGATGAAGCAAACCACGATATCGAAGAACTTTATCGAACAGTTGGTGCAACCGCGTCCATAGCGGCATTTTTAGAAGAAGAAGATTTAGCCAAAGAAGCGATAAATGGATTGGTTAAAAGTGACAAAATTCTCGCGGCGTCTATCAAAAGTGACGCTCTGTATTATCAGCTCAACGTTACCGATGCGATTAACAAAAACATAGAACCTCGGGTATTTCTAGTCCGACACCCTTTCATACCAGAAGAAGCATTAGCTGAGGTCAACATATACCCAAACTTTAACCATATTATCCATCAAGCCGAGAAAATAAGTAACGACAATAGTTATTCACTGTACGTAGAAGCGCTTGTTGTGGGTATTGTTGCCTTAGTCATTACTTACTACATCATTATTTCCCCCATGCTTCGTGTGGGACGTTCACTGCATGAAATTACCCCAGGCACAGCGCAGCGTATTGCGGTGCCTGAATACCACACTGACAGTGAAATTGGTGCTTTTGTACATGATACCAATCAGCTGTTAAGTAAAGTCGAAGAGCAGTTCTCCCAAGAAAGGCAATTAAGAGAAGAAATTGAGTTTTTGGAAAAGCGCTTTAGGATGCTTTTTGAAAATGCGAAGTCAGCCACGGTGTTAATGACTGAAAGTGGAATAATAGAACTTAGGAATAAAGCTTTTATAGATCTTGTTGTAAAAATTGGCCTTGAAGAAAAACAGGACTATGGAGAACTGTTAGAAGAATTATTTGAAAACCCTGCTGCAATAAAAACCTCACTGCTAGAAGCGTTTTCCCGTAACGAGTTTGCCACTGGCGAATTTAAACTGAAGTCAGGGATTAATAAAACCGCCATTTGGGTTCAATTGATTGCCAGCCCGTTGATGACTGAAGAGGGCGAGCGTTTTTATCAAATAACCTTCAATGATATTTCAACTCGAAAACGTGAACTGCAAAATCTGGCACTGCAAGCAGACTTCGACTCACTAACCGGCATATACAATCGAAATGGTGGTGAAAAGCTCATTGCTAAGTTGATGAATAAAGGCCATCACTTTGCACTCGCGTTAATTGACCTGAACGGCTTTAAAGCCGTAAATGATATTTTCGGTCACGATGCGGGCGATGAAGTACTTATCTTCGTATCTGAACAATTAAGAGACAAAATCCGTAAAGTTGATGTGGCAGTGCGCTGGGGGGGCGATGAATTTGTACTGCTTTTACAGGCCGAAGACGAAAAGGCGGTTGAAACAGTCATATCAAAGGTGAATGAAGGAATTAAGCAGCCGTTTTATTTTAATGATGATACAACCCCCACTGTTGTCTCTATGAGCGTGGGCGTTGCTTTTTACCCTCGCATGAGTCGCAACATGAATACCTTAATAAAGTTAGCAGATATCGCCATGTATAAAGCTAAGCAGAATAAGGTCGCGGCACCCGATGATTATCTGATGTTTGCCGAACCTGAAGGGTTAGATAGCAGCGACAATCAGTAATAGTAAACCGACTTAAGTTTCTTACCTTACCCTCATTGATACTCCAGCCCACCAAATATCTGGCTCAAATGTTCGCTTCAAGTACCTAGCCTCAATACCTAACCAAGACGCTACATTCAACACATTTACTGATTGTCATTCAATCGCACAAACGCAATGAAATAAGTGACGAATATTTTTTAGTATCAAAGATACTTAAGATCAGGTTTTCATTAACGTGCAATTTAAAATTGTAATACTCGCCGATTACGCATCTGTTATACTTGAGCGAACAAGTGTACGCTGAAAGCGCGTGGGCTATACGAATGATGAACGCTTAGGTGCAAAAAGTATCAGTTCGGCCGCTAGATGAAAGCAGAGTTGGAGGAAATCATGACAAGCATTACGGCAAAAGCCTATTCTGTACTTGAAGAATGGCTGAATAGTATTAGTCACGGTGTTGGTTTTATTGCTGCCATTGTAGGCATGGTATTTCTGCTCTACCGTGCAGATAACACACTAACCATTACTGCCGGTGCAATATACGGCGCTACGCTCATTCTTATGTTTTTGAGCTCTACCCTTTATCATGCAACATCACACCATAGGGCAAAGGGCTGGTTAAAGCTATTCGACCACAGCGCAATATATTTACTGATAGCAGGTACTTACACACCTTTATTATTAGTGTCTATTGGCGGCGTGCTTGGTATTACCATGACGGCGGTAATTTGGTGTTTAGCAATAGGTGGCGTTGCCTTTAAACTTGTTGCTAAGCACCGCTTTCCAAAAGTATCCGTAATGACTTACCTATTGATGGGATGGATTGCCATTGGGCTTATTTACCCGTTGTATGTTGCGCTACCAGGGGCGGGTTTGTGGTTACTGGTCGCGGGTGGTTTGTGCTTTAGCCTTGGGGTATGTTTTTATGTGGCGAAAAAGGTAAAATACACTCATGCTATTTGGCATGTGTTCGTATTAGGCGGGTGCAGCTGCCATTATTTCTCAATATATTATTATGTGGTATGAATAAAAACGAATCACCATCTGTATCTCAAGGTACAAATAGCCAAATCTCTCTTGCGTGGTTTTCACTTAGCGCTGGCAAAATCTGTCTGGGGCAAAAACCGACATCAGACACCTATGCAAGATTAAAAGGGTTGGGTGTGACTCACCTTGCTACGGTACAAACTGGAGAGGAAGACGCCCCTATTATTCGCGATGGTGCTAAAGCAGCCGGGTTAGAATGGATATGGCTGCCTTTTTTACACCCTTCAGCAGATTCACCTACCGATGATGTTCACTTGCATCAATATCTGCACGAACTGTCGCAGATGCTAACTGAAGGCGCCAGTGTGTACTTACACTGTGATGGTTCACAGCATCGCTGTAGCTTACTGTTTTATGCCTTATGTCATTATTGCCGCGTGCCTTCAAACAGTGCATACAGTGCATTACATAGCTTTGGGGCAAGTTCGGCGAATGGGTTGTCGCGGGGCGAACTACAATGGGCAGCAGAACTCGGTCATACCGCCCCTTAGTTAGCGCTGGTTGTGAAAGTACAGCTAGAATGTATAAATAGTAGCGCTGGTTAATAGCGCTTCGGCGTCAATCCGCTCTTGCACGCACGCTTTTATATTCGCTTTGCTAAACACATAAATTCGGTCGTGTTTGTTGTTATCATCGCCGTATTCAAAGTCTTTTAATATCATGCTGACGTGCTCTCCTTCAGGTAACCCCCGAAGTCCTGCGCCAAATCGGCAAAATGTGCTACCAATGCTGGCTTCAAAATTAGCCAAAAATGAACGATAGGCTTGCTGACGACTTTCTTTTTGCTTAGCTAGTTTCGCTTGCCGCTCACCTTCTAAATGACGCACCTCTTCTTCGAGCTCTGCTGACTGCGCACTTATAGATGCTAAAGACGATTCAATTCCCTGCATTTCTTTTTCAAGCGCTTCTTTTCTATCGTCATCAGCTTGTCTTAATTCAAAAGACATATCGCGCTTGCGGCGCTCTAGCTCGCGAGTTTCCCACGCTAATTCTCTAGAGCGAGAGCGGATATCATGTATATGGTCGTTGTTATCTTCAAAAACCTCGGCAATTCGACGGCTTGCTTCGCCTGCAAAATCTTCCCATTCACGGCTTAGCTCAAAAACAATACCACCACCTTCTGGGGCAACCGGCGCTGCTGGAGGGGTTGGCATTCCTTCCACCATGGTTTCTATATCGTGGATCCAATCAGCACTTTTGCCGCGTACTGACACGGTGAATACTGCCCCCTGCCCCGCTAGATAACTGCTTTCTAGTCGCGATACTCGCCACCCTTTTGGGTTGGCGTTTTGGCGAAAAGCGGTATTCATTACGCCCGACATAATTTCCAATTCATCTGACAAAGACGCATAAGAAGTAGCATTACTTTGGGCAAAGGTTAACGCACTAACACTGGTTAGTAAGCAAAGAGATAATAGTCTTTTCATAAGGGCTACCTATTGGTTATTCGTCTACTGGAGACGCTGAATTCGAGTTGGGAAGCACAACGCTATATCCCATACCTATGCCATCAATTTCATCTTGTAATTTACTGAACTGACGGGCGTAAAATCGCTGATCATCAATGCGCTGATCGTTAATAAATTGAAGTAACTCAGCAAAGTCTTGCTTACGCGCCTCTCGACTAGAGGCCAATAAATACTGAGTGAGTTCGGCACTCGTTTGTTGTTGCTGTGCAGCAAGTGATTGTGCATATTCTTTAAACAACACTTGATTCGCTTCTTGGTACATTTCCCGCTGCTGTTTTACTTGCTGGCGCACTTGCACACGTACTTGTTCGGCAACCAAGCTTGATAGCTGCTCGGCATCTACATTGCTTGGTGTTTGCGCCGTTAGTAACTGCCCATTATCTTTATTGGGCATACCCGTAAACACCAATACAATGGCAACCGCGGATAGCGCACAAGCCAGTGCAGGAAAGCCTTGCCACTGAAACCAACTCGATTTATCTTGTGCTGGAAATAGCTGTGCTTTATTCCAATCAGGCACTGGGGGCGCAACAAATTCACTCGCGCAGCCTGCCAGAGCACTGGCATTATCAGCCGCGGCGGCAAACACGCTATCTTGGGCGTATTTTTTAGAAAATGTCGCTTTCTGTTCTTGGGTAAGGCTGTTGTTTACCCACGCGATAATTAATGCTTCATTGGTATGGTCAGGTTGATTCATTTATTCCAACTCCAACTTTAATTTGGTTAGTGCGCTATACAAACGCGACTTGGCGGTATTAACCGAAATATCCATTTGCTCTGCAATATCTTCAAAAGTGAACTGCCCAAAAAATTTCAGCTCCACCACCGCTTTTTGTGCCAAGGGCAAAGCTTGCATAGCTTGCGTTACCGCCCGACTCTGACGGTCGCTGGTAAGCTGCATTTCAGGGCATGATGTCTCACATAGAGGCTCTGAAATATCATCGATATCGGTAAACGCTTTTCGCTTTCGGTACAGCTCCATACATCGACAATGGGCTATTCGATACAGCCAGCTTTTAAATGTGCCGTCGCCGCGATAATTCGCCAGGCTTCGATAAACCGAGACAAAAATATCCTGCATCAAATCAGAGGCGTCATGGCTATTTCCGGTCATGCGGATACCGTATTGGTACATGGCCGTTTCATAGCGCGAAATAAGCGTGAACCACGCATTTCTGTTGCCTTTTAATGCTTGTTGTACGAGTTTTTCATCCCGTTTTATGAACACTGCGTTCCCCGCGATATAGGTGTTTTTTTATATTCCCTACTCTTACAGTCGACGCAGTGGGCGAAAAAGTTTGAAACTTTTTCGCCAAAAACATTATTTAAGGGTGGGAACAGGTAGAAGAGGAGAGATGATTTCGCCAATACGACGAAACAATTGCATACGCGTAGTGCCTGAACGCCACACTAAACCTATTTCTCTAAAGCCTTGCTCTTCGGCGGCAAAACTTTTTAAGTTGGTGTGTGCCAAGATAGATTGGTTAATGGCAAGCTCGGGTAAGAAGGTATAACCCATTTTACTGTTTGCAAGCTGTACCAAAGTGTACAAGCTACTGGCAGCTACAGAGCTTATTTGGTCGCTGTGCTGAAGGTTACATGCACTAACCGCGTGGCCGGTCATACAGTGCTCTTGTTGCAGTAAGAAAATACTCTTCTTGGGTAAAGAAGAAATATCGACGGGGTCGGGCAATTTGTCAGCCATTTCTTCATGGGCCACAAGATGGAAAGGGTCGTGCCCCAATACCATTTGCTTACACCCTGGCGTTTCCATCGGTAACGCTAAAATAAGTAAGTCTAAACGCCCATCAATTAACTGCTGAAGCAGCTTTTCCGTAGTGTCTTCTTGCATCTCAACATTGATGTCAGGCAAGAAGGCGTTAAATGCTCCCAGCATGCCTTCAAACAAAAATGGCGCGATGGTGGGGATAACACCTAGCTTCAGTGTACCTCGTTGCCAATTCCCTGCATTTTGTGCGTATTCCACCAGCTCACCGGCTTCTTGCAGCAGCAACTTGCTTCGTTCAACAATATCTAACCCCAATGAAGTAAACACAAAAGTCTTGTGCTCCCGTTCCAGCAACTGGCTGCCAAAATGTTCTTCTAGGTTTTGAATTGCCGTGCTCAATGTAGATTGGCTTACATTACAACGCTGGGCAGCGCGGTGAAAATGCTGCTCTTGATATAGGGTAACTAGGTAATGTAAGTGTTTGAGATTAGGCCACTTCATAACAACTCTTTACTGATTAGGAAATTAGGTTTTAATCTAGCACAAAGATTACAAAAGACCCAATAAGAATACGGTTATTACCCTTTTATGAAATCGCACTTTGTTATGATGTAAATCATGCTTTCAAGGTAGCAAGCTTGCAAATCAAGCGTTAGGATGAAGAATAAGAACGTATAGCGCCTCAATAGCTAAGGATTTCTATGGACAGCCATTTTACTAATATTTTATGTGTACTCAGTGACTCACATCGCCAAGACGATGTGGTTGCCCAGGCCATTCATATTGCAAAGAGCAATCAAGCATCACTAACCATTATGCTTACCTTAGAAGCCCTGCCCCCTAATGCAAATATGGTAATGGAGTCATTTGCCTATATCGACTCACACCAATCTATGGAGTCTCAGGCAAGAAATTGGCTTACCGAGCAGGAAGAAACATGGTCGAAAGAGTACCCCGTGCAAACCGTAGTCAAAATCGGACACCCACTGATTGATATTGTAACCGACGTGCTAAGACACCATTACGACTTGGTTATTAAACGAAGCGAAGAAGGCTTTTTAGACCGCCTATTTGGCGGGTTAGATATACGCCTGTTTCGTAAATGCCCCTGTCCGGTTTGGGTGTTAAGTAAGAAAAACCGTAGCCAATATAAAAACGTGGTGGCGGCACTCGATTTAAATTATCACTACCCTAAACACGAAATCTCAATTCGCAAAAAGCTTAATTTAGATATATTACGCCATGCCGCCCGCATCGCTATGTTGGAATTTGCACAGCTTCATATTGTGCATGTTTTTGATGCAGTCCCGGAGAACATCGTACGAGATGGTTTTATTACCGTAGACAATGACCAAATGGAAACCGACCTCGCCAAAATTCATGACGAGAGAGAGCAAGCCCTCGAATCGTTATTAAGCGAATTAGAAAGTGAACTAGCCCCTGACATTATCGACTTCTTGCAACCTGAAAAGCATATTGTGCATGGTTATCCTCGTAGAGAGATAGCGGCTACCACAAAATCACTTAATACTGATGTTATTGTAATGGGTACTGTGGCCCGTATTGGCGTTCCAGGCTTTATTATGGGCGGTACGGCAGAAGAGACTATTCAACAACTTAACTGCGCGGTGGTAGGCATTAAGCCCGAGGGGTTTGACTCTCCCATCAAGCTTGATGAATCTGAACAGGCTGAAGAGTAGCGAATACAAAATAGCGCGGGCTTCCGCGCTATTTAAATATACGCGTTATTAAAAAAACAAAAACCGCGTTAAACGCGGTTTTTGTTTTCAAATCTTAATAGGCAATTAAACGCCGAAAGCTGCCTTCAGTGCGAAGAAGAAAATAATGGAAAGAATTGCGCCTGCAGGCAGGGTAACAATCCACGACACCACAATATTTCTTACGATGCCGAGATTAAGCGCAGACACGCCTCTGGCCAGCCCCACACCTAACACCGCGCCCACAAGGGTTTGCGTAGTTGAAATAGGAAGACCGGTTCCTGACGCTATCACTACAGTAGTAGCTGCCGCTAATTCGGCCGCGAAACCACGGCTTGGCGTAAGGTGAGTAATACCTTGGCCGATAGTTTTAATGACGCGGTGACCGAATATGGCTAAACCAAGCACAATACCCAAACCACCAAGCGGTAAAATCCACCATGCGAGGTTGGCACTGGCATTAATTTCACCGCCAGATGTCACCACACTCACTACCGCAGCCAATGGCCCAATAGCGTTAGCAACATCATTTGAACCATGCGCAAATGCCATACAACAGGCAGTAACAACCATGAGTAAGGCGAACACTTTTTCCACATTGGCAGCTTGTAAATCAGCGTCTTCTGAACCGCTGAACTTCATGCGACCAATAAACCACTTACCAATTATGGCTAATATAATAGCGATAATCACAGCCAATATATAACCGTTCACGGCGCTCATTTCTAAGCCCACGTGTTTAAGCCCTTTTTTAATGGTAACTAGCGACATAATGAAGCCTGCTAGTGCCATATAGAACGGAACATAACGCTTGGCATTTTCAAACGGAGATTTGGTTTCAAAGATAAGTTTATGGGCACTCATGAAAATAAGGTATGCAATAATGCCCGAAATAGCTGGCGTCACTACCCAACTACCAACAATGCCGCCTACTTTGCCCCATGCTACCGCGTCCATACTAACGCCAGTTGCGGTAAAGCCGATAATAGCGCCAATAATAGAATGCGTAGTAGATACAGGCCATCCTAGCCAAGATGCAAAGGCTAACCATATACCTGCTGCAAACAGAGACGAAATCATACCGAGTACGAGGTACTCAGGAATAGCGGAAAAATACTCTGGATCAATAATACCCTTACGAATGGTAGAGGTTACTTCCCCACCCGCCAAGTATGCTCCGGCGAACTCAAAAATCATGGCAATAACAATTGCCTGTTTTATTGTTAACGCTTTAGAACCAACAGATGTTCCCATTGCATTGGCGACGTCATTTGCACCAATACCCCAAGCCATAATGAAGCCGACACCGGCAGCAAGGAGAATAAGAATGAGACCATAACTCTCGAAAAATTCCACGGATAACCGCTCCTGATCTTTACGCGATTTAAGCTAGCTACTGCCACATCACCCGACAAATGTACGGCTATGATGAAGACAAAAAATGATAGTTACACGGCAAAACGATTCTTAGCAAAGGCTTAGATTATTTTTTGCACGAATTATACTTTGCTGCGGCGCATGATAGCGTAATCGTCTGCAGAGCCATAGTGAAAATCTACGAAAAAACAGAAAACGCAACGGAATTAAATTCATACGATGATAATTTGGGCAAGTGTTGCGGTTTTGTGACAGTTTTTGAGCATTTTTTAACTCAAATCTTCTAACTTTTGATGAATGTTTTCTAGCGGCGTATGCCTTACATCCGTCCCCCTGGTTAAATAAACTACGTATTCGCACACGTTTTTACACCTATCTCCAATCCGCTCTAAGGAACGCATGGCCCACAACACGTCTAGCCAGTCTTGCATATCTTCTGTGGTTTTTTCCATTTCTGTGGTGGTGTAGGTAAGCAGGCGTTTATATTCGCTGTCTATTCGGTTGTCTTGTTTATACACCGCCAAGGCTGCACTTTCATCCTGACGCGCAAACGCATCGAACGTACCCCGCATCATCGCCGCTACACGTTCGCCGATTAACAACATGCTGCTTTTAATAGTGTCAGAGCTGGGTAATTTATTACGGGTGACCAGCTTAGCGATACGTTCTATTTCGTCGCCCATTCTTTCAATGTCGGTGATGGCTTTAGAAATGGTCATGATTAAGCGCAGATCGCTTGCCGTAGGATGGCGCTTGGCGATAATTCGAATACATTCTTCATCTATCTGGATTTCCATAGAGTTAATCTTAAGGTCATTCAACACCACTTTTTCTGCCAAGCCAGGGTGGTTTAATTTAAGCGCTTTTAAGGTATCTAATAATTGCTGTTCTACTTCGCCGCCCATGGTTAATACCGAGTTTCTTAAATTTTCCAACTCAATATTAAAGGTTCCGGAAATATGGGTATTAAGTGCAACCTGACGCATTGTATCGCTCCTATTCACTACTGCTGATTTTGCTAATTAGCCGTAGCGGCCAGTAATATAATCTTCAGTCTGTTTCTTCTCTGGCATAGTGAATAGCGAATCGCTGTCTGCATATTCAACCAATCGCCCCTGATGGAAGAACGCCGTGTAATCTGAAACTCGAGAGGCTTGCTGCATATTGTGGGTAACAATCACTATAGTACAACGCTTCTTAAGCTCAGCCATCAACTCCTCAATGAATAAGGTCGTTAATGGGTCTAGCGCTGAGGTAGGCTCATCTAACAACAAAATGTCGGGTTTGAGTGCTAGCGCTCTGGCAATAACAAGGCGCTGTTGCTGACCACCGGATAATGCATTAGCCGACTCAAACAACCTGTCTTTAACTTCATCCCATAACGCTGCTTCTTTTAATGCGCTTTCTACCGCATCGTCTAGATGGCGACGAGTTTTAATGCCTTGCAGGCGAAGTCCGTAACATACGTTATCGTATATACTCATGGGAAAAGGATTAGGCCGCTGGAATACCATACCTACTTGGGTACGCAGCCGCGACACGTTCACTTTTTTACTATTGATGTTGCGACCACCAATATTAATTTCACCCTCGTATTTGCAGCCATCGTACAAATCGTTAAGCCTATTGAAGCAATTAACCAAGGTAGATTTCCCGCACCCACTTTGCCCGATTAATGCGGTGATTTTGTTTTTTGGAATACGCATAGAAATGTCGTTAAGCACATGCTTATTTCCAAACCATAAATTAAGGTTACGCACATCGATAGCCGTGGTGTCATCAGTGATGTCGGCCACGTTGAGCGTATTGCGTTCAAACAACTTCAGCATGTAAAAGGTTACCCTTGTAAATAGCGCTTTCTTAACCGCGTTCTTAGTATAACTGCCAGCACATTCAATACAGATACCACTATTAGCAGTAGCAAGCAGGCGGCAAACATCATTGAAGAATTCTTCGCATCAGTATGACTATGAAAAGCGCCATCATAAATAAGTACGCCCAAGTGCATGAATTGACGTTCTAAATGCAGATACGGGAACTCTCCATCTATAGGTAGCGTAGGAGCAAATTTCACCGCTCCAACCAGCATTAGAGGCGCGACTTCGCCTGCCGCCCTAGCGATTGCCAAAATGACGCCTGTCATTATTCCGGGTGACGCTATGGGCAGAATGGTTTTAGCGATAGTTTCTACCTTGGTGGCGCCAAGTGCATAACTTCCCCGCTTCAACCCTTCTGGTACCCGCCGCAAGCCTTCTTCGGTGGCAACAATAACGACTGGCAAGGTTAAAATAGCCATGGTCAAACTCGCCCAGAACACACCTGGGGTCCCCATGGTGGGCGCTGGCAATCTATCAGCAAAGAAAAGTGCATCTATATTGCCACCCAAGGTATAAACAAAAAAGCCTAAACCAAAAACCCCGTAAACAATTGAAGGTACGCCCGCCATATTACTAACGCTTATTCTTATAGCGGTGGTAAACGGCGTATCTGGAGCGTATTCACTCAAATAGATAGCCGCAAGTACGCCAAAAGGCGTCACGATAATGGTCATTAAAAATACCATCAGCACGGTGCCAAATAGCGCGGGATATACCCCTCCAGACGTATTCGCCTGTTTGGGAGAATCAGTAAGGAAGGTAGCAATACGACTAAATACCACCTGCCATTTTTCAAAATAGCTAAGCTGGCTTACATAATCGACGCTTTTAATTTCCGACACCCGAATAGCGTACGCTTGCACATTGGCAAAAGTGACGCTGAGTTCGTATTCGTCTCGCTCTTCCTCTAGATGAATAACTTCATGCTGCCAGCGTTCAAACTGAGTCTCTAAGCGCTCTCTTGCCGGTGCATTTTGATCAACACCTTTGCTATCTAGTGATGCCAAAGATTCATGAATGGGCGATAGTCGCTCGCGTCTAATTTTCTCAATTTGAGCACTTAGTGCCGATACTCTGTTTTGAATATCTGAAAACAGCGACAAGTCTTCCCGTCGGCTGTCTGGTGTAGATAAAAACTCTGGCTGTCCCAATACAAAGCGACCATCTTTTGTTTTTATTTCGGCACTGCCGTAAGCAAGTTCTTTGTTAATAATATCCGCACTGGCCAACTGCATTTGTGAGCCGTAAGGGCTTTGTTCGTCAGCAAAGTGAACTTGATATATTTGCTCTACTTCGTCTGCCATATAAAGCTGAGCGAACATTTTATGTTCGGATTTAGCACTTTCATTGGCTCCGGTAACTTTATATGTCACATCATAAATGGGCTCAGGCCAAAAATACGCACCACCACGAAAGGTAATAAGGAACAACACACTCACCAAAGCAATTAACAGCAAGCTAGTAAAAAACGCCGTTAACGATATCACTAGCGACTGGCGATGAACGGCATTAAAGCCGCCTTTGAACATATTATTCATAATAAGATCTACTGCGTAAGCGTTGACGAGTAAATTCAGCAATCGTATTTACAACAAACGTGAAAACAAACAGTATGCCAGCGGTAAAGAACAGAATTTGATAGTGTGCAGATGACACATCGGCTTCGGGTAATTCTATGGCTAAGTTGGCCGTTAATGCCCGTAAGCCTTCAATTAAGCCCCAGCTCGATATTGGGGTGTTTCCCGTCACCATGAGCACAATCATGGTTTCCCCGAATGCGCGACCAAAACCCAGCATAATCGCCGCCATAATGCCCGGAAACGCTACATGCAGTACTATATATTTAAGGGTTTGAAGCCGCGTGGCGCCCAACGCAAATGATGCATGCTTTAACTCATCGGGCACGCCCCCAATGGCATCTTCAGCAATGGAGTAAATACTCGGTGAAATAGCCACACCTAAGGCTATCGCCACCACTATCGTCGTTTTTCCTATGGGGCTATCAGACTCAGCGGCTAGCATGTCAAAACCATCTACATTAATTAAGCTAAAGAACCATTCTGGCGCCCATGCCACACTAATGTAACCCAATATAAAAACGCCAAGTAACGCAAAGCCCAACTCAGCGCCATGTCGAAGTTTAGCGGGTAGGCGGTCGGCAACAGGGCGTTGAAAAAACGCCACGGCAATGAGTACAAATGGAACAACAATAAGAAAAAAAGCAAAAGAAAATAGAAACTGTTCAGCCATGGGGGCTAGCCAAATGGCAGCGATAAAACCAATAAGCACACTGGGAACAGCTTCTAGCATTTCGATAGCGGGCTTCAGGGCATGGCGAAGTCGCTCTTTTGCAAAAAAGGCGGTGTATATCGCTGCACCTATTGCTACCGGTATAGCAATAAACAAAGCCAGTAGCGACGCTTTCAAGCTACCTATAATTAACGGCGTAAGACTAAACTTGGCCTCTTGGAAATCCGTGGCGTTTGTGGTTTGCCACACCGTATCTGCTTCGGTATATCCCTCATAATGTTGCGGCGCAAATAGCGACCGCCACGTAGTAATGCCGCTTAAATTATTCGCCCGCCAAATGAAAATAGAATCATCGTTATAGCCGTAAAGACGGTTGCCAAACCAAGAGATTGATTGCATGGGTTCAGGCAAATCAATTGTCGTAACCACTTCACCTGATACTCGATTTATAAATAGTAGGCGTTGTTTATCGGTAAGCGCTGCCACCACATTAATACTGGCATGCTCTTTTATATCAATCAGCCGTTCGTCCGCGTTCAAAAGGAACTGGTAGGTTTCAATGAAACCGAGCGTGTTCGCATCGCGATGTAATACCCAGCGGGTGACTTGGTTAGTGCCATCTTGTAAGAAAAACGTTCTGTCTTTCTCTAGAGATAAAATAGCAATGTCATTACGGCTGAGTTTATCAAAAGACGCTAACAGCGAGAGCTGTGATTCATCTTCGAAAAGACGTGAAAGGAACAAGTGTGCTTCTTTTTCTACCAACATCATTTGTGCACCAGGCAACAAATGTATTTTATCAACATTGGCAAAGAACTTATCAATCATTTGCGTGGGGTTAAGCTGGTTCACCCAGCGAATAAAAGTCCCCGATGGTGTATGTAGCGCTATTGCCGCCCACTTAGATGAGAACGCAAATTGCCAAGACGTAGTTTGTGACCAATACTTGCCCGGTAGAGCAAAAGATATTGTAGAGGACACAAGGCTTGAAGGTTGAGCTAAAGGGTCTGAATGATTCGCGATTATTACACTGCGATACGCTAACGATCTGACGGGCACCACCCGAACTTGCCCGCCAGCAGAAATATCCACAATTGCATTTTCGCCCATTAAAGAGGTCGTCGCCAATTGATGATCACAAGGGCGAATGTAGTCGTGATGCTTAGCGAAATCGTGACGTTTGTAGCCATATAAGCTTAAACGGCAATCTTCACCGTTAGTTACCACTAATTGACCGCCAAGCAAATCTCCAGCGCTTTCTACTTGGCTACCTTCGGGCAATGCAAGCTGGTGCTCTTTCTCAATATTAGGCACTAACGCCAGAGGTAAAGCCTGACTAACAAGGTGCGAAATTAAGATAACCAGCGTCAGCAATACCAGCCCACCAAAGCCGGTGACGATATATCGCCCCCACTTATCATTGCGCTGGCGTTTTTTATTGATGCTATCGCTGTAGGAAGTCATTCTTATTTAATAATATTATCAGGTGTAAATTACACTGGTGAGCAGTGTAAGTTTTGTTATGCTAATAGCAAGCGAAAACTTTTGGATTAGTTCCGGTGAATAACGCCTAAAGTATGCAGCCTCAAACACTGTTGTTATCAAGGTTTATTAACAATACTAACCAGTAGCGCTTTTTCAGTGTGGCTTATGGTATTACCGTAAAACCACAGTAGCAAACGTATTTCTACAGATTCTGTAATAGGAGTTTCTCATGCAATCGCTCATTATTAGTATTATGGGTAAAGACAAGCCTGGTTTGGTTGATACGCTAGCTAAGTGCATCTACAAGCACAAAGGTAATTGGCAAGGCTCTAGCTTTGCACATATGGCAGGCATGTTTACCGGCTTTGTTGAAGTACACGTTCCCGCTGACGAAAACGAAAAACTTGTCGACGCGCTAAATGCCATTTCCGATTTATCGGTTCAGTCTGTGGCAGTGAATACATCGCCCAATTCATTAACCAATCAACTTACCGTTGATGTAATGGGCAACGACAAAGCCGGCATAGTGCAAGAGTTAACCTCGGTGCTAAACCAATTTAACCTTAACATCCTCAACTTCTCATCACGCTGCGAAAGCGCACCTAACTGGGGAAGTTTAATCTTTAAAGCTAATGCAGTTATTGCGGTGCCTGAAGGGTTTGATGACGATGCGTTGCAAGACGCCCTTGAATCGTTGGCGAACGACTTGGTAGTGGATATACAGGCCAAGCAATAAGGCCCTAGCGACACAGAAAGGTTTCAAATCACCTCGTTGAGGTAAGGGACTACGAATTAACCCTATTATATCTAAGGGTTGTCACAGTAATGTCATTGACTGATGTCAGTCTTTGGCCATTTTAAGAAGTGAAAAAACGATAAATTATGGATAACCCAGAACTATATTATCCCAAAGAACTTAGCTGGTTAGCATTTAATGAAAGGGTTTTGCAGGAAGCTGCAGATAAGAACAACCCTGTAGTAGAACGTATTCGTTTTTTAGGTATTTACTCCAACAACCTTGACGAATTTTATCGTGTTCGTGCTGCTGACGTAAAACGCCAAATAACCATTGCCCAAAATGATGGCAACGAAGAAGAAGCGGAAAAGCAAACCGCGCTAATGGCGATTATTCAGCAAAAGGTTGTTCAGCTTTCCGACAAGTTCGACCATATTCATAAAGACGTTTTAAAAGCGCTCGCGCGATACAATATTCATATTCTGCAAAAGCATGAATTAAACGAGTATCAAAAGCAGTGGGTACGTAACTTCTTCGTCAATAAGGTGCTTCGCCATATAGCCCCTATCATTATTGACAAGAAAATGGACTTGTTAAGCCGTTTAAATGGCACATCTGTTTATTTGTATGTCGCGCTGCGCCGTAAAGACCGCAACACGCGCTATGCGGTTATTCAGGTGCCTACGTCTGAAATGTCTCGCTTTATGCTTATTCCGCCGGAAAAGAGTCGAAAGAAAAAGCATATTATTATGCTCGATGACATGATTCAGCTTAGCTTGGAAGACATTTTCCGCGGCTTTGTTAAATTTGACGAAGTCGAGTCATTTTCATTCAAGATGACCCGAGACGCCGAATACTCTATCAATGACGAGATTGACGAAAGTTATGTAGAAAAAATGTCTGAGAGCATGAAACAGCGCTTAATTGCCGAGCCTGTTCGGGTTATTTACGACAACGATATGCCTGAAGATATGATGCAGGATTTACGTAAGCGTTTACGTATAACAAAACTCGATACCATGCATGCTGCAGGGCACTATCGTAACTTTAAAGATTTCATTGGCTTTCCAAACGTGGGCCGCGAATATTTAGAGCATGCTCCGCTGCCGGCTATCGACAGCAATGCTTTTTCCAAATTTAATACGGTATTCGATGCCATTACCGCCCACGATATTCTACTGTATTACCCATATCACCGATTCTTACATGTTACCGAATTTGTCCGCCAAGCAGCATTCGACCCCAGCGTAAAATCTATTCGCATTAATATTTATCGTGTGGCCAGTAACTCTCGCATTATCAACTCGCTCATTGATGCCGTTGATAACGGTAAAAAGGTGACCGTAGTGGTAGAACTGCGCGCTCGCTTTGATGAAGAGGCCAACATTGAATGGTCTAAACGCATGACCGATGCGGGTATTCGCGTAGTGCTCGGCGTGCCAACCTTAAAAATTCACTCGAAGCTTTGCGTGATCACCCGCGAAGAACGTGGCGCGATGATTAACTATGCGCATTTTGGTACGGGTAACTTCAACGAAAAAACCGCAAAAATCTATACCGATTACAGTTTATTCACTCGAAACCAAGAATTGGCCAATGAAGCGGTGGCAGTATTTGACCTTATTCAATACCCTTTCCGCCGGTATAAATTTCAGCATTTGCAGATTTCACCGTTAAACGCGAGAACCCGAATTCAGTCACTTATTCGTCAAGAAATTCAGCATTTAAAAGAAGGCCGTCCTGCGCAAATTACCTTTAAGATTAATAACCTTGTTGATAAGGAATTAATGGATGATTTGTATCGGGCCAGTCAAGCAGGGGTGAAAATTCGCGGTATTGTTCGCGGGATGTGTTCCATAATACCTGGCTTAAAAGGTATTAGCGAAAACATTGAAATCATCTCTATTGTCGATAGGTTCTTAGAGCACCCTAGGGTGATGGTATTTGAAGGCGGCGGTGAGAGAAAAGTGTTTATTTCTTCTGCTGACTGGATGACCCGCAATATGGACAACCGCATAGAAGTAGGCTGCCCTATTTACGATAAAAACCTGCAACAGCGCATTGTCGATATTATGGATATACAATTCCGTGATACGCTTAAAGCGAGAGTGATTGACAAGGAACAAAGCAACAAGTACGTTGCTCGAGGCAATCGCAAGAAATTACGTTCACAAATAGAGATTTACGACTATCTTGTGAAAGAAGAAGAAAAAGAAGCAGGAAAATAAAACCTTAAATGACTCAGCATGAAATGACTCAGCATGAAATGACTCAGCATGAATCCGTTTTTGATACCGTTGAAAGCCGTGAGGTTAATAAAGTAGCCGCGTTAGATATTGGCTCGAATAGCTTTCACCTTGTGGTAGCGCGTATTGTTGCTGGGTCTGTCCAAATTCTGCATCGCGTTAAACAAAAAGTAAGGTTAGCTGAGGGGTTGGACGACGACAATATTTTGTCTGATGAAGCCATGGAACGTGGTTTAAAGATGCTACGTATTGTGGCTGAAAGTCTACGCGGTTTCGAACCCGACTCGGTTCGTATTGTGGCCACACACACTCTGCGCAAAGCCAAAAACGCCCACCACTTCATTAATGCCGCGAAAGATATTCTGCCCTACCCTGTAGAAGTAATTTCAGGCGTGGAGGAAGCCCGCCTGATTTACTCTGGCGTAGCACATACTAACCATGCTGATGGACAGCAGTTAGTGGTGGATATCGGTGGGGGCTCAACAGAATTTGTGATTGGCGAGGGCTTCAACCCGCTTATTTGCCGTAGTTTGCAAATGGGCTGTGTTAGCTACACTAAGCGATTCTTCCCAGACGGGTCATTAAAAAACAAATCTTTTGAGCTGGCCATTACTGCGGCTGAACAAGAGCTGGAATTTATTCAAGATAAGTACCGCAAGCTGGGTTGGGTACAATGTGTTGGTACGTCGGGCACAATTCGCTCGTTGTTCACTTTATGCCAACAAGATAGACCCAACGACCACGATATACCCGTTACGCTCAAGAGTCTGCGTAACTTAATGAAGCAGTTTATTAGTGCAGGTCATATCGACAAACTTAACTACCCTGATTTAACCGAAGACAGACGCGTGGTTATTGCCGGCGGTTTGGCTATATTAGTGGCAGTATTTAAAGCGCTAGAAATAGACACTTTGGTTTATTCCCCTGCCGCATTACGCGAAGGCGTGATTTACCAGATGGAAGATGAGCTGCATCATGCCGATATACGCGGCAGAACAGCTAGCAGCTTAGCTACCCGCTACGATGTGGATACCGCGCAAGCTACGCTTGTGCTTAACACGTCACTTAACCTCTTTAGCCATGCTGAAAAAGCCTGGAAACTTAAACACCACGACTTTAAAAGCATGTTGGGTTGGGCGGCGTTGTTGCATGAAGTGGGCATTCAAATTAACTCGCGCGGTGTGCAGCGCCACAGTGCCTATATTCTCGCTAACGTAGATATGCCTGGGTTTACGCAAGAACAACAAGAATTATTGGCCACCCTAGTACGTTTTCATAGAAAGAAAGTGCGGGCTAACGATTTTCCCAACTTTAACTTGTACGATTTAGCGGCCGTTAAAAAGCTTATCGCTTTATTACGTATTGGCGCGTTGCTCAATATCAAACGCCAAGAAGGCTTCTTGCCGGATATAGAGATTGATGCAGATAAGAACGGCTTAAGCCTTACTTTTCCTAAAGATTGGTTGGAAGAAAAACCCATCCTAGCCGCCGACTTAGTTCGAGAAAGTGCGTATTGGAAGGCGCTAGACTTAACCCTTTCTATTAAATAAGCCGGTTAGTGAGCAACAGAAAAGGGAGCATTAATGCTCCCTTTTTACGTTTTTATGTCAACGTATTTTAGGACGGGACATAATTAATAAAAAAGGGGCGCTGACAAGCGCCCCTTTTAAACAATAAAACTTATGCTTTTGAAGCTTGGTAAATACCTTCAATCGCACCGTCTAGTGTCGCTTCAAACTCGTCATCAGACTGTTTGTCAGAAACACCTTCAGTTAGTGCTCTTGAAAAACTTGCGATAATGCCTTGGTTTTCTGAAAGTTTCGCATTAGCTTCTTCACGGTTGTAACCGCCAGACAATGCTACCACTTTAAGTACACGAGGATGATCAACAAGCTCTTTATAGAAGTTAGCTTCATTAGGCAGTGTAAGCTTTAACATCACTTCTTGACCTTCGCTCAACAAATTAAGCTGAGTAAGAATTTCAAGTTTAAGCAGTGCTTCTGCTTCCGCTTTTTGAGGACTATGAATATCTACTTCAGGTTCAATGATAGGTACTAAACCTGCTGCGATGATTTGCTTACCCACTTCGAACTGCTGCTCTACTACATCTTTAATACCTTGATGATTAGCCAGTTTTACCACTGAACGCATCTTGGTGCCAAAAACGTCTTGGGCTACGGCTTTAGCCAGTAACGCATCTAGACCAACAATCGGCTTCATCACCTGTACACCGTTGTTCTCTTCAACAAGCCCTTTATCCACTTTCAAGAAAGGGATAACGCGCTTCTTCTGCCACAAGTAGTGGGCAGTAGACATACCTTCAATTTCACGGTCTAGGGTATTTTCAAATAAAATAGCGCCTAGAACACGCTCGCCACTGAAAGGGGTGCTGGTGATAATACGTGTACGCATTTGGTGAACAAGGTTAAACATTTCTTCGTCAGAACTGTATTCTGACTCTTCAATGCCATATAAACGTAGCGCTTTTGGTGTACTACCGCCGCTTTGATCCAAAGCTGCAATAAAACCAACTTGCGTTTTAAGTTTATCTAGCATGGCCTGCTGTGCTTGTGATGCCATTGCAACACTCCTTTTTTATAATACTGCTCTAAGAACAGGTGTAGGGTTTATCGTTATATGCCGACGTACTTCAATGTATCGCCGGCGAAAATCGGAATCGATTTTTTAGTAGTCTGCTAATTTTATTTGTTTTTTTCTTCTAGCATGGCTACTGCAGGTAATGTTTTGCCTTCTAAAAACTCTAGAAACGCACCACCACCTGTAGAGATATAAGATATCTTATCAGCGATTTCATATTTATCTACTGCTGCCAGTGTATCACCACCACCTGCAATTGAGAACGCATCGCTATCAGCAATAGCCTCAGCTAACGCCTTTGTACCTGCACTGAACTGTTCAAATTCAAATACACCTACAGGACCATTCCATACAATAGTACCCGCATTTTTGATAATGCTCTCAAGGGCTTTTGATGAATCTGGGCCGATATCAAAAATCATGTCGTCGTCAGCGACATCACTAACGGCTTTAAGTGTCGCTTCTGTGTTTTCATCGAAGGCTTTGCCCACTACCACATCGGTAGGCACTGGAATATTTCCGCCATTTGATACTGCATCGCTCATCAACTGCGTAGCTTGCTCCGTTAAGTCCATTTCAACCAACGACTTACCTACGTTATGGCCTTGTGCAGCAATAAAGGTATTGGCAATACCGCCGCCAACAATAAGCTGGTCAACTTTTTCAGCTAAGGTTTTAAGTACGGTAAGCTTAGTTGATACCTTAGATCCGCCTACAATGGCTACCATTGGACGTTTAGGGTTATCTAGGGCTTTGCCTAGCGCGTCCAATTCAGCAGCAAGAAGAGGGCCTGCACACGCTTTAGTAGCAAATTTTGCCACACCATGTGTAGACGCTTGTGCACGGTGCGCGGTGCCAAATGCATCCATCACGAAAATATCGCAAAGGGCTGCATATTGCTTTGATAGGGTTTCGTCGTCGCTTTTCTCACCTTCGTTAAAGCGTACGTTTTCTAGAATAACTAACGAGCCAGGTGCAACATCAACACCGTCTAAATAGTCTTTTTCTAGGGTTACTGGTACGTCTAACGCGTCGTTCAAATAATTCACAACAGGCTGAAGTGAGAATTCTTCCGCAGGCTCACCTTCAGTAGGGCGGCCTAAATGGGACATGACCATTACCGCAGCGCCAGCATCTAGCGCAGCTTTAATAGTAGGAATGGAAGCTTTAATACGTGCATCAGAGGTGACTACACCATCTTTAACTGGCACGTTTAAATCTTGTCTAATTAATACGCGCTGACCGCTTAGGGCCAAATCGCTCATACTTGGAATTGCCATAGTCTTTCCCTTGTTAATCGAATAACTGTGAGAGCTGCCAAGGCTGGCGCTACCAACCTTGGCAGCAAAATTCTTAATTAGCTTACGTCATACATTGCTTGCGCAGTGTCGAGCATTCTGTTTGCAAAACCCCATTCGTTGTCACACCACACCAGTGTTTTTACCAGCTGCTTATGACTTACGCGGGTTTGCGTACCATCCACAATACAAGAGTGAGGATCGTGATTGAAATCAACAGAAACTAACGGCTCTTCAGTGTAATCTAAAATACCCTGTAATCGCCCTGCTTTCACTCGCTTCAGTGCTTGATTGACATCCGCAATAGTCACTTGCGTACCTAAGGTTACACTTAAATCCATTGCAGTTACATTAATGGTTGGCACCCTTACCGCAATAGCTTCAAATTTACCTGCAAATTTAGGCAAAATACGCTCAATTCCCGCCGCTAACCGTGTGTCTACTGGAATAATAGACTGACTGGCTGCGCGAGTACGGCGTAAATCTGGGTGGTAAGCATCAATTACTTGCTGGTCGTGCATAGAAGCGTGAATAGTGGTAATCGTGCCGCTTTCAACCCCAAAGGCCGCGTCAAGCGCTTGAATAACCGGCACGATACAGTTAGTAGTGCACGACCCGTTAGACACCAATTTATGCTCCGCTTTCAGCGTGTCATCGTTAGTACCAAAAATGATAGTGTTGTCTAAATCTGGCGAGCCTGGCGAGGAAAAAAGTACCTTTTCTGCGCCTGCATTAATATGTGACTGCCCCGATACTCTATCATCAAACTTACCTGTGCATTCCAGCACAATATCTACCCCTATTTCACGCCAAGGCAGTAAGTTGATATCTGGCTGTGCCAACAAGCAAATAGCATCGCCTGCCACGTTCAGTGTGTTGTTTTCTAGTGTCACATCAAAACCGAACCGCCCGTGGGCGGTATCGTATTTTAATAAGTGAGCTATACCTTCTGGCTCGGCGACATCATTAATCGCAACCACATTAAAGTGGTTATTGCGCCCGCTTTCATAAAGCGCACGCAATACATTGCGACCAATACGACCAAACCCGTTTATGGCAATGTTTACCATAGACTGCGGTGACCTCGTTAGCTAAGAGACAATGCTGCCTCTACCACTGCTTCAGTAGTAATATTGAAATGTTTGAACAAGTCACCTGCTGGTGCTGATTCACCGAACGTATCCATCCCAATGATGGCGCCGTTGAAACCTACGTACTTGTACCAGCTTTCTTTCGATAGTGCTTCAACTGCAACGCGCTTAGTTACGCTAGAAGGCAATACGCTTTCACGGTAATCCGCTGATTGACGGTCGAAAACGTCGGTAGAAGGCATAGAAACTACGCGAACCGCTTTACCATCTGCACTTAGTTTATCTGCTGCTTCAACAGCAAGTTGAACTTCAGACCCTGTAGCAATAAAGATGTATTCAGGCGTGCCTGCACAATCTTTAAGCACATAACCACCTTTGGCCACGTCAGCAACTTGCTGCTCGTTACGTTCTTGCTGAGGCAAACCTTGGCGAGTGAAGATCAACGTTGAAGGACCATCGTTGCGCTCAATCGCGAACTTCCATGCAATAGCAGATTCAACTTGGTCACATGGACGCCAGTTATCTAGGTTTGGTGTAGCACGCAGTGCCACTACTTGCTCTACAGGTTGGTGCGTTGGACCATCTTCACCCAAACCAATCGAATCGTGAGTGTATACGAAAATAGCAGGTTGCTTCATAAGCGCCGCCATACGTACCGCATTGCGAGCGTATTCCATAAACATTAGGAAAGTAGCACCGTACGCTTTAAAACCACCATGAAGGGTAATACCGTTCATCATGGCCGACATACCGAACTCGCGTACACCGTAATAAATGTAGTTACCCGATGCGTCAGTGGCTTCAACGCCTTTACTGCCATCCCAAATAGTCAGGTTTGAACCGGCTAAGTCGGCAGAGCCGCCTAGAAGTTCTGGTAACAAAGGACCAAATGCATTTAATGCATTTTGTGATGCTTTACGTGACGCAATGTTTTGCGGGTTAGCTTGCAAATCAGCAATGATTTTATCCGCTTTATCGCTGAAGTCTGCTGGCAATTCGCCATTTACACGACGCTTAAATTCAGCGGCTAATTCAGGGTATGCACTTTCATATGCTGCGAAGGCGTCGTTCCACGCGCTTTCAGCATCGCCGCCCTTGCCTTTAGCATCCCAACCGGCATAAATGTCGTCTGGAATTTCAAACGCACCGTGGGTCCAACCAAGCTTTTCGCGGGTAGCAATAATTTCGTCATCACCTAATGGTGCACCGTGGCAAGACTCAGTGCCTTCTTTGTTTGGCGAACCAAAACCAATCACCGTTTTACAGCAAATTAGCGTTGGCTGAGCGCTGTTCGATTTAGCTTGTTCAATAGCGGCTTTAATTTGTTCAGCGTCATGACCGTCAACACCTTCAATCACTTCCCAGCCGTAGCTTTTAAAGCGTGCTGGTGTGTCGTCGGTAAACCAACCTTCTACTTCACCATCAATTGAAATGCCGTTGTCATCCCAGAAACCAATAAGTTTGCCCAGGCCTAATGTGCCCGCTAGTGAACAGGTTTCATGAGAAATACCTTCCATCAGGCAGCCATCGCCCATGAAGGTGTAGGTGTAGTGATCGACAATATCATGACCATCACGGTTAAACTGCGCCGCTAATACTTTTTCAGCTAGCGCCATACCTACTGCGTTGCTAACGCCTTGACCAAGTGGGCCAGTGGTAGTTTCAACACCCGGTGCATACCCATATTCAGGGTGACCCGGTGTTTTAGAATGAAGCTGACGGAAGTTCTTAAGCTCTTCAATAGGCAGTTCATAGCCTGAAAGATGAAGCAAAGAGTACAACAGCATAGAGCCGTGACCGTTTGAGAGCACAAAGCGGTCTCTGTTTGCCCAAGACGGGTTTGCCGGGTTGTGTGATAGAAAATCACCCCATAGTACCTCGGCAATATCGGCCATCCCCATAGGGGCGCCTGGGTGACCAGATTTGGCCTGTTGAACAGCATCCATGCTTAAAGCACGGATGGCATTGGCAAGTTCACGACGAGAGGGCATGTTGTCTCCTGGTTTATTTTGTAGCTGAATTTCGCTAAGGGAACACTGTGGGCAAAATCCCTTTGTTCAACCTTAAAGAGCTGCTTTGCTGTATATCTTAATGTGGGCGTTATTCTTACCCATGCCACCATTCAGTTCAATGGCTTTTCATTGCCATTACCGAAAGTTGGCTAAAATAATGAATATTCTCATCATTCCTTTACCAGCCAATGTCGCTTCATTAGGAAAGCGTGGCTAACTTTACTCAATTATCTATAAAAGTGATCCGCGACTGTCAACAAATCGTAACGAAAGGACTTTTAGACGTCTAGAAGTAAAGACTGGTATTTATACCTTGTTTTAGTACAATACTCACCTATTTTGAACAATAAACGCTTATGGAGCATGTATGGCCACGCATTTATTCACCTCCGAGTCTGTGTCTGAAGGACACCCGGACAAAATCGCCGATCAAATTTCAGATGCGGTTCTAGATGCTATTCTAGAACAAGATCCTCGTGCCCGCGTGGCTTGCGAAACTTACGTTAAAACCGGAATGGTATTAGTTGGTGGTGAAGTCACTACCTCTGCGTGGGTTGATATTGAAGAAATCACACGTAAAACGGTAAGAGACATAGGCTATGTACACTCTGATATGGGTTTCGATGCTGATTCTTGTGCAGTATTAAACGCCATTGGCAAACAGTCGCCAGATATCAACCAAGGTGTTGACCGCGAAAGTTTAGAAGAACAAGGTGCGGGCGACCAAGGCCTTATGTTCGGTTACGCCAGTGACGAAACTGATGTATTAATGCCAGCGCCTATTACTTATTCTCACCGCTTGGTACAAAAACAAGCTGAAGTAAGAAAATCTGGCAAGTTAGACTTCTTACGCCCAGATGCGAAAAGCCAAATTACGTTTAAATATGAAAACGACAAGCCTGTAGGCATTGATGCCGTAGTACTTTCTACCCAGCATTGTGATTCTGTTTCTACTGCGCAAGTACGCGAAGCAGTAATGGAAGAAATTATTAAGCCTGTGCTACCTAGTGAATGGCTTGATAGCAATACCCAATTCCACATTAACCCTACTGGCCGCTTTGTTATTGGCGGACCTGTTGGTGATTGTGGTCTAACTGGTCGTAAAATCATTGTAGATACCTACGGTGGTATGGCCCGTCACGGTGGTGGTGCTTTCTCGGGTAAAGATCCTTCGAAGGTAGACAGAAGCGCCGCATACGCAGGCCGTTATGTTGCTAAAAACATTGTTGCTGCTGGACTTGCTAAGCGCTGTGAAATTCAAGTGTCTTACGCCATTGGTGTTGCCGAGCCAACATCTATCAGCATTGATACCTTCGGTACTGGTGTGGTTGACGAAAAAACCTTAGTGGCATTGGTACGTGAACATTTCGATTTACGCCCTTATGGCTTAATCAAAATGCTTGATTTAGAACGTGCTATTTACCTACCTACTGCTGCTTATGGTCACTTCGGCCGAGAAGCCTTCCCATGGGAAGCGACTGATAAAGCGGAAGCATTACGTTCATCAGTATAGTTTGCTCAGCGGTATAGTTTGCTCAAGGCTGTTGAAAGCTTAAAACAGAAAAAGGGTCACTTCATGATGAAGTGACCCTTTTTAATTTCAGGCTATTATCTTGCTATAGCTTGGCGATAGCGTGGTTATATTTTGGCTATCTATATGGAACCTGCATGAATGGAGACACTTTTCGTACTCCCACTCGCTATGACCATATCAGGCAAGCCAAATCGCGCTAACGCAACATTTTGAAATTCTTTCTTATGGGTCACTTCCGTTTCCGCAAAATCTGGCGGCAAAAATTGTCGACTACTCATTTCGCTGTCAAATTCAACTTCCATCATTTTTAAAGGTGCTAAGTTACCGGTAAAAATATCTATCACCAGTTGAGCTCCAAAAAAGTCGATACGATATCGCTGTTTTTCCACCCGCATATTTTGGGTTAAAGGCCATAAATCAGCGAATTGCTCAGAATCCAACGTAATTCGCGTGTCTCTGCGTTTAAGGCCGATACCTTGTTTAACGGCCATGGTGTAATTACCACCTTCATCCCTAATTCTAATATGCTTATCCGGCTCGGTAGCTAAGTAACCTTGTCTTATTGCAACAGGCTTTCGTGTATCTAACAAACCTTCTGGCACATAACTTACTAAAAACTTTCGTTCAAATTCCCATTCCGTTTGCATCACTCACCTCCGGCCAAGTTCCCTATTTGAAAGTACTGCTTTGCCTACTAAATTGAAGTAAGTCTTACTACTACCCTTTAAAAGTTAGTTCACAATAGAAATATCTAACAAGTTTATTTTTAACCTTTTAGATAAAAGACTACACTTACTATTCAGCACTTATTTTTTGTTACCGTTTTGTGTCATATTTTTAAGTTAGAGATCGGCATATAGCGCGAACAAAACACCCTTGTGGTTATGACGCTACCACTTACATTTATAATAATCGGTAGTCATAAGAACAAGTTTACGCTGTCTCACTCGACCAGGAATTTATCCATGAAAACTTACCCAACTTGCGTGGTTTGTTTAATATTGCTTGCCTCATTGAGTGCCGCTTACAGCGAGGCCGCTGATTGGGATGTTTCTGATTGGGATGCTTCTGATTGGAATGGCTACTACGGCCCTATCGTGTTCAAAAGTGAAAAAATAGCAAAGTGGAAGATTAAAAGCCGCTTTAATGAAACACGCCTTGAATCCATACCTGGCTACGATAGTCATTTTAATGCTAGCAAAAATAGCCAACTATCAATTCGCGCTCACCGTGCGTTAACGCTACTTTTCGAACAACAAATATATGCCTCGTTTAATACGAGCCACTCACCTTTGCAGTACTATCCTGAATGGCGCTATATACCTGAAGACTTAGGCACTTTTACTCGACTGGGTTGGTTAGTTGGTGACGAGAGTGGTTTAAATATGGCGTTGGAATTTGAACATCGAGAAGTAGGAGATAAAGAAAATAATGCGCTTACGTTAGGTGTTCAATACTTTTTCTAATACATGAACGCCCCCTTAAAGCGGGTTCTAATTTTTGTGTTTTGCCGCTTCTACCTGATTACGGGTTTCAACATACGTACTTTGAATAACTTTTGCATCAGTACTTGCTCGATGACGTCGAGCGTCGCTTTGCGATTCAATACTTGATTTAACGTCGTGCCAAAGCGCCATTTGAGGTTCGCTTAAAACATACTCTAATGCACGACATGAAAAAGACATTTGAACCGAGGCTGCTGCAAAAAGCTTAATGAGCCAAGGGTTATCTACCACCCATCCGTCAGTATACACAATGGTATTACTTAAAAAGGCATTAAGCTCGTGACACACTTTGACCGGACAAACTCCGTAAGTGTTCAACATGGCTCTGGTGATGCCATGCAAAGACTCTGCTTCTTGATCCCAATGAACCCAACTATCAAAAGGACGAATAAGCTTGCACCATTTTGCACCATCATAGCGCACTATACCTATTTCAATAGGATAACTACGGGCACCAAACCCACTGGCTTCCAAATCAATAATGGAAGGGGGATAATTTCTCTGCAAGCTAACTCCCATCTACGCTGGCGTAAAACACGCCTTGCCTTCTTTAAACCTAATAAATGAACTCAGAAAGCGCAAACGGAATTGAAAATCATACTTCTGTTGTATAATTAAAAAACAAACCGACACTTCATCTACTTTGTTAATAGTAGAATCGTGCCAGTTTGTATCATTTTAACATCAACGCACGGGCTGAATACAAAGTGATAGCCCGCTTTTAGGTAGGGATTACTCAGCCACTGCCAAGTTGAGAATTTGCTCACTCACTTCTGGGGTAATGGCTCCCGTTTCACCGAGTGAAAGCATTTTGTTTCCTTTCAGCTTTTCTACCACAGCATTAACGGCACTTTGCTTGTCGCCTTCATGCTCAGTAAGCTGGGTAGCGACTTCAAGACTCTGGTAGAAGGCTTCGATAGCGTCGATAGTTCGAAGCGCAATATCATCGCTCTCTTCTAGACCAAATACGTTTTGACCCATCTGTGATAGCTTTGCTGACTTAGTGTCAAGTTGAACCCGTAGTAGTGACGGCTGGACAATCGCTAATGAACGAGCATGATCTACGCCATACAGTGCCGTGAGTTCGTGGCCAATCATATGGGTAGCCCAATCTTGCGCAACACCTGAACCGATAAGGCCATTTAGTGCTTGGTTTGCTGACCACATAAGGTTAGCGCGCCATGCATCATCTTTGTTATCAATTTTTCCGCCAAGTTGAATTAAGGTTTTCAGCAAGGTTTCAGCGTAGCCGTCTTGAACCGGCGCATTTTGTGGAAAGGTTAAGTACTGCTCGCAAACGTGAACGAAGGCATCCACTAAACCGTTAACTACTTGTCGATGCGGAAGGCTTTTTATTACATCAGGGTCTAATACAGCAAATTGCGGATAAACTAACGGAGACATAAACGCCAGCTTCTGCTTGGTTGCTTTCTTACTTATCACCGAACCACCGTTCGATTCAGAACCTGTTGCTGGCAAGGTTAGAATGGCCCCAATAGGTAGCGCGTTATCAACGGTATGCTTGCCCGTTAGAATATCCCAGCCCTCACCCTCATATACGGCGCTTGCCGCCACATATTTTGCGCCATCAATAACACTTCCCCCGCCTACTGCAAGAATATAGTCAACGCCTGTTTCTTTAATCAGTGCAACCGCTTTGTCTAGTGTTTCAATGGTTGGGTTTGGCTCAACGCCACCAAAAGATTCCCAGTTGTAGCCTTCTAGCGCGTTCTCTACTTGCTCATAAACACCATTTTTTTTGATGGAACCGCCACCAAATAACACTAAAACGTGGCTGTCCTTTGGGATTAGGGTGTTGATTGAGCCAATTTGTCCTTGGCCAAATTGGATCCGAGTTGGGTTGCTGAATGAAAATTTCATGGTCTTTCCTCTGTCATTACATGCCTGTGTTAATGCATAATAGTGCCATTTAGTGTAAACAAACCGTCTATTTCTGGAAAAAATTTGCCTATTTCTACAAACAACCCAGGCTCTACTCATAATTTGGCTTTTTTAAGTCAAATTCTGAAACAGTTTTTACACGCAAAAGGTAAATCAGCGCTTAGTGGCGTGAGCAAGACGGATATAGATGGCGTACGAGTTTTTCGCGATCCTTATGGCTGCCCTAAGCAGCCATTACTTTATCAGTCTGGCATTATTATCATGCTACAAGGCACTAAACGTTTGTATGTTGATAATCGTGAAATCGAATACAAAAAAGGCGATTACATTGTTTTCGGTGTGCCCTTGCCTGCTCAATGTGCAGCCACCTTAGATGATGACGATTGCATATTAGGTTTAGTCATTGATATTCCCGCGTCGTTGCTTGTAGAGCTTTCACAATGGCGTGACGACAAGGCCAAAAATAGCCCCGCTCCTATTTTTACAGTAAGTCAGCAGTCATTAGATGCAAACATAACCGATGCAACACGCAGACTACTTCAAGCATTAACTCACAGTAATAGTGCCAAAGCATTGGGTGCAGGTTTTGTGCGAGAAATTGTATATTACATCCTTAATGGCCCTGCCGGTCATGTTCTTTGCGGCCTTACCGACAATGGGCATTATGCGAGAATCGCCCAAGCTTTGCGGACCATTCATGATGAGTATTCCTCTGTGTTAAACGTAGACTCACTTGCCGCTAGTGCGAACATGAGTGTTTCTGGTTTCCACCGCGCATTTCGGGATGTAGTAATGGATTCACCCGTTCAATATATAAAGAAATTTAGACTATCGAAAGCCAGAGAGTTAATCGCATTAGGTTATCGAGTGGGAGACGCTGCCGAAGCGGTGGGTTATAACAGCTTATCTCAATTCTCTCGAGAGTTTAAACGCTACTACCAATTCACTCCTGTACAAGATCGTCAATCTGCTCATTAATTGCCGTACTATAAATAACTTAACGCTGTTCTTCACGTGATAAAACCTTGCTAAAAGTGCGGTTTATTCATGGCTAATAATTAAACAAAGATAGACGAAAGAATAATGTTTGGAAGGTAAAACTAACCAATTAATGCTATACAATTACTAGCCTTACCATCAACTTCAAGATTTTATGCGCTTACGTTTCACATTTTGGTTCTTAACGTTAATGGCATTAAGTTTTCACTCTAACGGCAGTGAGGCGTCGACACCACTTTATATTGGTATAGATGCAGACTTTTCGGCTGTCGCTGTGGACGGTGGTGTAGCCATTAAACGAGGCGTTGAACTTGCTGTAGATGAAATTAATAAAAAGGGGGGATTGCTAGGCCGCCCCCTTAATATCATTTTAAAAGATCATAGAGGCAACCCTGCTCGGGGCATTCATAACATTGAACAGCTCGCCACCAATGGCGACTTAATTGCGGTAATAGGAGGTGTGCATACGCCTGTTGCGTTAGCCGAGCTTGAGTCTATTCACCAACTTAACTTGCTATATCTCGTGCCTTGGGCGGCAGGTACACAAGTGGTTGACAACCAATATGCTCCTAACAATGTATTTCGCGTATCAGTTCGTGATGCAGAGGCGGGAAAAGTACTTATTCAGCATGCTGTTTCTCGCGGTATTAAACGTGTGGCGCTGGTTTTAGAGCGTACTGGGTGGGGTCGTTCTAACGAGGCATCGCTCACCTTAGCCGCTGCCGAAATGGGGATAACCATTACGACTACTCGCTGGATTAACTGGCAGCAGAAAAAATTTGAAGAAGATATATCTGCTATCAAATCAGACAAAGCAGAAGCCATCATTTTGGTTGCCAACGCACCTGAAGGGGCAGTAGTCGTAAACGAATTAGCAGCACAAAACCTCACAGCTTTACCTGTAATTTCCCATTGGGGCATTGCTTCGGGCAATTTTATAGAGCGTTTGAACGTTGAGCCCGACTTACTTAATTTGTCAGTATTACAAACCTTCCACTTTGATCATCAAAAACATACAAAAGCCCAACAATTGTTAGAAGCTTATCATAGTAAGTATGGGCTCGTAGACCCTAAATCTATCCCAGCTGTAACAGGCATTGCGCACGCTTATGATTTAGTTAACATGCTAGCTAAAGCCGTGGCAAAAGCAGGCAGTCATGATGTAGATGCGCTACGAAATTCACTAGAAGACTTGGGGAGTTTTGAAGGTGTAATCAAAACTTATGACCCAGCATTTACACCCACACAGCATGACGCATTAATGGCTAAGGACTATTTTATGGCTTCATTTGATAAAAAAGGTAACTTGGTCGTTCTGGAAAATCAGTAATGCAATTTCAGCCACCACCGCTTAGAAAGCGCTTATTAACCAGCATGCTACCCCGTTTGTTCGGGTTGATTTTAGTTGTTGCGTTAATGCTTTTTGCGTTTGCCTTCTTTTTTGCCAAGCAGCAGATCGAAACGGTACAACAACAGTCTATTGAAGGCTTAGAGCAAGACCTTTCTTTCATCGTTAATGATACCACTCGGCAGTTAGCTGACCTTGCATCTAACGATATCATTATTAATTCTCTGGTAGATTTAGAGCAGCGTGATAATTATCTTCCCATGTTCTTTAGGTCGTTAAAGTTAACCCAAACCCGTAATGTGGAGTTTGCGTTGTACGACTTTTCCGGCGAAATGGTTATTCAGAAAAACTGGAGTCATTCTATTTCTGAAAAACTGGATACTGCGTGGCAACAAAAAACACTAGGCGCGTCTCTTTCATTTTCTTCAATCTCTCACAATGGCGTGCTTTTTTCTGTCCCAGTACTTTTAGGTGGTGCAGCAGAAGGTGCGCTGGTTATGTATGTAGAGAGCCTTCAAGACTTGCTAGCCCCCTACCCAAGGCTAACTAACCAGATTGTTACTGAACAAAATGGCGTAGTACTTTTCAGTAGTGAGCCGGAATTTATTATTCCCGGTACATCGTTTAGTGATGTCGACACCATGGGCTATGTGTTGCAAGACTCGCGCTATCAAAACTTAACCCTGTATAGCATTAAACCTATCGGCAATGCTCTGAAAGGCTTGTATTGGTTGGCGCTACTCATGCTGGCCATTATTGTAGGTATTATCTTAGTTAATTTTCACATGATTCGAACCACTGCACTACTTGCAGAGAACACCTTATCAGCCCTTTATAAAGATATAGTTAACCGTATTAAAGATACCGACTCACAAGAGTCAGTGATTGTAGAAGAGGCTAGAGAATTAGCCAATATTCGCAGTGCATTTGATACCTTAATTTCTGACCTTGCGGAAATGTCTTTATCGAACGAACAGTTTTCTAATGTTATTGATTCGATGGGAGATATGCTCTTAGTGGTAGATGAAAACCATCGCGTGATGTTAAGCAACAAACGGTTCGATGCTTTTTGTGAAGATCAATACGGAGAGCGTGAAGGTACGGTTAAGTACATACTCAATAAGCTCATTAATAAACCTTCTGGAGAGTTAAAACATTTCTCGGTAGAAGACGGATTGGAAAAGCATATTAAATGGACCAATACGCCGCTTGAAGATGCTAACCATAACATCAGAGGCGCTATATTCGTAGGGGTCGACTATAGCACTCAGCGTTCGCTAGAAAGTCATGTGCAAATTCTTAATCACGCCATGGATGAAGCCACGGTCTCTATTGTTATTGCGGATATAAAGCGTACGGGTCAACCAATTATCTATGTTAACAATGCGTTCAATCGCCTTACTGGTTACAATAAAGAAGATATTATTGGTAGAAATTGCAGGTTTATGCAAGGTGAAGGTACTGATAGCAATACCACCGCACTAATACGCAGCGCTATCGCTAAGCGCGAGCCAATTGAAACCACCATTCTTAATTACCGTAAAGACGGTGCCTCTTTTTATAACAAACTCATCCTCACGCCAGTAAAGTCTGACGGCGAAGTCACACACTACATTGGCTTTCAACAGGATGTTACGCAGCAACGCCAAGCAGAGCGCTATTTACAAGACGCGAAGCAAAAGGCGGAAGAGTCAGCGCATATGAAATCTGGCTTCCTTGCCAGTATGAGCCATGAAATACGTACGCCTATTCACGGTATTTCTGGCGTACTTCAGTTGCTCACGAATTCACCATTAAACGATGAGCAAAAACATTACCTCTCGCTTGCTACGTTCAGCATTCAAGGTCTACTGCACATTGTTAATGACATTCTTGATTTTTCTAAGATTGAGGCCGGGCAACTTCAAATTGATGATCAACCCTTCGATTTGCTAGAAACCCTTGAAAGCTTGCAGTCGCAATACGCCATTTTATGTCAAGAAAAAGGACTACGTCTGCATTTTCATTTTAACCTACAAGGCTTTCACGTAGTCATTGGAGACTCTGTTCGTTTCCGGCAGATTTTGTCTAACTTGATTGGTAACGCGGTTAAATTCACTGAGAAAGGTGAAATTGACGTAACTACCACCTTAGAACATACCAACGACGACAAGCTTCGCTTAACCTGCGCAGTAAAAGATTCAGGGATAGGCATCGCGAAAGACAAACAAGCAGGAATTTTTGATGTATTTACCCAAGAAGACCTATCTACAACCCGCAAATTTGGCGGCACGGGCCTTGGGCTTTCTATCAGTAAACAGTTGTGTGAGCTTATGGATGGTGAAATTCATTTAGAAAGTGAGAAAGGTGAAGGAAGTACATTCACTTTCAATATCATGCTAAAAGAAGGTGATGACAGCTTAGTTACACTCCAAGGAAGTAAAACCCATAACCACAATACGGTAACTCAAAAACGTAAAATTCTCATCGTTGAAGATAACGACATCAATCAGGTCATTGTGAAGCAGCACTTAAGTGCCCACAAAACCTTGAGTGCGAAATCGGGTATAGAAGCATTAGAAGCCCTAAAGAAAATGAAAGTGACTTTTGATTTAATATTGATGGACTGCCAAATGCCCGACATGGATGGTTTTGAAGCAACTCGCCGTATTCGACGCGGTGAAGCCGGCGAGCGATATGTTAATGCCCCCATCATTGCACTTACAGCGAACGCCATGAAAGGTGATAAAGAAGACTGTTTTAACGCTGGCATGAACGACTATTTGAGTAAACCCTTCGATGTTCAAGACCTATTAGAAAAAGTAGACTACTGGACTGAAAAAAGCACTGAAGCCAAGTTGCAGCTTAGCTGATGGGAATGGCAAGTGAAGCAGACGCTTCACTTACTCAAAAGAAAGGTGGAGTTGGCCGATAAGCCGGGTTCTGAAAATACATGCTATATTTATAATACTCTCTAAATTTTATATATCTAATTTTTCTCTGTATGCCATAACTTTAGCTTTAATCTTTGGTCCATCAGGCCTTAAACTCAACGCTATCTCCATTATTCTGAGAGCCTCCACCGTACTATACTGTTCTACAAGGAGAGCTAAATCTCTGACTTTCTCTACTTGCTCTTCGAAAGAACGTATCAATTCATCATGATATGCACTAAAGGTAGCCTCTACTTCTTCACATTCTACATTTGAAAATAACTTAATTAATTGTTTGTGATGGACTGGCAATAACTTCCTTAAAGTATCCACAGAGGCATCATAACGCTCTTTTACAAATTCTCTAGAATCATCTATAAGTGACTGCAAATCTAATTTTCGAATAAAATCGTCTCTCTCATTTTCATATTCAACCCAGTTCATATGGTCCATTTCTAATGATACTTGAGGAATTAATGTTCCGTTTGGTAACCCGTGACGATTTGTTTTAAAAGGAATCTCCCCGCCTCGAATATTTCCTTTCATTAAGGTAGATGTATATTCCATAGGTGACCGATAAAGCCTATGGCATATGAAAGCAGGTTTATAAATCGAATGTATAGACTGTTCTGAAGAGCTATCGGAAGCTTCCCATCGAGAACCATCAGCGTTAACGAATCTGCCAGTTTTTAAAATAGGTTGATGCAGTTGTACTTTTTTCATTCCACGAGACAAAGGAAAAATAGATTTAACCAGTTGAGATCTATTCCCTTTAAGCGTTTTATCAAGGTAAGTAAAAGGCTTGTCGCTAGGATGCTCATTCAACCAACAAAATGAAATGGCTTTCTCCGAACCAACTTGGTTTAAATAAGAAGAAATTGAAACCGAAAAATCTTCATGAACCCAATACTCATCGATATCTAAAAACATTACATGGGTGGTTTGATTTTCAGAAGAGTTTATAGTCGTTTCTAACGCGCTAGCATAAGCGATTTGTTGAAATTTTTGATGTACTGCTCCAGGAACCCAATCAACAAAATCAACATTAGTAAAAGAAACTTGCGGATAGGTTTTATTAATCCTATCAATTATAGTTCTACTAGGATCTGTAGTGCGATTAATTAGAACTTCTATTTCATCAAAACCTTTGTAGAGATGATAAAAAATCCACTCAGCCAAGTATGCTCCCTCATCCTTTGCGACAGCAATAATCTTAGTTACGATAGGTTCCATAGTAGAAGTTCCTCTAATTTTCTTCTTCCAATCTCTTGCACTAAAGGTGGAGTTGGCCGATAAGCCGGGTTCTGTCGTGGGCAACCATTCCTCTAGATCAGCAATTACTCACTGATTCAAGCAACCTACCCGATCCCCATGCGGGCCACACGTTAAGGGATCCTATTTGGTCTTGCTCCGGGTGGAGTTTACCTTGCCACAACCTGTTACCAGGTGTGCGGTGCGCTCTTACCGCACCCTTTCAGCCTTACCGGCCATTGCTGGCTTAGGCGGTCTTCTCTCTGCTGCACTTGTCGTCGGCTCGCGCCGCCCAGACGTTATCTGGCACCCTGCCCTTTGGAGCCCGGACTTTCCTCCCCTTTCTTACGAAAGCGGCGATTGCCTGGCCAACTCCGCGGCGCATTCTACATGAAGATGCCTCATATAGCGACAACCACATGTGAGCTTTTAGGTATCACCATAAAAGCATGTTTCAACCGTGTTCTTATCAAGCAGTTTTGTGATCACAAAAACCTGATCTTCTGCTCGTAATACTGTGCTTCCTTTGGGGATAAGCGTACTTTCACCACGGGCGACTAACGCCACAACGGTGTCTTCGGGTAACCCCAACTCTGAAATACATTTCCCGGTGGAAATTGACCTAGCGTGAAGCACTATTTCAATTAGCTCCCGTTTGTCTTTAGCCACTTTAACAATTTCTAGCGTATTCGATTCGCCTCTGGGGTTTTCTAGCACCAACCCCAATTTGCGCGCAGCAAAGGGTAAACTTGCCCCTTGCAGTAAGGCTGAAATCATCACAATGAAGAACACCACGTTAAAAATAAGCTCGGCGCTGGGTAATTCAAAAATGAGTGGAAAAATTGCCAGAATAATAGGCACAGACCCACGAAGTCCTACCCAAGAAATAAGCACTGAAGCTTTAAATGAAAACCGACTGAGCAATAACAAAGGCATTGCCACCAGCGGCCGGGCCACAAAAATAAGTACTACCGCAATCAACAAGCCTTCTTTCCAAGTATGTAGAAGCTCAGAAGGGGTAACCAACAAGCCCAAAATAACGAACATCGCTATTTGGCTTAACCAAGCCAAGCCATCAATGAATACAAAGGTATTTCGTTGATAGGAAAATCGGCTATTACCCACAATTACGCCGGTAATAAAAGTCGCCAAAAATCCGCTACCATTTAAATTCGAGGCTAAACCAAAGGCCAAGACCCCGAATAACATAACAAACACTGGATACAAACCAATCGCCATAAGCGTTACGCGCCTAAACAGTGCAACCGCTAGGCCACCTACCAAAGCACCTGTAATGGCTCCCACGCCCATTTGACTAATAAACAACAACGCTAAATCAGACGCCTTAGTACTGCTGTCTTGAATTAGGGTAATTAATCCGATTGTGAGGAAAATAGCCATAGGATCGTTTGATGCGCTCTCAAGCTCTAACGTCGCTTTTATCCTAGAGGGGATAGTAATGCCCGCATTGCGCATTACAGAGAAGACAGCTGCGGCGTCAGTAGACCCTACGATCGCGCCAAGAAGCAGACCTAGATAGAGTGGCAAATCTAAAATATACATAGCTGCTACGCCTGTTATGGCGGCTGTACCTACCACACCAAATGATGCCAGCAATGCGGCGGGTTTCCACGCCCGTTTTATAGACTTCTTTGAAGTTTGAAGGCCGCCATCGAACAGGATAAGTATAAGTGCAAAGGTACCAATGGAATGGGCAGCATCGGCATTATCAAAAGAAATGCGACCGATACCATCTTCACCGGCCAGCATGCCCACACCTAAAAAGAGGACCAATACCGGCACGCCAAAACGGGGGGACAGTTTGCTGACCAACACGCCAAATATAGCTAACAAAGCACTGAGTAGAATAATTTGGTCTACAGCAAACACACGTTATCTCCCTTTAACTTAGTAATAACAGTATACAGATGAAATGAGCAAAGCGGTATTTCACCGCTCCACCAATTTCGATTTGAGCGGTTAAGGTATATGTGCCAGCGACGCTTTCACCTCCTCAGAAGTAGGACGAAGTTGAGCCTTCCCTTTTTGCTCTCTACGTTTACCCAGCATGTGAAGTAACGATGAAGTAATAAACAAGGTCGATGAGGTGCCAATAACCACTGCAAATACCATGGGTACGGCAAAACTGTTAACTGCATCTCCCCCTACTAGCGCCATCGGTAGCAAAGCAAGCAGTGTGGTTAACGAAGTAAATACCGTTCTGCTTAGCGTGCTATTTACCGCTTCGTTGATAATATCGGCCAGGGAACGCTCTGGACTAATGCGCAGCAACTCTCTTACGCGGTCTAACACTACCACTTTATCGTTAATTGAGTATCCTATTAAGGCCAGTAGCGCGGCCACTGCGGTAAGATTAAATTCAATACCGGTTAAGGCAATAAAGCCAATAGTTTTGGTTAAATCAAGTAGCACGGTAAGTAAGGCGGCGGTAGCAAAATGCGCTTCAAACTGAAACCACAAATAGGCCAACATTCCACCACCAGCAATAAGCAAAGCTAGAATAGACAAGTCGGCAAAGCCATCACTTACTTTCGGGCCTACAACATCAACCTTGTTGAATATCACGGTACTGTCGGCGTCTTGTATCACCTGTTTTAGCGCTTCGATATTACTACCTTGCGTGGCTACGGTACTGGATCCGGCATTAGCTTCTGCAATAGGTACAGTGTTCGATTGTTCTGATACGGGCGCACGCAATAAGTACTGATTTTCGGCGCCATATTCTTGAATAGCAATGTCTTCAAAATGGTGTTGTTTTAGCACTGTGCGCAATTGTTCAGTAGAAAGTTGAGGCGCAGAAATTTCCATCATGGTACCGCCGGTGAAGTCTACCCCGTATTGCAAGCCAGGTTTAAAGAAGAACGCCATGGAACACAGGGTTAATATCAGTGAAACACTCAAAGCTATCTTTTTAGATTTTAGAAAGTTAAACGGCCCTAATTTATCCGCCATGGTTAACAATGGCGAAGATAAATTGATTGGCTCTCTTTGATGCTTTCTTGTTGCTCGCTGCATAAGCAACTTAGTAAGCGCCACCGAAGTAAACAGTGAAGTTATCAAGCCTATTGCAATAGTGACGGCAAAACCTTTCACTGGTCCACTACCAAAAACAAACAATAAGCTAACGGCAATAAGGGTTGTGAAGTTTGAATCAACAATAGTACCAAACGCCTTATCAAAACCAATTTTCAGGGCACTACCTGCTGGCCTGCCTTTTTTCGTTTCCTCACGAATACGTTCGTTAATAAGGATATTTGCATCTACCGCCATGCCCATAGTGAGTATCAGCCCAGCAATACCAGGCAGAGTAAGTGTGGCGCCAAACAACGTAAGCACACCAAATACCAGCGCCATATTCACCGTAAGCGCAACACTCGCAATTGCGCCCCAGCGACCGTAAATACCCACCATAAAGACTAAAACACCCAGCGCCCCCGCAATGCCACTTTTTACGCCGGTTTCAATAGCATCGCTACCTAAATCCGGCCCTACTGTGCGCTCTTCAATAATATGCAGCGGTACAGGTAATGCGCCAGTACGGAGCATCAGTGCCACGTCTTGCGCTTCGCTCATGGTAAAGCTACCGGTAATCTCGCCTCTGCCCCCAGAAATAACGCTATTGATAACCGGCGCCGTGACGACCGTGTCATCTAGCACTACCGCTAACACGCGACCAATATTGTTTTTTGTCATGGTAGCGAATTGTCGAGCGCCATCGTTATCTAAACGAAACGTCACCACGGGTTGGCTGGTTTCAGGGCTAAACACTGCTGCTGCGTCGGTAATATGCTCACCTTCTAGCGCGACATGCTTTTCAAGTAAGTACTGCCTGCCGCTAATGTCAGCCCGAGTAAAGCTCTCGCTATTTTTCACCTGCGTTTGCCAGTGAAAACGCATTTGCGCTGTAGTACCTAGTAAGGCTTTTACACTTGCTGGGTCTGAAATACCGGGCATTTGCACTAAAATAGCATCGCTACCTTGGCGGGTTACACTTGGCTCTGTGAGGCCAGTCTCGTCAAGTCGCTTGCGAACCACTTCAAGGCTACGATTAATCGCATCTTTTACTACTGCTTCTTGGTATTCCTCAGTAAGGGCTAGAGAAAGGTTAATCACATTCCCTTTTTGGCTGATACCTTTTGGAGCAGTGCCCTGCTGTGTCAGAAGCAACGCGCTACTGCCATCTGATTGCAGCGACACTTCATTTGCCCGCTGTTTAACGTTGTAAAGGTCATCGGGGTTCGAAAGCGTAAATTGTACTGCTAACGCGTTTTTGGAAGTATGTTTAACATAGCGAATGTTTTGCTCTCTCAAGTCACTAAAAAGCGCAGAAGAGTAGGTATCTAATTGCCGAGCAAACAACGCGTCAGTATCAGCTTCCAGCAATAAGTGAGAGCCCCCTTGTAAATCTAAACCAAGCGAAAGCGTGTGTTGGCTGTACCACTGCGGTACATGCTGCTTAAGTGAATCGGGCAATATATTGGGCGCGGCGCTAAGTAGGCCTAGTAAAATAACCAGCGCATACACTAGGCCACGAAATGAAAATCGTGTCATAAAAATCCTGCAATAAACCTTTAAAAGTTGAGAAGCACTGCAACTGCAGCGCGTGATATCAGTAAGGTATTACAGGGAAGAAGGTGGGCCGCGATTCGATATGCCCTTCCAATAAAGGGCAATATATTCAAAAGGAGTGCTAAAGATAGCATTCGAGAAATCGACGAAAGCTAAATGATTTTGATATCCAAAGAGAAGTAGATGTTCATCTGAATTATCTAAATCGGCATCTTGCGGTTGAGTGTGCTGGGCAAACCCAAAGCGTGTAGCAACAGAAAGCCCGAAGTCGGAAAAGGATACCTGCGGGGTTTGCTCATTAAAAGATGCGGTATCGTTTGCACAATAGGCTGAAAATGGCGCGCTGAACACAAGCACCGACACCACAATAGAAAAGACCCACGCATAAACTGAAGACGCGTAGTTTTTCTGAGAAGGTGAATGAGCGTCATTGTGACGTTCAGGCATAAAACGATGCATAAGGGCGGTAATGATAACTTTCTAATATTCCGTTGCGCTGTATATGGGTACGAAATAGTGAAAAGCAAATGAAGTCGACCAACCTTGATCCATACAAAAATCTCCTCTAGACAAGTTAAAAAATATTAATCTCTTTGGCGACTACTTCGGTACAAATTATCTCAACAGGCAGAACAAGGAGAATTTCATGTCATCAACATCAACAGTCTTATCAGAATTATGTCATTTGGATTTTGACGCCCTAGCGGCTTATGAGGCCTCTCTTGAACGTATTGAAGATGCAAGTCTTAAAGACACTATCGCCACGTTCAGAGACGATCATAAAGCTCATATCGACGCTCTTAACACCATGTTGGTTCAAAGAGGTGAAGATAAAGTTACCGAGGCTGACTTTAAGAAAGTGCTAACCAAAGGCAAAGTGGTGATAGCTGGGCTTATTAATGACAAAGCTATCTTAAAAGCGATGGTAGTGAACGAAGAAGTTACCACCAAAGCTTATGAAAAAGCCTTAGATCATGATGGCTTTTCTGCAGCAGAGCGAGTCGCAATTGAAGGGCATTGGGCCGATGAAAAGCGTCACAAGCATTGGTTTTCTGAAGCGGCGAAACGCGAATAAATAAATTAATGGGGTCAGTGTCTGAGGGATCCCCACGAAT